>DIUH01000197.1 GCA_002428205.1 Planctomycetaceae bacterium UBA6163
ACCGCATCCCACGTTGCCGCACCGGTCGTGGAGCACGCTGGTGTCCAGGCTTTAGCCGCCAAGCATGAGAAACACTCAGCTAGAATCATTCTTGATACATTCCCTTGGCGCCTAAAGGCTGTACACCAGCGCGTGCTTGACCCAGTTCGTCCACCCCAAGAGGAACCAACCCAGCCTACGGTCCGTCCTCAGCCGTAGATTCACTCGGACTTGGGTACTTTTGAACTGTTCAATCGCATCATGGAACACACCCTGCGTTGCTGCTTCGTTCGTGGAGCGCGCTGGTGTCCAGGCTTTAGCCGCCAAGAATGTGAAACACTCAGCGAAAATCATTCTTGAAACATTCCCTTGGCGCCTAAATTGTAACTTGCCCATACGCACTATACGCATACCGTTCTACGACCGATCCTCCTCCATCACTTGCAGCCATGATGCTGTATTTTTGGTTGCGATGATAATAGCGCAAGCCTACGCTGCCGCCACGCATCACCGGTTCGTCGATGTAGCTGGCATAAACGTACGTGTAGGTTGGGCTGCCAGCGGCTGTTCCGGACGGGTAGTCGGCAATGCTTTGCTGGCCGTCTTGGAAATCGATTGCTGGGGCAAACGGTGACACGAAGTGTCGAGTAAAGATGGCGTCATGCGTGACGCTTTGGCTTGCGAAAGAGCTAATTTCGTGCGTCGGATTGTGGGCTCGGTTTTGAACGGCAGGCTGGAAGCCTACCCCACGATCTTCATCGTCATTGCCGCCAGAGTCGACGCTGAATCCGCAACCGCTCATGCGTTTTCGCCAAGTGAGTGTTTTGTTCTCGGACGCCGCCTGAAGTCGGTACACCAGCGCATTCTCGCCCCAACCCGACTTCCTTATTGTAGCAGCTGGCCATTATGGGGCCAATATCTTTAGACATTCGGGTGTCGATCGTGGTGGTGCCCACGGCAAGGGGCGCCAATTTCCCACG
Organism: Planctomycetaceae bacterium UBA6163; assembly: GCA_002428205.1. Classification (GTDB taxonomy): domain Bacteria; phylum Planctomycetota; class Planctomycetia; order Pirellulales; family Pirellulaceae; genus UBA6163. Next base: position 960 of record DIUH01000197.1, read on the forward strand.
GTCGTTGTACGCTCGGATCACTATGCTGGCATGGGGGTAATTCGGCTGGCACGAGCGGAACCGGGAGGATCACGACCGGCGGGGCAGGAGAATTCAATTTGACTGATCTATACGTATCGATTCTTGATCGATGTCGACTGTTCCCGATCCCAAAGCACCCGCTTTAAATACTGCAGAATTTTTTCACTTGTTTCACGACGCGCAAATCTAACGCCATGGCGCATCTTGCATTGGCAAGGAAATACCCAAAAGGACTTTGAGTCCACATCAATCTATCCATTGGGATATATAGGGGGTATTATGGGCTTGGCGGAACCAAGATGCTGCTTCGGGCTGTAGCCCTGGCATCCGCGAATTAGAACTTTTCCAGGAACTCGTCAACGACGTCGCGGCAGCGATCGGCTACATCGTTGACATCGTCGCGATCGTCTGGCTTGAGAAACAATCGCGTCGCATCGTCGTCACGAACAAAAAACCATTGACCTGTCGTGATCGCCGCTGCCGCTCGATCAGACCGCGTGCGGACTTCGGGCGCCCGGCGCGGCGCGGTTGCTTCATCTCGCTGCGGCTCGAAATCGCTCAATCCGGCCCAGAACTCGGGCGATGGGGCGCCCTGGCCTGGCACAATCCGCTGAACCACCTCCGCCAAAGACGATAATCTTGGCCAACGCAGCATCGGGCCCGAGCGGGCCTGGACAATCGCCGGGACTTGAATTTGGGGACTGCACAACGGGCCGGCGCGATGCCCGATCCAGCCATTTTGTCCGAAGGAAAAGCCGCTGGTTCCGACAACCGCCAAGCCGATGCTGGGGTCAATTTGCTTGATCGTTTCTGCGACCATCGCAATCAGCTGGTCGACCAACCGCACTTGGCATCCGTAAGTTTGCATCCATGTCATCACCCAATCGGGATGGTCGTCGGGGCCGATGCGATAATCCGGCGGCGTGACAGAATCGACCAATTCGGGCGGCCCGCCTTGTTGCTCTTCGTCGTCCTCCAAAGTCGGATCAAACGACGGGTCGGGCAACAGGTCGAACGCGTAAGAAGGCGGCCGAAAATCTTCGCTGGCCGGTTCGAACGCGACGTCTCGCTCTAGCGAATCGTCCGAAAAGTCGGCGTATTGAACCTCGACTTCGACTTCGACCTCAATCTCTTCGATATCGTCTTCTGCGTCTTCGTATTCATCCTCGTCCAGCTCATCAGACGCTTCGGACGGTTCGTCCACTTCGTCGACCGGAAACAACCAACGCGGCGCGTCCCAGTGGCGAGCCAGCAGGTCGCTGTGCAGCCACAACACCGACCATACTGAACCGGCGGCCGTACCAGACGCCTCCGCTTCAGTCACTTCTTGCAACCGGTCGACCAACGCCGCAAAAAGCTGGGCGATCGCCGTCGATTCAATCTCGTCGGATGGTTCTTCGCCGACGTTGACTTCGATCATCGTGCAGCGGTCAAAGCCGACTTCGCCAGCAAGCTGAGCAAGCTTTTTTGATTGGTCGTGACCGCCGGGATCGTCGCCCAGGATCAATTCGACACGCCCGTGCTTGCGACACTTGGCAATCCAGTCGCCAACACCAACATCACCATGGGAGGCCATCTCTTGAGGTGCTGTCCAGCAATCACGCAGTGTTTGCACGGTGTCGTCCGAGGTAACGACGGAACGATCCCAGGTGATACCACGGGACGCGATGCCATCGATGCTTGGTGTCGTGTTCCAGGACGACCCGTACGCTCCGATCGCCAGATTCGCGAACGCGTCGAGTGAAATCACGATCCAACGATCTGGCATCCGGCTGCTCCTGTTGCAAGTTCAAAACACGAAACCGCATCGCGGCCAGAGGGCTGAGGCCTTTGGCGATCACGAAAAGGGCGGCTCAATCGTCATCACCGGTAAATCCGTTCGACTTGGTTACGATCGATCGCCTCTGGCATCATAAAACGAAATCGCTCGGGCGAAGAGCGGTCTATGTTTTTTGCGCAACATTGTCTTTGGAAACCGCTTTTGCTGGTGCTTCGCCGCCGCAACTCGCTTTGGTTTCCTGTTCTGATTCGATTTTCAAAGCTGCTATGTCGATGCAATCCGATCCCGTTCTGCCGCCCGCTCAGTGGCAAGTCGCTTCGCACTCGCCGATCCTGCCCGCCCCACAATCGCCTGTGATCGCGGCAAGTCCGGTCGTTGTGTTGGTACCAGCAACGCCGCAAACAAACAACGATGCACAAGTGGAATCGGCCACTCCGCCGGCGCCGGCCGCTCCGGTTCCGGTCACACCACGTGTTCGAACGGTGAGCGTACCCTACCAGCGCGCCAAAGTGATCAACGTTTGGAACGTGCCGTTTGACCAAGTGACAATGGACTCGGCTCTCGATGGCATCGCATCGATGGTCGCCGAGCGCACGCCGCGTTATGTGATCACCGCGAACTTGAACTACGCGATGTTGGCCGCCGAAGATCCATCGCTCGAGCCGATTACTGCTGGCGCATCGATGATCCTCGCCGACGGTCAACCGATCGTTTGGCGATCGCTGCTTGGCGCCGCCGAGGACCGCTTGCCCTGCCGAGTCGCGGGCAGCGAGATGATTTTCCGCTTGGCCGAACGAGCCGCCGAACACGGTTGGCGAATCTATTTCCTCGGTGCCGAACCAGGCGTCGCACAAGCGTGTGCTGACAACCTAGCCGCCCGTTACCCCGGCATGATCGTCGCCGGTGTTCAATCGCCGCCCTATCGAAAATTGTCGCCAGCCGAAATCGAACAGCAGTTCGCGGACATCCGCGCCGCTAAACCCGACATTCTACTGGTCGCATTCGGACAACCCAAAGGCGAAAAGTGGATCGCGGAACATTACCAGTCGTTGGGAGTGCCCGTGTCGATTCAGGTCGGCGCGAGCTTCGACTTCGCCGCGGGACGGGTTGAGAGGGCGCCGTTATGGGTCCAGAAAATCGGCTTCGAATGGGCACATCGAACGCTCGGCGATCCCAAGCGATTGCTGCCCCGTTACTATCGAAATCTCAAGTTCCTCGCTGCGAAACTGACTCGCGAATGGATCGACTTCGCCAATCAACGATNNCGGCACAGACCGACACCCTATTGGTCGATCGCCGCAAAAACGCGTAGAGCCATTCGATACGGTGCCTGTCGCCAGGGTTTCCCTGCGAGCGACTCGACTCCGTACAATGGAAAATCAGTTGGTTCACGGGCTGCGGCAAGCGTCAAGAAATACTTGCATTTCAGAACGAGTCAGTTTTCAGGGAATCCTTGACGACGGAAAAGCTGAAAACGGCTACCGTCGCGGCTGATCGGCGAGCTACGTTTTTTGCGAAAGCGAGTTAAAGCATGAGTTCTGTGGCTATCGAAGTAGATCTGCCAGAGGACTGGTCGCACTTTGCTCTACCGCCCGCATTGGATGCGCGCCTTACCAAGCTTCTCGACCAGCAGGATCAAACCGGCGTGCTGGAAGAATCCCAGCAGCAGGAAGCCGAGGCAATGTGCAAACTCGTTGACATGCTGGCGCTGCTTCGGCTTCGGGCTGAGCGCGCGTCAAGGAGTTAGCGAGTGAGCCCGTACATTCCGTTGCGATCGACTGATTGCTGTGCCAAGCATGTCCTGGCGCGGTAAACATTGACCACAGCCGCGAGCCTATCACCAATAGTAAATCACCAGCGAAGCTGCCACGTTCAAGAAAAATGCTTTGCCTGAACGTACCCCAGCAAAGCAAGCTGTCCCTATCAAGTCTACGCTGAGTTTCTTTCACGTCCCAATGCGACAGGCTTGGTAACAAAAAACTGCGTGGATTCTTGACCCCCCCTGCCTGGGTTGCTACGCTCACGGCGGCAGCGAAGTAGCTGCGTTCAGGTCGATCCCTTAAACTCAGAAAGGTGTTGGTATGAAACTGATTGTGTTCGCGAGTATTATGACCGCGATGATTTTGCAGTCTCCGACGTATGCCCAGTTGCCCCCCCCCTAGCGATGGCAATCCCGACCCCGGTTCATCCGGAACTGGAGGCGTAGGAAATTCTTCGGCTGATCTCCTGTCTCTAGGAATTGGTCTGTCAAGCGGAGCGATTTTTCTTCCTGCAGAAGACGGCGCGTTCGTAGAATCCACTACAGGGAACGTATCGGGTACGACTTCTCCTGCGTTTACCATCAGTGGAACAAGCGGTACGCTCTCCGCCATCGTAATCACCGCGAGTGGCGTTGGTATCAATTGTTTGGTAACTGTTGATGGTGATGACTGGCTCTTATCTTACTCTGGGAGCCCGTTGGATCCTGATGAGCCACTATCAGAGGTTCATGGTTTGATTTCCGGGAAGATGGCGACCGCCGGCCCGACGACGCTGACCAATGATGCTGGGGCGATTGTAGGTGAAGCCTCAAGTTCGCTTCTTGTGTTTGATAACGTCACAATTGACGAAGCAGAGGCATATCTCGCTGATTATGAACACGCCGGGATAGCAAGCTATGGCGCGGTATCGATGGCTGGCAGATTGAGTTGGAATTGGGGAGACTTCTGGATCGGATGCGGTGCAGGAGCAGTGACGGGAGGCGCCGGTGGTGCAGTAGTTGGTGGTGCAGTAGGTGGTGTCGGAGCGCCGTTTGGAGCGGGAGTCGGCGCCGTCGTCGGATGTGTAACCGGAGGCCTTGCAGCAGGCGGGGCGGGTAACGTAATTCCCTACGCGAATCCCGATGAGCCTCATATTCTTGAAAGCATTTGTATTGGTGGTGTGGTGGGAGGTATATGCGGAACCGGTGTCGTTTATCTTTGGCCAAAACCGCCAACGACGGCGTCACTCGGTAGTGATCCGCACACTCAATATGTAATCCGTCAATATATGGCAAAGCTTGGGGCGTTCGATTAATCGATGTTCAGTTCAAAATTGATGCGAGTTTCCGTTCGTGGGAGCGACAAATTCCGTCGTGACGTTGATAACGCCCTTCAGATATTGTCTACAACGCGTCAATTTGAAGACAACTTTTTAAAAGTCGTAAAGTGTGTTCGGCAGTCGAAGCGATCGAGGCACTTCGCTTCGGCTGCCTTGAGCCCAGGCCGCGGCAAAATTAATATACGTGAAACAGATTCCATATCGAAGGAAACCTTGGTGTTGGTTTTGGCACACGAAGCATTTCACAACGTTCTTTATCATGAGTACATAGAGCGGTGGGGATGGCTTTATCCAAGACATCACTATATGCTTGATTTTTTCTCGGTAGAGCGACGTTGCATCAAGCATGAGATTGCAATTGCTAAAGAATTGAATTTCCAGCCCGATGTGGTGAATACATGCGAGGTTTATCTGAGGATTCTCCTACACCCAAGTCTCTTGCACGAACAGGTGCGGATCATCCGCTCGCTTCGCAAGGGACTGCACGAGCCATAGCGGGCCTGTGCGGGCTCCTTGCGTTCGCGACGAGCTTATTCGGTCAAGAACCTCGACAGCGACAGCTCACCAAGACAGAGCAAATCGATCTCGACGCGGGGACGGTGCTAGCAACAAGCGAACTGCAACTAAAATTTGAAATTCAGAATGACTTGCAAGAAACTTGGAAATTTGTCGAAGCCAAAACCAACTGTGCCTGCAAGTCTGTCTCCGTAACTAAGCTGGTTGCGCCGAATGAAATAATTTCCGGATGCGTGACAATTCAGCTAGACCATAAAAAGATCAAACCGGGAGCATATTCAAGCCGCATTCAAATACGCGGCGAGCCTGTCGGGTTTCATGTGAATGTAAGTGCTCACATCGAAGAAATTGCCGAGAACGTGCCAAGCGTATTCCGTGTTGAAGAAGGGAAATCTTCCCTCGATTGTCAGCTTAACATTTCGCCGCACTACACTGAAAGGAGTTCGCTACGGATTAGCGTATTGGGGGAATCGGTCACCAAATCAACGGCTACGCATAGTAACGAAGGGGAGAGGGCTTTCACGATATCGTTTGATACAGCCCTGGTGCAAAATACCCAAACGTCATCGAGCGTAGTGCTGAGGGGCGTCCAGGGTGAAAGAGTTGCGTTTGAGAGACTGGTTCCCGTTAGGTTTATTAACAGAACCCATAGTACGCCAGCGGCGATTGCAGTTACAAAACATGAAAAGTCAATCCACAGGTTGATTGTATCTTCTGGCGAAGAAGATTGGTGCGACGGCCAACTATTTGCCGAGGTCGTTGCGGAAGAAAGGCGGATTCCGGTAACCTTTAAAGGGGTGCCGCGAAAGCTTTCAGCCACCTCTTCAATTATTATTTTGGAAGTGCCAGCCGTTGGGGAGATCGGCTCTGGCACGTTAGTCCTTACGAACGAAGCAAAAGATTGGCGCCACTCGGCACCGATATTCATCCGTCAGTCGAAGTGAAAGCCTACTGGTTATTATCTTATGAATGACTCAACTGAAAGTATCTGCTACACAGTCCATGGTTCGCGACCATTTAGGGAGAAAATCGCGGCAGCCATGGACTGCGTGCTTAGGTCTGCATATGCCAGTCCACATAAAGAGGTCCTGCCAAACAGGATTTTCCAAAGAAACATCGTTGCGTATTTTAGAGTCCGCCGATCTCGCGATTTGGTTCTTCGTTATCAGTGCGTCACGCTACCAGTCGAATACATTGCTAGCTTCATCGTATTTTTTTCAGTTTTCGAAGCTGGCCTGCGGCGAGGCAAGGAACCAAAAGATGCGGCGTTTAAAGCATTTCAAGTGCAGATGAACTTCGCCATTGAATTTTCACTTGACCAAGATTACATCGATCATCTTGGGTGCAATATTGTGACTATGGAAGTAGGATTGTTTCCCCGGCTACTCTCAAGCCATCCCGCCTGTTAGTTTCATGAACGGCGAAGTTCAAACGGTGCAGTTCAAACGGCGCCATCCATTTTTCGCGGGTAATTCGGCTCATTTTCCATCAAATCACACCGAGTCGCACCTTCCAAAAAATTGTACTTTCGTTCCCGCCTCGTCTTGATATCTCCGTATGGCGACTGTAAAAACAGCCAATCGGGCTATTTCTTGTTTGTCGATTACGACGATTCTTCCCATCAGGCGGGCTGGCGATGACGAT
>DIUH01000201.1:0-10816 GCA_002428205.1 Planctomycetaceae bacterium UBA6163
CCACAGATCGGCAATTACGGAATCGTGGATGCGGATAACGAGCGGGGCGGTACATCGCTGTCGGGTTTCGTGGTCCGCGAAGACAGTCGAATCCACAGCAACTTTCGGGCAAACGGCTCGCTGGCCGATTTTTTGGTGCGAAACGGTGTGGTCGCGATCGCGGGAATTGATACGAGGTCGCTTGTTCGCCGCATCCGAACCGCTGGCGCGATGCGCGGTGTGTTGTCGACGGTCGACCTAAATGATGCGTCGCTGGTTGCCAAAGCACAGGCTTCCCCCGGACTGGTTGGTAGAGATCTTGTTCGTGAAGTGATGCCGCAGTCGATCACGCAGTGGAGCGAGTCGCTGGATCAGTGGACGACACCCGGTGGTGCGACGTTGCCAGCGCGCGTGATTGAATCACCGTCGCCAGATGCACCGCATGTGGTTTGCATGGACTTTGGAATGAAATGGAATATTGCTAGGCATTTCTATTCTCGCGGCAATCGCGTCACGATCGTCCCAGGCGATACATCCGCTGTTGATATCTTAAGACTTCAGCCAAGTGGCGTCTTTTTGTCCAACGGCCCCGGTGATCCCGAACCGCTGCAGTACGCGCATCAAACGATTGCAAAGTTAGTTGGCAAAACTCCCGTCTTTGGGATTTGTTTGGGGCATCAACTGTTGTCGATCGCTCTTGGTGCGAAGACTTTCAAGTTAAAGTTTGGACATCGTGGTGCGAATCAACCGGTGTTGGATGTGCAGACCGGCAAGATCGAAATCACAACGCAGAATCATGGCTTTGCGGTCGATGATGATTCGTTGCCCGATTGTTTGGAAGTAACCCACCGCAACTTGAATGATGATACGATCGCAGGTGTGCGTCATCGCGACGCAACGGCTTTCGCGGTGCAGTATCACCCCGAAGCGGCCGCGGGGCCGCATGACAGCCATTATTTGTTTGAACGATTCCAGCAGATGTTGTAGTCATCCTTTGGTACTGATCAGCCGGATTCCACAAAGCGATTGATTTGTGTTACTCGTTTGGACGGTGAAGTTCGGCGAGTAGTTTTTGCAGCTCCGGCAAGTCGACTGGTTTGACGAGGTGGCCGTCACAACCGGCGGAATACGACCGCAGGCGATCGTTATCTTGCCCCCAGCCGGTCAATGCGATGATTTTGATCGTTTCGCCCCACGGTTGCTGGCGAATTCGCTGCGTGGCGTCGAGTCCATTGAGTCGCGGTAGCCCGATATCCATCAGAATAATTTGTGGCAAGTAGCTTTCTGCGACTTCAACGGCTTCGATTCCGTCGTGGGCCGTTGCGACGTCATTGCCGAGCAATCTAAGCACGGTCGCCATCGAGTTCGCGCCATCACGATTGTCGTCTACGACCAACACGCGTCGATTCGGCTGTTCCATCAGATCCTCGCTGCTTTTGATTGGGGTACCAAGTTGATCAGTCTTTTCAATGGGCAAGCGAACCGTAAACGTGCTACCGCTGCCCTCGACACTCGTTGCCGCGACGGTTCCCCCATGCATCTCCACCAATCCTTTCACTAAGGCCAATCCGATACCGAGTCCGCCGCTGGAGCGTTCAAGGCTGCGATCCACTTGGCTGAACATATCGAACAGGGTTGGCAACGCATCCGCAGGGATTCCGATCCCGCTGTCGCAGACCGTGATGACGACATGATGATCATGCGGAGGCTTAACCGATAACACGATTGTGCCACCGCGCGGCGTGTACTTCGCACTGTTGTTCAACAAGTTCGAAAAAACCTGAGCCAATCGCGTCAAGTCGGCCTGCAGCATAATCGGATCCGGTGGCAAGACAACACTGAGGTGATGCCCCGCTTCCACAATCGCTGGGCTAGCCGTTTCGACCGCACTATCGATCACATCCGCGATCGAAACTTGTGTTCGGCGAAGTTGCATTTTGTTTCGTGTAATTCGCGAGATATCCAACAGGTCGTCGATTAAGCGGACCAAGTGACCCAGTTGACGTTCCATCATGTCGCGAACCTTGGCTAGTTCATCAACGTCTGTTTCCGCCAACCGCATGACCTGCAAGCCGTTTCGGATCGGGGCCAGCGGATTACGCAATTCGTGTGCCAGCATGGCCAAAAAGTCATCTTTGCGGCGTGCTATGTCACGTAGCGCCTGCTCGGCCAGCTTGCGGTCAGTCACGTCGCGCGTGGTACCCGCGACCGCTTCGACTTCACCGTCTTTGCCGATGACTGGCACAAAGATGTATTCATAATCTCGGCGACCGAAAGTTCCATTGAACGGAACTTCACCACGCAGCGGTTGGCGAGTCAGTTTCACCTGTTCAATCTCGCGGTCGTGCATCTCCGCGTGCCACTTTTCATAACCCAACTCGTGACACGTTTTTCCGATCGCTTCGTCCCATGTTCGCCCCCATGTCTTCAGCAGCACGTCGTTGGCATAACAGAACTTGTGATCGAGATCAAAAACGTATGCGAAATCGGGAATGCTGGATAAGAATGTTTCATAAAGTCGTTTGCGTCGGGCGGAATCGTCTGTCAGGCGCGCTAAATCTTCCTCGGCGCGTTTCCAATCCGTTACATCAATGACAACACCGGGAAACCGGATTGCTTGGCCCGATTCATCGCGTTCGATTTTCCCCCGCGCCGCGATCCATTTCCAAGTACCGTCATTCTTAATCACGCGATAGCTGGCTTCATATCGATCGCCGCTGAGAAGTGCCCGTTCGATTTTTGCTTGAACATACGGACGATCTTCGGGGTGAATCTTCTGGACTATCTGCGACAATCTGTTACCCGCAAAGACATCTTCCGTGGCGACCGAGAACATTCGCGCTAAACTGTTGTCGCCATAAAAACGGTCCCCGACTACATCCCAACTCCATGTGCCTATCGCGCCGGCTTCTAACGCCGCTTCCATTCGTGAACGTATATCACGTAGTTCTTCTTCGGCCTGGCGTTGCTCGGTCATGTCCAATCCTTGCACAATCACACCGGTGACACGGCAATGGGAATCAAACATGGGTTGGTAGACGAATTGTAAAATGCGTTCGGTTTGGGTGTCAGGATTCTTGATCAAGACTCTGGCGTCGGTCGCGACATAAGGTTTACCCGAGCCAAAAACATGATTCAGCAATTCGACATAACCTTGGTCAGCTAATTCCGGCAACGCTTCGGCCATCGGTAATCCGATCACATCGCGACCACCGAACAATTGTTTGTGACGATCATTGACGCGTTCAAAGACATGATTAGGGCCACGCAGCACCGCCATAAACGAAGGGGCATGGCGAAAAACTTCCGCCAACCGATAACGCTCGGTTTCGGCATCGCAAAGCAATCGTTCGCGCTCGGTCGCCGCTACCTGCTGCACCGTCACGTCATCAAGCGTCCCGATCCATTCGCTCACCGAGTCATCAGGCCCAAGGATAGGTACTCCCCTGGCACGCACATGCTTCCATCCACCCATTCGCCCGCGGACACGATAGACAATCTCGTAAGCCGCCCGCTTCGCTGTCGCTTCGGTCCAGGCTTGTTCAGCCAGCAATCGGTCGGTCGGATGCAATACATCGAGCCAAGCGTTCGCGTTTCGCTGCTGCTCAGCCATCGACTGTCCGGTCAGCTCTTCCCACCATTTCCGGGATCGATCGAACTCGGTCGCACCATTTTGCGGCGACCAAGACCAAACAGTCTGGCTGGTCGCTTCGATCAGTGCCCGATATCGCTGCTCGCTGCGCCAGAGCGCGTCTCGTGATGGTGATGTCTCCACCGTGCCGGCAAGTGTCTCTTGATCGTGTGGCTGATTCATTTATGTTTCATCACACCCAAAACCATAAAAGCACGCTTAACCGCACGACACCTGTGGCTCGTGGGGCATAAAACGCCGGAGCCGATATACCGGCTTTTCCGGCCCTGTCCTACGAACCAAATAAATCCGATGGCCACTCTGAATCGGTACGCCTATAAAGCCACAAAATCTACCCTGTTGCGTAGTTTGGAAGATTCCTGCGGATTTGACAAGCATGCTTAACTCTAAACATAAAAATAACCAGATAAGGATCGCGCGGTATGACTTAAGCGACGTTGTGGCTCTCTTTTGGTATTCGCCGCACTCGCTTGGTGTCGGAACAATTTCGGCAAACGGAGTTCTTCCCGCAGTTAGCCTTCACTATGGAATCGATTCTTGGTTACCCGCTGTCGTGGATTCTTGCTGGCTCGCTTGGCCCCTGGAAACACTAATAATGTTCCCCTGGGCATCCGACAGCAGGCTCATCGATATCGACACATCGATTGTTATGCCATCCTTGCCGACGCGCACCGTTTGGAATGGCGGGATCGATCCACGACGCCTGACTTCTTCAACGACCGCTAACTCTTCACGCAACTGTTCGGGTTTTAACAGGATGGATATATGTTTGCCAATGATTTCGTCGGCTGAATAACCATACAGTGCCTCGGCGGTCGCATTCCAACTGCGAATGAATCCGTTGGGATCTTTACAGATAATCGCATCTTCGGTCGCATCGACCAATCGGCCCAACAGGTGATGCTCCGCCTCGAGTTTTTTCCGGGCTTCCGATGCGGCGATCCGTTCGGTTACATCGCGAGCAACTGCGTAGACGGATGCCTCCTCGGGAACCGATCGCGCCATCCATTCCAGCCAAACGTAATGCCCATCTTTGTGACGATAGCGGTTGATGAACTGGAACGCTGGTTCGCCGCGCGCCAGTTTTTCGATTTCGACCAGTGTCTTGGCTCGATCTTCCGGGTGGACAAAGTCTACAAACTGACACGAAGTCAACTCGGCAGTCGTATATCCGAGCACTCGTTGGAAGTTTTCGTTCAGGCGATAAAAATATCCGCTGGTGTTGGCGATACAGAATAAATCCATCGAAAGGTCAAAAAATCTGACGAGTTCTTGTTCAGCGCGAAGTTGGCCGGAATCGAGATAGGCGGTGATGGCGGTGACAATTTCGCTGGCGTCGCAGGGACGGTTGCTGGGATCAGGCGATAGGCACTGTTTCGCTAAATTGACCAAGATCGGCGGGGCACCACAACGATCGAGTCCCGAGAAAGCATCATTCAGATTCGCTGTCGACGCTTGCTTTCGAAGCGTTTTGACGGTCGGAGCCACATAGGGAGGTCTTCCTGTTAAGATTTCACACAAGATAGCGCCGAGCGAAAATACATCTGATCGCTTGTCGATTCGATCGATCTCGCCACGTGCTTGCTCGGGTGAAATATAGCCCGGCGTCCCAATCATCTCGCCCGAGCGCGTCGCAATTAGACAATCTTCGTCAATCGAATCGCCAGCGATTTCACAATGAACACCCGAGTCGGGACTCGGATCGGCATTTTCATGATCGTGGCCTTCGTCAGCTTCTGCAATGATTTTTGCAAGCCCCCAATCTAATACGGTGACGACGCCATAGCGGCCAACCATAATGTTCAATGGTTTAAGGTCGCGGTGGATAATGTCGCATGAATGGGCATAAGCGATCGCCTGGCAAATTTTAAGAAAGCATGCCAGCAAGCTTGGCAACTCGCGGATGCGATTTTCGCCATCGGCAAGCGATTCCTCTGCTAACACGGTGCGTAATGTTACGCCGTCCAGCAGTCCCATCACAATAAATGCACGACCCTCTGAATCGATATCGAACTCATGGATCGATAAAATGCTGGGGTGCTGCATCCGCGCCGCAATTCTTGCTTCGCGAAAAAAACGCAACAACCACTTCGGCTTGGCGTGTTCTTTATCGCGAATGATCTTGATCGCGATGCGACGTTGCAATTGAACATCCCAGCCCTCGTAAACGACTCCCATTCCGCCGCTGCCGAGTTCCTTTCCAATTTGATAGCGAGGGCAGTCGGTCGATGACAGGTCGTCATTCGCCGATCCGATTGCGGTACCTTTTTCAGCATCCACTGACGCCGGTGCCGCGGAAGGAATACCCCCACGCAGCAGTTTTTGCAATTTCCGCGACGTGATCGTGTATGCAAGTGATTGGTTGGGGCCGAAATCAGAATCGCGAGACGCCGTGACGGCATCATTCCCTTGTCCAAAATCACCGGGTAATTGCGATTCGGACAGTGTTTTTTCACTGGTCAGGATTTTGCGAGAAGCATCTGCCATTGCATCGTCCTTCATCTAAGCGAAACGGGCCGCATGGAAGTGCGGCCGCCGACAAATCCCGATGAATCGGATTGAGCGGCTTATCCCATTGTAACAAAATCTAGTTTCGCCCATGGCCGCATAACGGCAGTTTGACGCAGTTATCGCAGTATTTCTTGCGTTCAGCTGCTCCTTGTTTACGCAGTTTCGCGTAAAATGTCACTTCGAGACGACCTTTGGGCTGAAAAACTCGCCGCTGCTGGCGATGGCGACATCAAGCGAATGCGGGTGGTGATTCGCAGCCAGAAAAACGGTTACACTCAAACGCCGGATCAGCCGGTCTAGCGATCTGATAGTCTCCCATTTTCTTCTTTCTCAGGAACCCTTTCGCCATGACGCCACAAGAAAAAGCCATCGCTGCTGGAGTAACTTTCTCGAAACAGGAGCCAGGCTATTTGGCGATGGTTGTGCGCAGCGGTAACCTGCTGATCACTTCGGGACATGTCAGCGATATCAAGGGTAAGCTGGGCGATGATCTGTATGTCGACCAGGGAAAAGCAGCCGCGCGAGAGTGTGCCGTCAAGATCCTCAATTCGATCTACAATTTTCATGGCTCCATCAACGGCCTGAAAGTTCTGAAACTGCTCGGCTGTGTCAACTCAACCCTTCAGTTCACCGACCAGCATTTGGTCGTCAACGGCTGCAGCGATCTGCTGCATGAAATTTACGGAAAGACTGGCGACGGCTACCACGCTCGCAGCGCCGTCGGTTTTGCACAATTGCCCACCGGAGTCGCCGTCGAAGTTGAGGCGATCTTCGAAATCAAAAGCGAATAACGTAAGGCAGAACTAAAGCCACCAAGCTACGCTGGCTCTTTCGTTTGCAGCCAGCGAATCAAGGTGCGGACCATCACACCGGTCGCACCCGCGTCGCGATGTGGTTTGGGGCTTTCCGCGAATGCTGGCCCAGCGATATCGATATGAACCCACGGTGTCTTATCAACAAATTGTTCTAAGAATTTAGCCGCCGTAATCGCGCCGCCCCATCTTCCATCGCCAACATTCTTGATGTCGGCGACTTTGCTTTTCACTTGCTCGTCAAAGAAGCTGAACATGGGTAATTCCCAAGCCCATTCGCCTTCATGCTCGGCTGCTTCGGCGACGGCATCGCATAAGACTGAGTCGTTTGTCATCAGGCCCGCGGTGTCACGCCCCAGTGCAACCATACACGCCCCGGTCAGCGTCGCCAAATCGACGATCGCGATCGGTTTGTGTTGCAGCGCCACGTCCAATGCATCCGCCAAAACGACCCGACCTTCGGCGTCGGTGTTGTGAATCTCGATGGTCGTGCCGCTGCGGGTCTCGATCACGTCGCCCAAACGGTACGCATCGCCAGAAATCATGTTTTCGGCCAGGCCGCAAACGCCGACGATATTGATCGGCAGATTAAGCAGCGCGGCGGCCCGCATGACACCGACCACGGTCGCGGCACCGGCCATATCGCACTTCATGTCGAACATTCCTTCGCTCGGCTTGATCGATAATCCGCCACTATCGAATGTGACCCCCTTGCCGACGATTGCCATCAACGGCTCGCCTTCGCCACCGCCGCGATGGCGCAAGATCACCAGGCGAGGCGGATGAACGGACGCACCGCCCACAGCCAGGATCGCCCGACAACCTTCGACCCGCAATTTTTTTTCGTCCCAAACTTCGATCGATAATCCCGCTTCCGCTGCGACCTTTGACGCGGCATCAGCGAACGTCGCCGGGTAGATGATATTCGGCGGTTCGTTCACCAATCGGCGCGTGACGTTGACCGATTCGCCGACAATTTGGCCGGTTTTCACCGCTTCTTCGGCCACGTCGACCAGCTCGATTGCAACCGGCGGGTTAACGGCCGCTTCTGCTTGGTACAGCGATTGACCTTCGCAGGCGGTGATCGTTCCGGCCACAAAAGCGTCATGGGTATCGGTGTTCAATTGGTCAAGCATCGCAATCACGACGCGCTCTTTTCGCGTATCGACGATCCGCCTGATGATCGCAGCGCCCAACTCAAACGCTTTGCCGCGATCGATCAAATCGGTATCGCCCAGTCCGACCACCATCACCAGCGACGGTCCGCCGGCGACTGTACCGACCGACAGCGAAATCTCGCCGCGTTTGTTCTTGATGGTGCCCGCTTGTGCAGCTCGGCCGATCCAACCACCCTGATCGCTGTCGATGCGCGCGGCGACCGACGATAGTTCGTTCTCTTCGGCGATTCCCACAACAAGGACGTCGCACGGTTGACTTAAAGCCGCATTCGCATCGATTGTGGCAATTTTCGTATTGGCGGGGGGCACTGATTGCACGGCGAAGATACTCCTGCGACGACTCGATTATGACAGACCCGTGATAGACAAAGGCAACGCGGGTTAGTGTAAGGCTGTGGCGGCGGTTATCCTACCCGGCGACACGCAACACGATCAGTGGTCAACAGGATCGGATCATAAGGATTTTAACGGCACCATGAAGCATCGCAGCACACGAGACGTTGTCAATGATTTAAGGGCCGGTGGCAGGTTGATCCAAGTTGATGATCCCGTCGACCCGCACCTCGAAATGGCCGAAATCCAGCGACGGGTCTATGCCTCGGGCGGCCCGGGACTGCTGTTCACCAACGTTGTCGGTTGCCGATTTCCGATGGCGTCGAACCTGTTCGCATCGCTTGAACAAGCTCGATACCTGTTTCGCGACACGCTGGAATCGGTCCGCCGGTTGATCGAATTGAAACTCGACCCGTCGGCGTTGCCCAAACGCCCAATGCGTTACGCGTTGACGCCGCTGACGGCGTTGCGAATGTTACCGAGGTACACGCGACGCGGCGCGGTTGCGGCGAACAAGATTCCTTTGACTGACCTGCCTCAGTTGAAATGTTGGCCCGACGATGGCGGAGCGTTCGTGACTTTACCGCAAGTTTTAAGCGCCGATCCGACGGCACCGCTAAACCTCATGCGGATCAATCTGGGGATGTATCGGGTCCAGATCTCGGGCAATGACTACGACCCTACATCTGAAGTCGGATTGCACTACCAGATCCATCGGGGCATCGGGGTGCATCACCGGGCGGCGTTGGATCGCGGCGAAGCCTTGAAGGTCGCGATTACGGTTGGCGGGTCACCGGCGATGTCCTTAGCCGCCGTAATGCCGCTTCCCGAAGGCTTGACCGAATTGACGTTTGGCGGTGCTCTGGCCGGTCGCCGGATCGCGATGATTCGTGGCGACCATGCTCCGGTCTATGCCGACGCTGATTTTGCGATTGTCGGCCAAATCGATCCGCAAGCGTCCAAGCCCGAGGGACCATTCGGCGACCATTTGGGATATTACAGCCTGCGGCACGATTTTCCTCTGATGAAAGTCAGTCATGTTTGGCATCGCGAGGGCGCGATTTGGCCTTTCACAGTCGTTGGACGACCGCCTCAGGAGGAC
The DNA here is from genome assembly GCA_002428205.1 of Planctomycetaceae bacterium UBA6163. Lineage (GTDB taxonomy): Bacteria > Planctomycetota > Planctomycetia > Pirellulales > Pirellulaceae > UBA6163. The sequence continues at coordinate 9,568 of DIUH01000201.1, forward strand.
ACCACGTTCGGTCAATTGATTCATGAATTGACCGACCCAATCATTCCGTCGGTGATCCCAGGAGTCAAAGCGGTCCACGCGGTCGATGCGGCCGGCGTTCACCCGTTATTGTTGGCGATCGGCAGCGAACGTTATATGCCGCATTTGGAATCTCACCAACCGCAAGAGTTGCTGACCCAAGCCAATGCGATTCTCGGTAATGGCCAACTATCGCTCGCTAAATACTTGATCATCGCCGAAGATCGCACCAGTGGATTGGACATCCATCACATCGATAAATTCTTATGCCACGTTTTACAACGTTTTGATCCGCGACGAGACTTGCATTTTCATACTCAAACGACGATCGACACGCTGGATTACAGCGGCACCGGGTTTAATCGTGGCAGCAAGGTTGTGATCGCGGCGGCAGACCGTGTGGTGCGTGAATTGGCGACAACGATTCCTTCATCATTGCAATTGCCACAAGGCTTTTCAGAACCGAGATTGGTGTTGCCTGGATTGTTAGCGATCAGGGGACCGAAGTTTGTCGATGCCTCGTCGCGTGACGACCTTGCACGATTCTGTCGCGAACTTGGCGGTGACCAAAGCCTCGTCCAAAACGCCGGCATCCCACTGATCACTTTGGTTGACGATTCGGACTTCGCCGCCCGGTCGCTGAACAATTGGTTGTGGGTCACTTTCACGCGCAGCAACCCGGCGATCGACCTGGACGGAGTCGGCAGCACAATCGTCGACAAACATTGGGGATGCCGCGGCCCGGTCGTGATCGATGCCCGGATCAAACCGCATCACGCGCCGCCTTTNNGTCGAAGACCGCGAAACGATCGCCAAAGTTGACGCTCGTGCCACAAAAGGTGGGGCGCTGGCCAAGTACCTCTGACCAAAATCCGCGTCGCTTCCCGCAAGCGGCGAGATCGCTTATCGATTAAACTGNNAGTTAGGCCGGGTGGACGCAAAAGATGTGCGATTTCCGCCCTGCCGGTTAGGCTTAAAATCGATAGCTTGGGAAGCGAATCGTGGACAGTGAGGAAAAATCGGCTAACGACCAAGATTCGTCATCGGATCAACCATGCCAGCAGTGGCAGCCTGCTATCGAAGCGGCCCAGGATGCGAACTCCTGCAGAGGCATCGCTAACCTTTCAATGTCAAACTATCGGACGTTGGTCGAAAGCCTGCCGATCTGTTTGCTGATTAAGGATACTGAGAGCCGAAGGTTGTACGCGAATCCGGCTTACCTGCGCTATCG
>DIUH01000201.1:10967-11596 GCA_002428205.1 Planctomycetaceae bacterium UBA6163
GCCGAACACCTTCGCGACCAAGAACGCCAATGGTTGCAGACGCTGTTGGACAATATGCCCGACAGCATCTACTTCAAAGACAGTGAAAGCCGGTTTATTCGAGTTGGTGCCGGAATGGCAAAGAAGTTTGGGTTGCCCAATAGTGACGCGGTGATCGGCTTAACCGATGCCGATGTCTTTACACCCGAGCATGCCAAGTCGGCACGCGAAAATGAATTAGAAATTATGCGCACCGGGATTCCGGTGATTAATCGAATCGAACGAGAGACGTGGCCCGATCGTGAAGATTCTTGGTGCACCAGTACGAAACTGCCGTTGAAAGATGCGAGTGGTCAAATTATCGGAACGTTCGGAATTTCGCGAGACATTACGTCGATCAAACTGACGCAAGATGAGCTTGCCGCCGCTCGCGATGCGGCGGATGCCGCCAATCGTGCCAAGAGCGATTTCTTAGCGAACATGAGCCATGAGATTCGCACCCCGATGAACGCGATCATCGGCATGTCCGAATTGCTGTCCCAGACTCGCCTGACTCGCGAACAACACGACTTCCTCGATCTGGTACGCGAAGCGGCCGATTCATTGCTGCGATTACTGAACGATATTCTCGATTTCTCGAAGATCGAAGC
>DIUH01000392.1:0-7097 GCA_002428205.1 Planctomycetaceae bacterium UBA6163
TGCAGGCGCTGCAGTTGATGAACGACGTCCAGCATGTTGAAGCCGCCCGCGCGCTGGCTCAGCAAGTCTTGCGTTTGGCGGGCTCCGAACCGAGCGAACGAATCGATCGCATGTTCCGATATGTTGCGGCACGTTACCCCGATACGACCGAACGCGAGGAATTGACAGCGGTTTTGAATCGGTTTGTCGAGCGATATGCGAACGATATCGACTCCGCAACGAAACTGATCACGATGGGCCAGAGCGAACCGGCCAAGACGGTCGATGCTCGAGAATTGGCAGCGTATACGTTGCTGGCCAATTTGATTCTGAACTTAGACGAATCGGTCACACGAAATTAAGCGACCCGAAAAGTTGGCTGACAGGAGCAGAGATATGGACCCAAGACTTGAATATGACCTTCTACAATCGCGTCGCCAGTTTTTTGGCGGTGCCGGGTTGCGGCTGGGTGCTGTTGCACTAGCGACGATGGCCGGGCAATCGGCGTTTCAAAACCGATCGCTTGCCGCGGGCAGTTCGGAAGGTTCCGACGCGAAGTCGAGAATGAATCCGCCGTTGAAAGGTTTGCCGCACTTCGCGCCCAAAGCGACTTCGGTGATCTATTTGCATATGAACGGCGGACCGTCGCAAATCGACATGTGGGATTATAAGCCCGGGTTAGAAGAGCATTTTGATAAGGATTTGCCAGATTCGATTCGTCAAGGCCAGCGGATCACGACGATGACCAGCGGCCAGAAACGTTTCCCGGTGGCGCCAAGCAAGTTCAAGTTCGCCCAGCACGGCGAGTGTGGCCGCTGGGTCAGCGAATTGCTGCCCCATACAGCCGGATGTGTTGACGATATCGCTTTGGTCAAATCGGTAAACACCAATGCGATCAATCACGATCCGGCTTGTACGTTTGTGATGACCGGCAGCGAGGTGCCGGGCAAACCGAGCTTGGGCAGCTGGTTGGCTTACGGCCTTGGCAGCGAGAGCAACGATTTGCCGGCATTCGTCGCGCTGACGCCGACCTGGTCATCGACCGCAGCGGCACAGGCGTTGTTTACACGAATGTGGAGCAGCGGATTTTTGGCGACGCGTTACAACGGCGTCGCCCTTCGCAGTGGTGGCGATCCGGTGCTGTATTTGCCGGATCCACCCGGCGTTTCCCGCGATGACCGACGCGCGATGCTCGACACGCTGGGCCGTTTGAACCAGCATCGGTTTGAACAGTTGGGTGACCCGGAAATTCAAACACGGATCGCGCAATACGAAATGGCGTTTCGGATGCAGACCAGCGTTCCCGATTTGACCAATTGGTCAGATGAATCGCCGGAGACGCTTGCGATGTATGGTCCGGAAGTCAACACGCCGGGAACGTTCGCCGCCAGCGCGCTGCTTGCGCGTCGACTGGTCGAGCGAGGCGTGCGAGTTGTGCAATTGTTGCATCGCGGCTGGGACCAACACGGCAACATCGCAGGCGACTTGCCGCGACAGTGCAGCGATGTCGATCAACCCTGTGCGGCCTTGCTAAAGGACCTGAAGCAACGCGGGCTGCTCGATTCGACGCTGATCGTTTGGGGCGGCGAGTTCGGACGTACGGTTTATTGCCAGGGCGGTTTGTCGAAAGAAAATTATGGACGCGACCACCATCCCCGTTGTTTTCCGATGTGGTTAGCAGGCGGCGGAATTAAAGGCGGCACGACGGTGGGCGAGACGGACGACTTTAGTTACAACGTCACCGAGCGACCCGTTCATATCAACGACTTTAATGCCACGATTCTTAAATGCATGGGAATTGACCATGAAAGGTTTACATTCCCATCACAGGGGCTGGATCAACGCTTAACTGGCGTTGAACATGCAGCGCCAGTGGAAGAGATATTGGCTTAAAGTAGCGTTGGGTGGTGTACCTGCTTCAGCCGGCCAAGAAACACCGGTGATTCCGATCGGCCAATAACTCGATGCATCAGCCCATTGGCTTTCAGAGCCATTGGCAACGATCCGCTCAAGCAAAGAATCGACGTTTTCGATAACCGCCGTCGCAGCGGATCGAGTATAGAAGTGACTGAGAACTTCGGCTGTGCTATCAAAACTGGCGTATCATCGTGGTGTTCTCTAAAGTCGTTCCAACACGACGGCGCGTTAATAGTTTATCATTTTGGACGGTATCGCTTATCTACCTACACCGCAGAATAAGGAACGCTCATATGAATCGACTGGCAGTGATGTTTTTGGTGATAGCCACCGCTGGATCTCCTGCGTTTGCGATTACGGAGTTCAACAAACAGTGGAAGGAACGCTACTTGGGTGCGGACGCGCCCAAAGCGTTTAAGGACGCTGCACAAGACGCGGGGTGCAATGTTTGCCACGTGAAGGGAGAAGACAAGAAAAAAGTGCGTAACGAATACGGAAACGCGGTCATGAAATATTTGAAGGCGAAAGATTTCCCGAAGCCGCGAATCACTGGCGAGCCTGAGAAAGTAAAGGCCGAAATCCTGAAAGGATTCGAAGCGGCGGGCGAACTCAAGAGCGCCGACGGCAAAACATTTGCAGGGAAAATCAAGGCCGGCGAGCTACCCGCGACCGATGCAGGCTTGTAAACCCCATCGATTACTGGCCATCGCTTCGCAAGAATCGCTGGCAAGCGTGCATCGCTGCCAGCCGAACTCTCAGCAACAAAGAAACTTATACCTTGGTCACCGGCAACGACGGCCCAGTTGCGGTTTGTGTTTCATAAGATTTTTCTTCTGACCCGCACGATCCGCCGGAACATCCGCCGCTGCCGCATGATGACGACTGGGGTTCTTTGTCCGGGTCGCGATATTGTGAGGCGTCAAAGTGCCGTCGGTAAGCGCCGAAATCATTGAACGCATATTTCTTTGCCCAGCGATAGACGAAGCTTCGTTCGGGGATCTCGTCACCCGGTTGGTACTGGCTTCGCCGCGGCTGGACCTTCTTCAATTCATCGATCACTTTTTTCCGCGCCGTCGTGTCGCGTGCGCCGTGGCGTTCGGCCAGCTCGACTAACAGGTCGGGCCGTTCCATGATCACACAGCCGCGTGTTTGACCTGCGGTCAATTCGCGGAAATCACGCAGGAACGTCGAATTGTTGAACGTTTCGGCAAGCGGTCGTGCGTCGTGAATCGATTCTTTGGCCAATTGGATCACCGGGCACGGTTCGATGTCGCCCCAGGGGCCGATATGGTGCGTAAAACCGGTAACGGCTGGACAGAGGGCGTTGCCGGCATCGTCATGATAGGCATCGATCACGACGATCGGCTTGTTGACTCGTGTGTCGACCACGAATTGGCGAACCCGCCGCTGCTCGGCGCTCGAAAGCGCCAGGTCCGGATTCGGCTCCGGGCCGACCGGACGATAAATGTGGAACCAGCAATACATCACGCCCATTTCGATCAGCCGGTCGACCCATGCGTCGTTCACAAGATCGTCGATGTTGGTTTTACAGACGCTGGTGCAAACGCCCACCATCAATTTGTGGCGTAGCGCGGTCTGCAGCCCCTGCATCGTCTGGCTCAGCACGCCCGACCGGCCGCGACGCGTATCGCTGACGATCTCCGAACCTTCGACCGAAATCAACGGAGTGACGTTGCCCAACCGCCGCAACTCTGCCGCCACATCGTCGGTGATGAAGTGGCCGTTGGTGAAGACTTGAAAGTAGACGTCAGGATGGGCGGCAAAGATCTGCAGCAAGTCTTTGTGCATGAACGGCTCGCCGCCCAAGATGCCGAAAAAGCGATTGCCCATCGCCTTGGCCTGCTCGATCGTCCGATTAGCCGCCTCAAGCTCGATCTTGTGCTGCTTCGCCGCGACGTCGACCCAGCAGCCTTGGCAACGCAGGTTGCAGCTGTTGATTACGGAAAGATAGAGAAACGGGGGAAAGAACTCGCCACGCGCCAGACGGCGTTTGTGTTTGTAAACGCTCGTCAGGCCGCCGAATCCCAAAGTCCAGGCTGCTTTCCAGAGCAGTCGTTTATCCGTTTCGGTCAGCAGGCGACGGGCCATGCGGAGATACATGAGTAAATCCAAAGCAAGATGAAGCGAGTGGGCAAGTCAATGAAGCGTCTAGTTTAGCAGAGATTGACGCGAAGAACGATCAATCGCGCTTAAATCGACACCGCTGGATCAGTATCAGGTGGCGAACAGGGGGACGGCGATGCAGGAGCGCAGCGAGTGCGAAACGCTTCGGCAAACCAGCCAACACGGCCAACCGGCGATCAAGTTTCAATCTGGGCAATTTGACTGGTCCTCTAGAAGAATCTTCGTCCGGACCACCAGGTTGCTATGGGTCGTGACAGCAAAAACGGTTACATTCTTGCTAGCGTGCCCAATCCCTAGTCATCAACCGCCTAAGTGACGCTGTCAACGATGGATCGCTGATGAGTCTGATACTGATCGTATTACTGCCCTTTCTGGGGGCAATCCTGCCAGCGCTGATGATCCGTTCGGGTCGAGACGCCTGTGCCATCGCAACCGCATCGGTGACAACGTTGTCGCTGGCCCTGCTGTTGACGAATGTCCCAGCGGTTTTTCGTGGCGAAACGATTCGCAACGACTGGACTTGGATGACCCACCTGGGGCTGGACATACAATTCTTTGTCGACGGCCTGGGATTATTGTTCGCCACGATGATTCTGGCGATCGGTTTGTTGGTCATCATCTATGCTAGGTTCTACCTATCCGAAAACGACGCGATGGGTAACTTTTATACCTATCTGTTGTTGTTCCAAGGTGCGATGGTCGGCATCGTGCTTTCCAACAACATCTTATTGATGTTGATTTTTTGGGAACTGACCAGTCTTTCGTCATTCTTGCTGATCGGTTTTTGGGGACATACGCCAGCGGGACGCCAGGGCGCGCGGATGGCGCTAACGGTAACCGGTTGCGGCGGCTTGGCATTGATCGGTGGCATGATGCTGGTCGGCCATATTGTCGGTTCATATGAGCTGACCGATGTGTTGGCCAGTGGCGATACGATTCGCCAATCGCAGTATTATCATTGGGTTCTTGGGCTCGTCCTGGTCGGTTGCTTTACCAAGAGNNATGGTTAAGGCGGGCATCTTTTTGATGGCCCGAATGTGGCCGGTTTTATCAGGTACCAACGAATGGTTTTACATCGTCGCCACCACCGGTTTGATCACCATGGTGGTCGGCGCTGTGATCGCATTGTTCAAAGATGACTTGAAAGGTTTGCTGGCTTATTCGACAGTCAGCCATCTCGGTTTGATGACAATGTTATTGGGCTTTTCATCGCCGCTGGCGGTTGTTGCCTGTATCTTGCACATCATCAACCATGCAACATTCAAAGCGGCGTTGTTCATGAACGCGGGGATCGTCGACCATGAAGTCGGCACGCGCGATATCAAGCGACTTGGCGGTTTGTTTCACCTGATGCCAGCGACGGCAATTATGGGGATCATCGCAGCGGCATCGATGGGCGGGTTACCTCCGCTGAACGGATTCCTTTCCAAAGAGATGATGTTGGAACAAGCGGCGCATACACCCTGGGGCGGCACCACGTGGACGCTTGCGGTCGCTGTCACACTGGGATCGGTCTTCTCATTCGGGTATTCACTGCGTTACATCGTTCAGGTTTATCTGGGCAAGCCGCGAACCGATTATCCGCATGATCCGCATGACCCCGGGATCGGATTGTGGTTCGCGCCGACCCTGCTGGTCGCACTCGTGATCACCATCGGTCTGTTTCCTGAAACCTTTGTCGGTGGCATCGTTCGCGTTGCCTCGTCTGCGGTACTGCAATCACCACCGCCTGAGTTTTATTTTGCTTTGTGGCATGGATTTACGCCGGCGGTTGTGATGTCGATTGTCGCGATTCTTGGCGGCTCGTTGATGTTGATCAAGTTGCTGGCCGTTCGTACTCATTGGGATCGGCTAGCGATTCCCGAAGCGAAAGCGATATTCGATTCGGGGATTGATGCGCTGGCAAGCGTTTCGCGCCAGGTGACTGGTGGGCTGCACAACGGATCGCTGCAACGATACCTGTCCGCAATGATTGCGACGGCTTTGTTGGTCGGGATTGTGGCGTTCGCCAGCCACGACTTTGAACACGGCACCCGTCCGATCCTGCCGATATCACCTGCGGTGTTTGTTGGCTGGTTGCTGCTGATTGGTGCCTGTACGTTGGTGGTCGCCAAGCATACCAACCGATTGTTGGCATTAATTGTTGTCAACGTGATCGGGTTGATCACCTCATTGATTTTTATCTACTTCTCAGCACCCGACCTTGCCTTGACCCAAATATCGGTCGAGGTGGTTACATTGATATTGATGCTGCTGGCGTTGTACTTTCTGCCCAAGCGGTCGATTGTTGAACTTTCGCAATCACGCCAGATCCGCAATGGCGTTTTGGCCGGCTCGGTCGGCCTATGCACGGGTGGTTTGACGTGGGCGATCATGACCCGTGACTTTACGACCATATCCGAATACTACTGGGAGAACTCGATTCCCGGTTCGGGCGGCAAAAATGTTGTTAATGTCATCCTGGTCGACTTCCGCGGGTTTGATACGTTCGGCGAGATCATGGTGTTGGGAATCGCGGCGCTGATCATTTATGCGATTTTGGATGGGATGCTGCGTGGTCCGATCATGGCAAAGTTGGCAGTGTGGAGCTCAGGTGAAAGCTACTCGCCCAATCGCCATCCGATCGTGATGGTGGTCGTCACGCGAGTGATGTTGCCATTATCATTGATGGTTGCCGCGTTCATTTTCCTGCGAGGCCACAATTCACCCGGTGGCGGTTTTATAGCCGCACTGGTCGTATCGATCGCGTTGGTCATGCAATACATGGCCAGCGGTTTTGGCTGGGCGGCCAAGCAGGTTCGATTCGATTATCACGCGTTGATCGGCGGTGGCGGTTTAATTGCTGCAGCGACCGGTATCTCAGCTATGGTTTTCGATTTACCGTTTTTGACCAGCGGTTATGAGCATTTTCATTGGCCGATCGTCGGCGATTTTGAGTTATCCAGTGCGATGGCGTTTGACCTGGGAGTCTTCTTGACGGTCGTTGGTGCAGTGATGCTGGCGTTAGCCCAATTATCACAACTGGGTGAGTCGTCCAATCGCGAAGCGACCAACGA
>DIUH01000392.1:7155-12954 GCA_002428205.1 Planctomycetaceae bacterium UBA6163
CCTATGCGACCAACCTGTTTTTGTTCACTACGGGACGATTGGCGGTCAACCAGCCGGACATCATTACCAGCCTTGATGCACCCCATACCGATCCGATACCGCAGGCCTTGGTATTAACGGCCATCGTGATTTCATTCGCAATGACGGCGATCATTCTGGTAATGTCGGTTCGCGGATACTTTGAAAGCGACGGCGACCACGTCGATCTGCTGGGGCCAGAAGAAGCTGTGGCGAGGGAACGTCAATGAATCAGTGGTTGATCATGCCAATACTTTTTCCTGCGGTCGTTGCGCCACTGCTGGCGTTGGCTGTCAGGAAAGACATTGTGCTGGCTCGAGTCTTTTCCGTCGGTTCGACGGTCTGCTTGTTGCTTTTTGGTCTTTTGTTGATGGGCATGGCATCCGACGGAACGACACGCACCTACTCACTGGGCAATTGGCCTTCACCTTACGGAATCGTATTGGTGCTTGACCGGTTAACGGCCATCATGCTGGTTTTGACTGCGGTGCTGGGACTTTGTGTATTGCTTTATTCGATCAACGGTTGCGACCGTCGCGGTGAACACTTTCATCCNNGCTGGGATTCAATATGTTGTCATCAACCTCGTCGGTTCGAGCATCTTTTTGCTCGCGCTGGGGCTGATCTATGGTGTTACGGGAACTTTGAACATGGCGGATTTAGCGGAAAAGGTGCCGCAGATCCCTAAGGGTGATGAGGCGTTGTTGTACACCGGCGCCGTCATGTTATTGGTCGTGTTTGGACTTAAATCCGCGATCGTGCCGTTTCAGTTTTGGTTGCCCGGAACTTATGCCAACGCGGCGGGGCCGGTGGCGGCACTCTTTTCGATCATGACCAAAGTGGGTGCGTATTCGATCATTCGTGTTTTCACGTTGATGTTTGGCGAATCGGCTGGCACGGGAGCTTGGTTTGCGACATCTTGGTTGATGCCCGCAGCAGCGATCACGATGGTGTTGGGCATGGTCGGTGTCGTGGCAGCCCGCAGCCTGGGACAGCAAGCCAGTTTTGCGGCGCTAGGGTCGATGGGCACTTTGTTGATCGCGATTGCCGGCTTTACTGCCGCGACCGAATCGGCGGCGCTGTATTACTTGATCCATTCGACACTCGGTATCGCAGCCTTGTTTTTGCTGATCGATGCGGTGGTGATACGACGCCCTGGATTTGGTGATGAATTGTCCGCCGCCCCAAAGATTAAGCATGTCGGTTTAATCGGTTCGATGTTTTTCTTGGCGGTCATCGCCGTCATCGGGATGCCGCCACTTTCGGGATTTGTCGGTAAGTTGTTGATTCTGGATGCGGTAAAGCCGCTGTATGGTTGGGGCGTGATCTGGGCGTTGATTCTATCGACGTCGCTACTGGGGTTGATCGGGTTTGCCAGCAGTGGCAGTATTTTGTTTTGGAAAAGTGGCGAGTGCGAAGGCGAACTGACGCCGATCGGACCGACTCCGATCGCGTTGCCGATGGTGGCCATCGGATCGCTGTTGGTGCTATTGATCTTCTTGACCGGAGCCGCAGGTCCCGTGACCGCTTACCTCGACGCTACAGCGGCTCAATTGTTTGAACCTCATCAATACATCGAAGCCGTTTTGCGTCCCGTTGGAGCTGTGACGAAATGAGCGTCCCAAAACATTCGCATGATCATTCCGAGGGCGAACCGCTGGCCGCAGCGCAGGATTCGCACAATTCGCATGGTCATGATAAAGAAAAGTATAGTGCTGACCACCATCCCGGAAGACGCTATGAGGACAACCGGACGTACATGGAGCGATGGTTACCGCATCCGCTGCTGACCTTTGTATTGGTGCTGCTGTGGATGGCTTTGCTGAACAGTTTTACGATCGGCGGATTGGTCGTGGGGCTAGTACTAGGGATGACGATTCCGATTTATACGGCGAACTTTTGGCCCGAGCGGCCTGTGATTCGCAGACCCACGCAAGTCATTTCGTTCATCTGCATTTTGATGTTTGATGTTGTGGTTGCCAACATTCAAGTCGCCTATCGGATCGTCTTTCGAAGGCCAGAGCAGTTGAATACCAAATGGATCACGGTTCCGCTTGATTTGACCAGTCCCGAAGCGATAACAGCGCTGACGGCCACGATCACATTGACGCCGGGAACGGTGGCCAGTGATTTGTCTGCAGATGGCCGCAGCTTGCTGGTGCATTGTTTGGATGTGGGCAGCGAGAAGGAAATGGTCCGCACGATTAAGGACCGCTACGAAAGCCGAATTAAGGCAATTTTCCCATGATCAATTACGCCCTTGCGATTGGCTTCATCGCCGTCTCGCTCGCACTGCTGATGAACCTGTGGCGTTTAGCGACGGGTCCGACCGTGATGGACCGGGTGTTGGCCGTCGACACGATGGTCATCAATACGATCGCGCTGATCATCCTGTACGGGATTCGCGAGAGCACAGCGGTTTATTTTGAGTCGGCACTTTTAATGGCGATGTTCGGTTTTATTTCCACAGTGGCCTATTGTCGGTTTGTCCTGCGTGGCGACGTGATCGAGTGACACGGATTGTTAAGGTTTTGATTTCGGCGATTTTGCATGAACATTTACATTGAAGCCCTGATCGCTTTTCACATCATCCTGGGCGCGTTCTTTATCTTTGTCGGGTCCTTCGGCATGATCAAGTTGCCGGAATTGATGTCGCGTTTGCACGGGCCATCGAAGGCAACTACGCTGGGCGTTGGCGGATTTCTGGTCGGTTCGATGATCCATTTCGGTGCGACCGAGGGGCGAATATCGATTCAGGAGATTCTGATTACGTTCTTTCTGTTCATCACCGCGCCGGTCACCGCACACTTCATCGCCAAGGCTTACATGCATGCCGAGTTGAAGCCTGAAAAGTTGCCAAAACCCGAGGGGCGATACGGATGGAATACTTACACGTCGGTAGAAGATGTTAAACTGGCGGCACGCGATCAAGCGACCGGGTCGGACTTGCAGGGCTGAAGTTCGAGTCGCTGGCGAAATTGCGTGGCTGTTCTAATTCTTGTCAATCGAGGAACTTGTCATGTCGCTGATTCGAACGTTGTTAGGTGGCGATCGCTTGATCGCTCGTGAAAGTAAATCCCGTTTTCCCAGGCGACTCGGTTCCCTGCGTCGTCGATTGGCGATTCTTGCAACTGGCGGTTTGTTAACAACCGCGGCAGCACTACCGCTGGGCTATCACGCCAACATCGCCGTGGCGGAAGCGCCGGCGACCGCATCAGCGACCGCAGGGCAAGTTAGTCGTACGATCATTGATTGTGTCGATTCCAAGGACGCTGAAACGATCGCGACTTGCGGTAAAGGGTGGCTGGAACGGATCAATGGTTATCACGTCCTGCACCTGAAAGGTTCTCCCTATGAAATGGGATACCAGCATGGCGTTCTGCTGAAGGAAAGCGTCCGAAAGAATCTTGATACGCTGTTGCGGGTCAAGGGTGACCAAACGTTGGTGGAGGTCGCCGGATTTAAGCTCAAACCGCGTGACGTATTGACTCAGATTATCGCGGTCCAGAAACCGTTCGTTGCGAAGAAGTTTACCGACGAGATGGACGGATTGGCTGCCGGGGCCGGGTTGCCGACGGATGATATTCGCGCCGCTAACTTTATCCCCGAACTGTTTCATTGCAGCGGGTTCGCGATCGCCGGCGGAGCGACCGCTGACGGTACGCTTTACCACGGTCGCGTTCTCGATTATGCGACCGATTGGGGATTGCAAGAGCATGCCGTGGTGATCGTTGCGGAACCCGACGACGGGATTCCTTATGTGAATATTTCTTACGCCGGCTTCGTGGGCAGTGTGACCGGCATGAATGCCCGGCACATTTCGATTGGTGAGATGGGCGGTGGCGGGTTGGGAAATTGGCAAGGCGTGCCGATGGCTCAACTGATGCGAGAAGTAATCGAGACGTCAGAAACACTGGATGATGCGATCAAGGTTTTTCAAGACAATCCGCGTACCTGTCAATACTTTTATGTGATCGCCGATGGTAAGACTGGTGAATCGGTCGGCATGGAAGCGACCTGGGAAAAGGTTGATGTGATTCGCGCCGGCCAAGCGCACCCGTTGTTGCCGCACGCGGTCAAAGAATGTGCGCTGTTGAGTGCCGGTGGTCGGTATCAGGAACTGGTGCGACGGGTGAAGGAGGGCTCGGGGACGTTTACCGCCGAGTCGGCGCTGACGTTGATGGACCGCCCGGTCGCAATGGGGTCGAACTTGCATAACGTGTTGTTCGAACCAGCCTCAACCAAGTTTTGGGTCGCCAATGCGACGGCAGACCGAAGCCCCGCAGCCGACCAGCCGTATTATGCGTTTCAGCTAACAGAATTGCTGAATCGCAAGCCGCACAACGAGGCACCGGAGTTGGCCGGCGCGGAATGAGATCGATTGTGACAACAGGGCAATAACGGTCTGCCAGCATCCAGTTTTTTTGCTCCTGTAAACTTAACACACGAACTTCGGTTCGCGGCCGGTCTAAGGCAATTACTCCGGTGGTTGAACTGTGCTCAACCACCGGGGTCGGCTTAGTCACGGTTGGGTAGATTCAGGATGAGCGAATCGTCATATTGCTTCTGCAGCTCGACCAATACCGCAAACAGATCGTTGATCAGCGACTCGCTTTCAGGTTGGTCAGCGATATCGTGCATTTCATTCGGGTCGTTCTGCAAATCATAAAGCCGGATCACATCTGCTTTGGGATAAATGATTAACTTGTGGGTTTGTGTACGAACGCTTCTTTGCAAGTTTAAATAACTGCCATAGATCGCCTTGTATCCACTGGGCTTTCCTTCTAACAACGGCAGCAGATTCTGGAACTCAACGTGCTCGGGACGATCGATACCAGCCAACTCAAGCGTGGTCGGCATGACGTCTTGCAGGTAAATCGGTTCGTCGATCATTTTGCCGGCGGCAACACCGGGCCCAGCAACGATGAAGGGAACGCGGACGCTGTGGTCATAGGGATTCTGTTTGCCCATCAATCCGTGTTGGCCGACGGCTAAACCGTGATCGGAGGTAAAGAAGATCCAGGTGTTTTCGGCTTTGCCCGATGCATCAAGGGCGTCGAGGATTCGACCGATTTGTTGATCCATGTGAGTGATGATCGCGAAGTATTCTTGGCGATGTGTTTGGATCGCTTTGGGCGTTCGCGGAAAAGGGGCAAGCCGTTCGTCACGCAACGACTTGCCGAGCCCAATTTTGGTGGCGTACGGATAATCGGGCAAAAATGACTCGGGGACGCGGATCGATTCCAATGGATATCGATCGACAAACTCTTTGGGTGATTGTCTAGGGTCGTGCGGCGCGTTGAACGCGAGGTACATAAAAAAGGGCACCTCGTCTTTCGAAGCCATTTTGATGAAGTCGACGCCGTGGTTGCCGACAACTTCGCTCCAGTGTGTTCCGCCGGCCCAGAATCCGCCGAGCGATTTATCATAAGGCGACCAAGGATCTTCGCCCTTGGCAGGCGGACGGTTGTAGCTCGATTCTGTATCCTTGGGCATGCCGGGACGAATATCCCGAGCGATATCAAATGCTTTTTCAGCATTTACAGGAACGTGCCACTTGCCGGTCATGTAAGTTTTGTAACCGGTTCGCTTGAGGTGCTCGCTCCAAAATCGTCCTTCGGCTCGTTCACGTTCGGCTTGCTTGTGGGCGACTTCGGCTCGCCATACCGTCCGACCGCTGTTGAGCATCATGCGGCTAGCGATGCAAACCGCGCCGCTCCAGGACCCCATGTTGTAAGCGTGAGTAAATGATGTGCCACGACGAGCGAGTCGATCGAGATT
>DIUH01000074.1:0-3540 GCA_002428205.1 Planctomycetaceae bacterium UBA6163
GGCGTATTCTGCTGGAAAAACGCTTCATCGAAACGGGTTTCGCGGAACGTGTCAGGCGTCGCCGCGATCGCCGCATCGGCACTGCGAGTGATCACGCTGTTCATGACCGTGGCGCGAGTCAGCGCCATATCGATCGGCGAAACGACCGATGATTGGCTGTCGATGCGAACTTGACCACCGCCGAAACGCAGGTCGGCGTATTGAATGTGGTTCAGGAACACCCCTTCGTTCTCGCGATTTCGTCGCGTCGAATCGGCAAAGTCGATATCGCTACGCAGGTCGATGCCGCCCCAATCGCCCGGTTGTGGCTGTGGTACCACGCCGGTAACGTTCCCGTTGCCGATCGTACGATCGTTAATACTGGTGATCGTAACGTTGCCGGGAATCGCTTCGCCAAACTCGTCGCGTGCGACCAGGCCGTTGGAGCCGATCAGGATCGGGGTGCCCAAAATCTGAATCGCCGAATCGCTGCGATCGACTGTCGGCGATGTGCTGCCAACACCGATGCGTGCTTGACGCATCTTGATGGTCACACCCGCGTCAATCACCAATTGCACACCCTTGGGGACATCCAAGGTTGTTCCATCTTGCAGCGGACTGCCGGTAGGACTGAATCCGATCTGATAGCTGAAGTTGTCGGTCTGGGTTTCAATCCGGCCATCGGTTCCGCCGTTGGCAACCAAACGAATGGCCGAAACCGCCGCAACACCGCTGCCCGGCGTCGCCGCCAAAGCGTTACGGCGATTGGCTTCGTTGATCGCCGCATTGATATTTCGGAATGGCTGAGCGATCGAGCCGTTGCCGGTAGCGATCGCAGCCTTATCGACGTACAGCGTGTTGCTCTGATCAGCCGGTACAAACCAGAAATCAAAAATACCACCGGGCGTCCCGTCGCTGTCACCGTCCAGCAACACACCACTGGCGTCGCGAATTCCCGAATTGCTGTTGGCCTGTGTGACGATGCGCAACTCGTAGGACCCCTCGCTGCGACCGCCCAAGCCGCTGCCAGGAACCATCGGGTTGTAAGTGTCATTGCCCGACGCACTGACCCCGACGACGTAACGTCCTGCTGGCAGGTCGAGTTCGATCAGCGAATCGTTGCTGAAGTAGTCATCGTTTTGCGCAATCTCCGTAAACACACCGGTCAACGGATCTTCGCGATACAGCCTCAGGTGAGTGTCCAGCAGGCTGGCGTTGGGCAAGCGTTCGGCGATCGTTTGTATCGAGACCTTGGAAGACGCATTCAATTCGAAGCGGTAGAGGTCGATATCGGTGCTGTCGGGCCGATACAAGAATTGACCATTAACAATATCCGAAACGCTTGGAAATGTAGGTTCATTCGTCGTGCCGGGATTAAAAATGAAATCCGAACTTTGCGTAACCGGTTGAGGCAGGCTGTCCGCGAACCCGAAGCCGATCACTTGACCAATTGCCAGCATCGCGCCTCGGAAAAATGGACCGCCGAATTGGTCGTCGGTCGATTGTTGGAAATCCTGGAAGTCCATCACGACCAAATCATTCACACCGTTACCGGTGCGGTCACGCGTCGCCANNCATGTCGGCGCCGTACAAGTCGCCGACAACGATCGAAAAGAAAGCGTCCGATGTCGGGCCGTTGGTCACTTCAACGAACTGAACGCCCAGGTACTCACTGAACAGCGACAAAACTTCGCGGACTCGTTGCTTTTGCTGTTCGGTAATTAAGTTGAAGTAAGACTTCAAGTCATCGATCTCTTCGCCCGCGATGTTCGGATCGTCACCTCGAAACGAAGACGGAAACTCATACTGAATCGTGGTGATTCCGTTGACGTCGTCCGCACCCTGGCGGAAAAAGTCCAGTGGTACCGGCCGATCAACTCGCGACGGGTCTTCGGGGCGGATCTGCCGCACGCCCTCGGTACCGGGGCCGCCGGGGAACTGCAGCCCGAACTCGGTCGTGTTGCGGACTTCACCCTGCAAGCGGACCGCACGCACACCGCTGCTGTTGATCGCTGACAAGTCCTGCAAGTCGAAAGCCGCCGTAAAGGTGTCGCCCGGCTCGGTCCCTACGTGACGATTTTCAGGAGACGTCGGCAACGTTTGGGCATTGCCGATTCTCAGCCTTGCAGAACCGGTTAAGAAACCACCGCCTGCGGGATTGGGGATTCGCGCAAGTGGCCCACTGAAGGTCAACTTGGCAACGTTGGTCGATTGGTTGTACTGAACATCAATCGGCTTGATCGGCACGTCGTCCAGCGGCGAAGCCGTATCGCGAGTGAAAATCAATTGATAAAAATCGGGATTCTGGACCGTCGCCAGATCCATGGTCTCGTTGAAGTGCACATCGATCACGCCCACTTCGGGGCTGAGGGGGCCGTTGCCCTGGCGACGAACCGGTTCCGGTACTACCGCAGCGACTTTTGGCCCCAGATTCAGCCGGAACTGGCGGCCAAGGTTTTCGCCGTCATTGAATGCTTCGCCATCGATGTTTGCCAGCGCCGATGGGCCCGAACCAAAAATGTCGATCTGATAGGTGTCCGCTGGCAACGACTCAGCAAATCGGAACACGACTTCGTTGGGCGAATTGCCAATCCCGACAAACCCGGGTCGCAGCACAATGTCGTTCGCGCCGGTCAACAGGATCGTCTGAGCGAACGTCGTCAAGTTGCCCAGCACCGTTGCGCCAGATCCGGCTTCCAAAACCCCGTTGATCAGCGTCGAAGCTTCAGGATTCGTGTTGATCGCATTGATCAACTCATTGACCGTCGTCTCGTTACCAAAGTTGCTGTTGATGCGAACCGTCACCCGGTTGCCGGACACCAAAACCAATGGGTTGGCCGGACCACCGGCATTGGCTCGCTCCAGCACAATCGAAGTGGACCGACCTTCAGGCCCCGGTTGAGTCGAAATGAATCGAACACGAACAGCATTGTTCGTGCCTAAATCGGTCGTCGCGTCGGCCGCGTTGGCCCCGCGCAGGGTTACCGAAGTTCCCGATGGCACTGTCGTTCCCAACGGGAACAGCGTTGCCCCACTGACCGAAAATACCTGCAACAACTGGCTGGCCGCCGGATGGTTGTCAACCGCCAAAATTAAATCACGCACCTGAGTCGGTCGCGCCGGATTGTTGTTCAAATCGATGCTGATCAGTTTGTCAGCAACGGTAATGACCGGAACCCCAGATCCCACTCGCGAACTGGATGTGAAGTTGACTTGCAAGCCTTCGCCGGCGGTCCCCGCTAAACGCGAACGGAACTCCAGCAACACTTGGTTGCCGGTGCCCAGATCGCTGGTCGCAATCGCCGATTCAAACGAACCGTCGTTACCAGCCCGAGTGATCCGAATACCGCCTAGGGTGTCAGGGTCGATCGCCGTTGAATCGTCAAACCGAAACACCAATTCACGCGGCGCAGTGTTCAGTTCCGTACCGTCAAACAGCAATTGCCCCTGATTGGGCTGGATACCAACCAGGTTCGGCCCGGCCAGCAATTGACGCTGCTCGAGCGCCTCAAGCAAACTGCGCCGGTCTTTCTTGGGCCGCCCCGATGCTCGGCTGTGACC
>DIUH01000074.1:3624-7626 GCA_002428205.1 Planctomycetaceae bacterium UBA6163
TCGATGCGATCGACCGATTGCATGCTGGTGATGCAAAAATGGACAAGATAGGAAGCTTGGGCTGACACTTCGGGACCGGCGCTTAGTGTAATTCGGGACCGCAGTGACGCAACGAAAATCACGTCCACTCCAATGCTTATGGGCTTCTGAAGCGGTTGTACGGATCGCGCCGGGGCGGTCACCTGACAGTGGTGTTGGATTGTATGATGTGAGCAAAAGTTCCCCTGATTACCGTCCTTAAAGCCTGTCCCGCTTTCGGACCACAGGGCCCCCGAATGTTGGCGGCGAAAATTGTTGCACGAATCGGCGACAATTGTGCGTTGACGCACGCGTCTGGTGCCGATACGCTACCGCACCCAAAAGCGGCGTTCGTTGGTACCGGACCAACTGTTTTCCGCGTTTCAAAGTCTCGCAGAGCGTGTTTTCGCGTTCTGTTGATCA
This sequence comes from Planctomycetaceae bacterium UBA6163, assembly GCA_002428205.1. Lineage (GTDB taxonomy): Bacteria > Planctomycetota > Planctomycetia > Pirellulales > Pirellulaceae > UBA6163. The sequence goes on from DIUH01000074.1 coordinate 4,066, forward strand.
AGTTTAGAGAAAGAGTGACGAGCGATGGCCGTCCCCAAGAGAAGACACAGCAACAGCCGTACAGGCAAGCGTCGTTCACACGACCATCTCAAAAAGCGACAAATCGCCTTTTGCCCGCAGTGCAATACCGCCGTACCGACTCACACGATTTGCCCGAAATGCGGGTATTATCAAGGCCGTACGCTGGTTGAGACGAGCGAGCAGTAGAGCGCATGAGCCTCGATGTCGATTCGATCGGGCTGGTGTTCCCAGGCCAGGGGGCTCAATTTGTAGGCATGGGGCGATGGTTGATTGACAACTTCCCCNNTTGCCCGCAACCTCTACACGCGCGCCTCGGATCTGCTGGGCTATGATTTGATCGAATTATCGGTCACCGGGCCTGCAAGCCGTCTCGACGCGACCGAGTTCAGCCAGCCAGCCCTGTTCGTTTCTTCAATCGCAGCGGCTGAGGTGTTGCGGGCCGAGCAACCCGAGNNTGATCGCCAAAGTGAAGGCGGTCGCGGGGTTAAGCCTTGGAGAATATTCGGCGCTCTGCTTTGCCGGCGGGCTCGATTTCGATTCCGCCTTGCGTTTAGTCCAACGCCGTGGCCAAGCAATGCAGGCCGCCGCCGATCAAGTCGAAAGCGGTATGGCCAGTGTCATTGGGATGGACCTTGACGCTCTTCAGGCGGTTTGCGATCAAACGAAGGTTGCTGGCGAAGTGCTACAGCCGGCGAATATCCTTTGCCGAGGAAATATTGCCGTTTCGGGCCATCTGACTGCCCTGGCGCGACTCGATTCGGCTGCCACTGCCGCCGGGGCATCTCGCGTGATCCCACTGGCGGTTGCCGGTGCCTTCCACACGGAATTGATGAACCCGGCTGCTTCGGCCCTAGCTTCCGCGGTCTCGGATGCCAGCTTAGCCCCGCTGTCGATACCGGTGTTCAGTAACGTCGATGCCCAGATTCATACCGACTCAGCCGATTTCCGGACGCTTTTGACGCGTCAATTGGTCAGCCCCGTGTTGTGGGAACGTTGCGTGATGGCAATGATCGACCACGGCTGTAAGGGGTTCATCGAAGTCGGTTCGGGCAAGGTGCTTCGCGGTACGATCCGACGGATCGATCGCAAGCTGCCGATTGACGGCTTTGGCGACGGGCCGGACGGACCCGCATAACAAGATTGCTCGGCGCGACGCCGGGCCGGCCATTAAGGTCGCATCGTTTACAACTTTTCGCATGGGACACGTTGATGGAATTGTCACTGAAGGTCGATCTGGCCGGCCAGGTTGCTGTCGTTACCGGCAGTTCGCAAGGGCTCGGTAAGGCGATCGCGATCGCCTTGGGCATGTCGGGTGCCAAGGTCGTTTGCTTGGCCCGCAACGCCGAGAAGCTGAGCGAAACGGTTGCGACCATTCAAGCCGCTGGCGGGACGGCGCAGGCGTTGTCTTGCGACGTTACCGATCGGGGTGCTGCTGCGGCGGCGATCGAAAATACGCACAAGGAACACGGCAGGCTCGATATTCTGGTCAACAACGCCGGGATTACCCGCGACAAACTGCTTCGCGGAATGTCCGACGAAGAGTGGGATGATGTGATCGCGACGAACTTGACGAGCTGTTTTGTCTGCTGTCGCGCGGCCGCCAACTTAATGCGCCGGGCAAAATATGGACGAATCATCAACATGGCCAGTATTTCTGGCGTGATCGGCAACGCCGGCCAAGCCAACTACAGCGCCAGCAAGGCGGGGATGATCGGCTTGACGCGAACGCTCAGCAAGGAATTGGCCAACCGAAAAGTCACGGTCAACGCGATCGCTCCGGGATTCATTGAAAGTGAAATGACCGCCAAACTGGGGCCCGTCGTGATGGCAGAAGTTTGTAAGCGGATCCCCGCAGGCCGAGTCGGAACGCCCGAAGACGTTGCTGCGGGAGTACTGTTCTTGGCCTCACCAGCGGCCGGTTACATCACTGGCCAGACTCTCGTGATCGACGGTGGAATGATCGGCTAGGCGGATCCGGCATGCCGATTGCCCCGTCGGAACCCAATACTTTCTTCGCGAGCGTATTGACGGCTTTTCATCATTTCCCCTATCTTTCACCCCGCAGGCGAAGCCAATTCGCTATTTACCCGAAACGTCCAGGACAAGCCGCAGTTTTCCCCAATCGCCAGCGACAATCCGTCGCCGGCCAGTAAAGGGATTTTGCTTGTCAACGATCGCCAAAAACGATCAAAGTAATTCGAGTCCGAGATGACGGCAGTGACCGTCACAATTGCCGCTGTCGGAGTAACGCTCTCCGTTTTTGCGACCAATTATCCACAACCCCGCTCACAAATAGATTCCATTCAGGAGATACTCATGGCCTCGGTAGAAGAACGCGTTGTCGACATCGTCGCAGAACAATTGGGCGTCGATAAGGACAAGATCACTCGTGAAACATCCTTTGTAAACGACCTCGGTGCCGACTCGCTGGATACTGTTGAACTCGTCATGGAACTCGAAGAAGAGTTCGACATCAACATTCCCGACGACGCGGCTGAGAAGATCCAAAAGGTCGGCGAAGCGATCGACTATATCGAAGCGACCAAGGGTGCCGACGCGAACTGATCTTTGATCTGTTTTCGTCACAATCACGAATCTTGGTCGACAGGGAACAGGTTCTACGGGGCTGACGCCTTGTCCCTCTTGGTATCATTCGCATAATGCCATTTCCGCTTTTGCGGGGTGGCATTTTTTTTGCCTCACAAATTGCTGTTTTCCATTCTGCTTCTTTCAACTGTTCTGCAACGGACGGATCGGTCCTCAGATGAATCAACGTCGAGTCGTCGTTACTGGCATGGGCTTGGTAACCCCACTTGGTCACTGCGTTAACGAAGTCTGGCAAAAATTGCTTGACGGCGAGTCGGGGATTCACAATCTGACGACGCTCGATACATCGCAGTACAAAGTTCACTTCGGGGGCGATATCGCCGATTTTGATGTCGGCGGCTTCGCCGATCCCAAGGAAGTAAAGCGTTTGGATCGCTTTACCCAGTTCGCCCTCCGTGCCGGTGGAACCGCAGTGGTCGATTCGGGAATCAACTTTCCTGATGAAGACCGCACCCGCTGTGGTGTGATCCTCGGTTCGGGCATCGGCGGATTGTGGGAAATCGAGATGCAGATCGAAAAAATGCTTTTCAAAGGGCCCGATCGCGTCAGCCCCTTCACCGTCCCGAAAATGATGCTTAACGCGGCGGGCGGAAACCTTTCGATCGTCTATGAATTGAAAGGCCCTAATTTCGCGATCGCGACGGCGTGCGCAAGCGCCACCAACGCCATGGGCGAAGCGATGCGCAGTATCCGACGCGGCGAAACCGATGTCGTTATCACCGGCGGCAGCGAAGCGGCTATCACCCGCATGGGCTTGGCCGCCTTTCAAAACATGAAGGCACTTTCGACTCGCAACGAAGAACCGTCACGGGCCAGCCGCCCCTTTGACGCCGATCGCGACGGGTTCGTGCTCAGCGAAGGGGCCGGTATCGTCGTCTTCGAAGAACTTTCCCGAGCCCAGGCGCGTGGCGCCAAGATCTATGGCGAAGTGCT
>DIUH01000074.1:7683-10297 GCA_002428205.1 Planctomycetaceae bacterium UBA6163
ATCGACTACATCAACGCACACGGCACCAGTACACCACTGGGCGATAAGGCCGAAACCGTGGCGATCAAGTCCGTTTTTGGTGAACACGCAAGGAACGTTTCGATCAGTAGTACCAAGAGCCAACTGGGACACTCCCTCGGCGCCAGCGGAGGCATCGAAATGGTGATCGCGACAAAGGCCGTCGTTGAATCGTTGATCCCGCCAACGATCAATCTGGAAAACCCAGACCCCAACTGCGACCTCGACTACACACCGCTCGTTCCCAAACAGCGTACGGTGCGTGCGGCGCTCAGCAACAGCTTCGGATTCGGTGGCCACAACGCCTGCATCATCGTCGGCAAATTGCGGTAATCCGTATCTCAATTACGGAATTTCTACGTTGCGGTACTGGCCGCCATTTTCTGCGGCAATCCGCTGCATCTGGGTTTCGGCCTGCCGACCTTCGGTGGTCGATACGCCGGGGTACCGAATCGTGTGAATGATCGAAATCGGACCCGATTCGCCAAACAGGTTTTCTTGGAAGTTGTTTTCGCGAATCACGGTTTCGGTTTGCGCCGTGAACTCCCCATCGGAAAGCAAGAAAATCACGTCGGGCCGCAGTTTGAAGGCGAACTTCAACACTTCAGGTGGCGACTGGCCACGCGCCTGCTGCACCGCCATTGCCCACCGCCGAAACCTCTGCTTATTTTCAGGCGTCGCGTAAACACTTGCCGGTTCGTCCTGACTCGGGTTCGCGACCCGCATGTACTTTGGGGATTCATCGTAGAACACGACATAAAAACGTTGTTCCGGCTTCAGCGAATCGATCGACCGCAGCAATTCTGATCGGGCGTCGTTGAACTTCTTCATGCTGTTTGAACTGTCGACCAGATAGACAAAGTGGTTGCCGCCTCCGTCCAAACCCGCGAACTGAACTTTACTCAGCGTGTCACCTTTAAATGCGGCTTTGGCCAGCTTCATCGATTTGCTGGAGGTGTCGCCCGACATCGCCGGCATCGGTGGCGCGGCCACTGTCGGCGAATCTAACGAAAGATCAACCATCCGCAGCGTCCCCAAGTCGCTGACGTCAGCGGCCGTTTCGGCCATCGTCGGCTCCGTAACCTCCGGCATCTCTTCAGCGGATTCGATTGTAAAGCTTTCGACAGCCGTTTCAGATGCCTCCGACACCGACGCGGTGAACGCTAGCTGGTCCTTCGGCTTGGGGTTGGCCAGCGACAGCAGCCCCAACGCCAACAAACCCGCGACATGCGCCGTCGTGCTGATCAACCACCCCGCCGGTCGCCACCGTTTCGGCTTTTCCTCGCCCGCAGCGACTGCCGCGATTGATACCGGAATCGGTATCGGCTTTTGGGGCGTCAACGGTCGCCGACCATCGGATAACACCGATGGCTTGGCAACCTTTGTCCGCTCTTCAACAGCAAACCCAGCCGTGTTCTCATTTCCGACAACTCGTTTCTTCGGTGATAATTCGCTTGCGGCTTGCCGATCCGCGGATCGCTCCGGCACGGATCGCTCCATTGCGGGGCTGTCCATCATGCCAGGCCGTTTGACCGGTTCGCTCGCCGCGTCGACCCGAATCGACTTTTCCTGAACCGACGAGATGCCTGCGCCCGCCCGCGGCAGCGGCGTGTCGATCGCATCCTCCGGTGGCGTTTCCAACGCGGTCTGGCTGGCCATTGCGATCCGACCGGCAAACTGCTCGATGCTCGCCGCACGTCCTGGCGTTGTTCCTGTGACTGATGCTGGCTGCCGAGACGTTTCTGCCATGACCGGCTCAGCGTCGCGGCCGCGCAGCCCACTCAATCGCGCCTCCCAGTCGTTCTTCTCCAGCGTCGCGGTTGTGAACGGCCCACGACTAACGGATTGGCCAGCACTATCTGGCTGGCCAGCACTCGCAGAACTGCCTTCCACCAGCCGCCTAATCGCCTGAATCAATGACTCAGCCGCGTCCTGATGCCCGCTCGCAAGTTCGACACTCCTTGGCGCTGAATGCGTCCCATTCGTTGGCTGATGGTCATACTTGGCCAAGGCGGGCGTGCCCTGCCCAGCAATCCCCCAGCCGCTTTGTGGCCCGGCTGGCAACGGCTCGGATCGAGACGGCGGATTTCGGGCAATCAGCATCAGTTCCAGCTCCGCAGCCCGCGCCTCCATCCGCGCCGCGGTCGCCTCAGCACGGACGCGGGCCAGCTCCAGCTCAAGTTCGCGGCCCGTCGGCATTGGATACGGTTGCGATTCCACGATAGCCTCGACAGTCACGGGGAGTACGATCCATTCCCCCGAAAATATACCGATCCTTGCAGGGCGTTGCACGTAAAATCCCGCCAGTGCGTCGTTGCCCCGAGCCCCCGCCCGCAAGCTGGTCGCAATCAACACGGCTTAATCGAGAGGACATCGGCTTTGCCAATCGGCCAGATGGCGTTAAGCTAGAACCAGCAATACAAACCGGATGGGTGGCCGAGCGGTTTAAGGCACCGGTCTTGAAAACCGGCGTAGTCGAAAGGCTACCGTGGGTTCAAATCCCACCCCATCCGCTTCTGACCTGGTCGGGCTGAGGCCGCAATTGCTTGCTCGAGCAATTCTTGGTCAACGTCCCACCACGTCCGCAATTCTACTA
>DIUH01000179.1:0-6964 GCA_002428205.1 Planctomycetaceae bacterium UBA6163
TCGTGGACCAGATTCGCAGCGGGCGCGCTGCGATCGAAGCTGAACTGGCCAAAGTGATCGTCGGCCAGCACGACGTGATCGAACAGTTGCTGATTTGCTTAATCGCCGGCGGCCACTGCTTGATCACGGGGGCACCCGGATTGGCCAAGACGCTGTTGGTCAGCAGCGTGTCGCAGATTTTCCACCTCAAGTTCCAGCGGATTCAGTTTACGCCCGACCTGATGCCATCGGACATTACCGGAACGGAAATCCTGGAGGAAACACCCGACGGCCACCGCAAAATGCAGTTCGTCAAAGGGCCGATTTTTGCGAACGTGATCCTCGCCGACGAAATCAACCGCACGCCGCCCAAGACCCAAGCGGCGCTGTTGGAGGCGATGCAGGAGCATCAGGTGACCGCTGGCGGTAGGCGATTCAAACTGGAAGAGCCGTTTTTTGTGCTGGCCACCCAGAACCCGATCGAGATGGAGGGGACGTATCCGTTGCCGGAAGCTCAATTGGACCGATTCATGTTCAACGTGATGATCGATTACTTGCCCGCCAAGGATGAACTGGCCGTGGTGATGCGAACGACCGCCGATCGGCCCGAACCGATCCAGCCGTTGTATACCGGTCAAGATGTTGAGAACTTCCACGCGGCGGTGCGGCGGGTTCCGATCGCCGAGGAAGTGGCAATGGCGGCGGTGCGTTTGGCATCAGCCAGCCGACCACAACGCGAAGGGACCCCCGACTTTATCAATCAATGGGTTTCATGGGGCGCAGGACTGCGAGCCGCACAGACGATGGTGCTGGGCGGCAAGGCGCGAGCGCTGCTCAATGGCAATGCTCATGTGACTTTCGACGATATTCGCGCCCTTGCCAAACCGACGCTGCGGCATCGCATCCTGCTCAGCTATAAAGCCGAAGCCGAAGGGGTCAGCGTTGATGATTGCATCGATCGGCTGATTTCCGAAGTCTTGGATAAGCGGGCGATCGGATGAAACAGTTTGCTGCGGGCATAGCCGCTGGAGCGGCGATTAACGATACGGGCCACGATCCCAGCGCACTGATGCGGATCAAGAATCTGCAGCTTCGCGCCCGATCGGTGGTCGAAGGTTTCTATAACGGCTTGCATCGCAGCCCGTTCCATGGTTTTTCTGTCGAGTTCAGCGAATATCGCCCTTATACCCCAGGCGATGATCCACGCGGGTTGGATTGGAAACTGTATGCTCGCACCGACCGTTATTATATCAAACGGTTTGAAGACGAAACCAATCGGCACGTATATCTCATATTAGATCGCAGCCGATCGATGGGATATGGTTCGCTGGAATATGATAAGAGCCAGTATGCTGTTACGCTGGCCGCGACGATGGCCTATTTCTTTTCGCTCCAGCGCGACAGCGTCGGACTGTTAACGTTCGACGAATCGATTGGTGATTTCATTCCCGCTCGACAACGCCCCGGCCATTTTCGTCAATTGATGGTCGCGCTTTCGCGACCGCTAGCGGGCAAGGATACGAATCTTGATTCACCGTTGCAGCAGATCGCTCAACTGATTTCCAAACGCGGATTGGTGATTCTGATTTCCGATCTGTTGGCCCCGATCGATACATTGCGAACGAACTTAGGTTTACTGCGTTCGCGAGGTCACGAAGTGATGTTGTTACGAACGATCGATCCGGGCGAATTGAAGCTGTCGATTACCGAAGCGACAACGGTGATCGATATGGAAACCGGTCGCGAGATGTATTTAGATCCGTTGGAAGCGGCCGAAGCCTATGAGCGAAACTTTGCGACGCACCGCCAGTTGGCACAAGAGATCTGCCAATCGTTGGGAGTCGACTTATTCGAAATGCAGACCGACGAACCGCTTGCTGATGCGTTGATGCATATCGTTTCGACGCAGAAGCAACGTGGTGGACGGTCGTCGCGTCGAGGGATGGTCGCTGGTGGTGCCAGAGGAGGCACGCAATGAGCTTGCTGGCACCACTCTATATTTTAGGCGCGCTCGCCATCGCGGCTCCGGTGATCTTTCACCTGATCCGTCGCCAAGTAAAACAGCGAACGCCGTTTAGCGCGATGATGTTTTTGCCAACGACGCAACCGAAGCTCAGTCGCCGCAGTCGCTTGGAAAATCTGCCGCTGTTGCTGCTGAGGGCACTGGCATTGCTGCTGCTCGCACTGGCGTTTTCTCGGCCATTTTTGCGCAGTTCAGCGACAACCGATGTCGACGCCGCCAGTCGCCGAATCGTTGTGATGGTCGATACCAGCGCCAGCATGCGTCGCGGCGATTTATGGAACCAGGCGATCGAGCAGTTGCGCGACGTAACGTCGACATTGCAACCGGGCGACTCCTTTGCAATCGTAGCCTTTGATTCCCAACCGCGATTACAACTCGGCTTTGATGCCGCCGCCGAGATGAGTATCGAGTCCAGACGCACCGTGGGCGACCAGATTTTTGCCGGTGATGAGCCGTCTTGGAACGCGACAGATTTGGGGGCCGCGTTGCGATTTGTCGCCGATCTATCAATGGGCGAACAGCAGACGGCCGGACCAACCGATTCGGTTGAAGTTTCTAAGGTGGATACAGCCAACGAAGACGTAACGGTTCAAAGCGGTTCGGCGGTCGAGACTCAGGTTGTGCTGATCAGCGACATGCAAGCCGGTGCGAATTTGGATGCGTTGCAAGGAATCGCTTGGCCCAAACGCTTGCCGGTCGAAGTGCGATCGGTCACCGTGAAAGAAAAGACAAATGCTTGGCTCACCTTGCCAGCACAACAGGAGGAGATCGTTGGAGCGGCACCGGAAGAAACGGCCAGTGGAAAAGACGATCGACAATTCCGGTTACGCGTCAGCAATTCACAACAGTCGCTGCGATCACAATTTCGTTTGGCATGGATCGATCCAGCGAAACCGACTGACATGCAATCGGGCTTGACGGTCGAAGTGCCGCCTGGGCAATCTCGGATCGTTCGCATCGAACAACCGCCAATCGGTGCGACGTCGGTTGAACTGTTTGGTGATGACCAAGATTTTGATAACAAACGCTACTATGCCAGCGAACCGCCGCGCGACCAGACGCTGATGTTTATTGGCAAGGATGCGCAGGAACCTCGTGACAGTTTGTTCTATTATCTTCAACGCCTATCGCTGGACACACCCAAACGGAAAGTATCGATTCAATCGATGCCCGAACTGTTGCCTGCTGCGATTGATGCGGAAACGGTGCCGTTGGTAGTCGTCTCAGGCGAGATCGGCGACGAAGCGGCGAAATATTATAAGGATTACGTTCAGGCCGGAGGCAGTTTGGTTTATGTCGTTCCACCGGCAATGGGAAACGAAGTTGGCCAGCAATCATTACGGCGGTTGACGGACTCGCAAGAGTGGGCGGTTGGTGAAGCGGAGGTCAAGGATTATGCGATGTTGTCACAAATCGACTTCACTCATCCCCTGTTCGCACCGTTTGCGGACCCGAAGTTTAATGATTTTTCGAAGATCCGATTTTGGGCACATCGCAACTTTGCCCAGCGGCCCGAGGGCTGGAAAGTTTTAGCGAGTTTCGAAGGTGGCATGCCAGCGATCTTGGAGCGATCCGAAACGGATCCGACGAGCAAGAAGGGTGGAAGGATTTGGCTGTTAGCCGTTGGTTGGCAGCCGATCGAAAGTCAATTGGCGCTGTCAACCAAGTTCATTCCGCTGATCTTTGGAATGTTTGATGCGAGCGACAGCACGAGAGGCAGCATCATCCAGACTTCGCTGTACACCGGGACCGCGGTTGCGACGCTAACTGGCACAGACGGCAAATTGCCTGAAGTTTATCGTTTGACCGATGGTGCAATAGCGTTGGCTGATCAATCGGCGGGACAAGTGATCGAAGCGTCGACTATCGACCAACCGGGCGTTTATCAAATTGTCAACGCAGGACGACAGCAAAAATTTGCGGTCAATATTGCTGAATCGGAAAGCCAAACCGACCCGATCGGAACGGACGATCTTGAAAGAATGGGTGTAGTCGTCGGCAAGTCGGTCGCTCCAGATGCAGCGGCAATGGCAGAGCGTCAACTGCGTGACGTTGAACTGGAAAGCCAGCAACGTTTGTGGCGATGGTTATTGATCGGAGTGCTGGGGTTGTTAGCCTTAGAGACATTAATCGGTGGTTGGATTGGCCGCAGACGACAGCCAGCATTAAGCACCAAAACGACATAAGCAGGTTCGTAAGTGTAAATATGTCGGCACGTCTATTTCGGTAGAACGAATACAGCTTTTCGATGACACTCTCCCTCTGGGAGAGTCGAGCCCCAGGCGAGGAGAGGGCATAATGTTTTTTCCCCGAAATACTGCAATTCGCAGGTAAAACACCCTCCCCGGCCGCTACTGCGTCCGGCCCGCCGCGAAAGCGGGGTGGTGAAATGGATTCGCCGCTGGAATCGACGTTATTATTCGGAAAGTCGACTACCGACGTGCTTGAGTCGGCAAACCTGCAGAACACTCTCCCTTTTTTCAAACAGCGCCCAGGTTTGCGCAAAGCGATAGGATTACTTTTGTCGCAAATCAACAGCAATACACTCTTGATCATTCCGCAGGAAAACATGCCCATCGGACCATGCCGGTGCGGACCAAACCACTTCGCGCCCATATGCCGAATTGGTCGGATTGATCACAGAAACGCGATCAATTTCCTGAAAGCCTTCAGGTGTCAACTTGGCGATTAACAGCTCACCACGTTCATTAAACATCCAAAAACGTTCTTGATCCGGATCGGTATTTTCTGGTGGAACTTGTTTGATAATAAACGCGGTTGCCGATTTTCCCGGTCGCCCGCCATCGATTGGTGCGGTCGATTCCCACAATCGTTTTCCAGTCTTGAAATCGACACCGTGCATCCAACCACTCTGGTCGAATCCGTACATCACGCCATCTTCGACGAACGGTTGCACATTCACCGCGGAAAGCGCGGTCTTCTGTTCGTCTTGCCATACGGTTTCAGCAGTAGGGGATTGTTCATTTAACTGCACCATCAGATTGCGATTGTTAAACCCACCGGCATAAATCCGATTTCCCACATGCACCGGCGTCATGATAATCGACCCGTAATCGGCCTTATACGGGACTCGCCAAAAACTGTTGCCATCGACAGGTGATACCGATTCCATCGCATCGGGGTGCAGCAGGATTAACTGACGCGTTCCGGCCGCTTGGATGATCAGCGGTGGGACGTAGCCCTGTTGGCTTGAGGTGAGTGCCCGCCAAATCTCTTTGCCATCCATTTTGTTCAAGGCAACGGCATGGCTGCCCTCACCGCCGGCAATACAAATCAGCCGATCACCATCAATTAATGGATGGCCGGCATAGCCCCACAGTGGCGTTTTTGTGTTGTACTGGGTCGGTAAATGAATCTGCCAGAGAACTTGCCCCGTATTGTTGTCAAAGCAATGCAGGTGCCCTTCGGCACCCAGAGTGTAGACTCGTGTATCGTCGACTACGGGTGTACAGCGTGGCCCGGCGGGATACGAAATATCGTATTTGACCGGATAGCTGTGCATCCAAACCGATTCGCCCGTTTTGCGATTCAAACACCAAACGCGTTCGATGCCGGTAAGCGTTTTCCGGTCAAAATTTTCATCTTGAACGTTTTCTTTGGTCACATAGTCGGTGACGTAAACATGTGGCCCGGCGACAGCGGGTCCGGCATAGCCACCGGCGACGGGCGTTCGCCAAACCACAGGCGGCCCGCCCTCGGGAAATCGTCTCACCAACCCGGTTTCACGCCAACGATTGTCACGTTGTGGCCCCATCCATTGCGGCCAATCTTCGGCGTAGGCCATTGGCGACCATCGTGCACCAAGCCCATCGGAAATGATGGCGAAATGGCAAAGAAACAGACTGGCGAACGCAAAACGGATGTCTATGAAACGCATTCGATTTTCTCTCTGCTGGCATGGCTATCAACCGTCGATACCTTGACCGATTGTAGCCCGAAAGAGCGTCTCTCGCAGCCCAGCTCACTCGTTACGGTTCGGCCGTTGTTGGGATAGCGCGTGGCATCTAAGCAGGTTTAAAAAAGTGAATCGGTTGAAAATCGGTCACACGCCATGATGTGTCACGCGGTGGGGTTGGCTATTCAGGGCAAGGCCGGGCCAATCAGAACCCGCCCCTCTCCGGCTGTCACGGCCGATTACCCAACTGGCAGTGTCCTGCGCATCGCACCGATCTGCTATTGGCAGCCTGCTGAGTGATCGCGAACGGTTTGGCTTGCCGATTGTCAAAGCCCGCTTGGCAGCCGCCAGCAACCGTCGTTACGGTGCAAGGTGAGCGCGATTGATGTGGTAGGCCTTGCGCAGTTTCGGAAGGATGCGTGACCAGAACCGTGTACCCCAACGCCATTGGTGGCGATGATGATCTAGCATGTAGCGCACGTCGGTTACTTTGATGCGTTCATCCCAAGTCGTGATATCGCGAGGGTCATCGATAGCCCAGTGGTATTTCGCTGACGTCGTGCGAATCGTCGCCTCCCATCGAACGCTGTTCTTTTTAGCAAACTGTGAGCAGCCATCGAACAAGAAGGTTGAACCGGGGAAGTGATCCGCCAATATCCGAAACAACTGCTTTACTTGCTCTGGCTGTAAGTACATAAGCAAACCAGCCGCTTGAAAAAGCCATGGACCTTCAGCGGTCGACTTCACGCGGTCGATCCAACCGGTTTCCAGAATACTGCCCGCGATCAAGTGGCGACGCGAATCTGGTGTAAAGCAGGTTTCGCGGAGTGCGATAACATCTGGAAAATCGAATTCAAACCAGGTTGAGAGCCCATTGTCGTTGCGCTCGAACACCGTATCGAGCCCGACTCCGAATAGACCAATGGCACCGCTGGGGTATGATTCCAAGAAGTCTTGGATCCATCGGTCCATGATCGCGGCACGGATCGCACAACCGGTTAAGGTATTTGGAAAACGCCGAATCTTATCAAAGTCATATTCGATTG
>DIUH01000179.1:6991-24457 GCA_002428205.1 Planctomycetaceae bacterium UBA6163
AACTTTATAGCGCCAATTTCGGTTAATGATCGGATGGTCACGACGATGTGGGGGCCAATTCTTCGAGAGTGTTTAGTTCGTGATCCGAAGTCTGGGCCGTTTGTTCGCCGCCTGTCAAGGTTTGCACCACAAAATCGACCAAGCGGTCGATTGTGGGCCCTTGCAGATAGATCGACATTGGCATCTCTATTCCCAGCGCGGTTTGCATTTTATTGCCAAGTTCCATTGCCATCAGCGAATCCATCCCCAGCGTGGTTAGCGAAGACCCGGTGTCAATTTCCTCTGGCGCGATCCCCATAATATCGGACAATTGTTGCGCAAAGAATTGTTGCAAACGAAGCCTCATCGCGTTTGCATCGAGCGTCGCAAGTTCTTCCTTAATGGCCATCGTTTGTTCATCGGCAGGCCCCGAGTCGTCACCGGCAAGGTCAGCGAGTTTGTCGATTAACTTGAACCGCAGTTGACCAGACATAAGACTTGAAAGAACCGTGCCAAAGCGATCCCATTTTGCGCGGAACAGGGTAACCCGATCAATGTCACGATCCAGGAAGTCTCCCATAAGAGCCAGGCTCTGTTTGGTCGGCAGTAGGTACACGCCTTGAGACCGCATCATATCGCCCAGTTGCGCAGCCATACCGGACCCATCGAAGGCGCCCCAGTTGATCGCAAGGGTGCGTTGTCCCAGGCAATTACGATAGGCGGTGAAGCCATCCATAAAGGAGTTCGCGGCGCCGTAATTGGCTTGACCGGCCGTCCCCAAGACCGCGCTGACCGAACTATACAGAACCATGAAATCAACCGGATTGTCTTGAGTCCAGCGATGCAAAACCCATGTGCCGATCGTTTTGGCGGGTAATGGATAGGCGAAATCGTGATCGGTCATTTGATTCATCAGCTTGTCTTGCAAGACCCCGGCGGCATGAAAAATGCCTTTGATTGGTGGGAAGCCCGCTGGCAAGCCTTTCAAAGCGTCGTTCAGGCTGGTGCTGTCGCACACATCGCCGCTAGCGACCACGACCTGGCACCCGGCGTTGGCCAGATCTTGCATGGCTTGCTCCGCAGCATCCCCGGTGCGGCGTGAGAGCAGCACAACGCCACCGGCCCCCTGTTCGGCCAACCAACGCGCGGTTTCTACCCCCAGCGCGCCCAATCCACCGGTAATCAGGTAAGCACCATCGGAACGAATACTTATCTGTTTCGAATGGTCTTGAGCGAACTTGGATATACCGAGCGTATCCGATGAAGATGATTGACCATTTTGAACACTGGCGCTGTTACTGGTGACCGGCGCGATGGTCACAACGATTTTCCCGATGTTTTTGCGTTGCGACATAAACCGAAACGCTTGCACGATCTTTTCGATTGGAAACAGCGTGATGTTCAGCGGTTGATAAATCTCTTGCTCAAAGCGTTCGGCGATCTCTGCCATCAACTTGGCGGCAACCTGCGGGCGTTGGCGGAACAGGCGGTCCAAATCGACTGCGGTGTAGGACAAGTTATCTTGGAAAGGAGACAGGCCGATCGGACGGTCGGCATAGATGTCAATTTTTCCGATTTCGACAAAGCGACCGTAGGCGGCCAATGACTTTAGGCTCGCATCGATCGCATCACCTGGCAATGAATTGAGCACAACATCCACGCCTTGGCCGTTGGTGATCTGAGCGATTTCATCGGCGAACTCCAGCGTCCTTGAGTTCATAACATGTTGAACACCAAGATTCTTTAGGAACTCACGTTTATCGTCACTGCCGGCGGTCGCAAAAACCTCAGCACCAATAGCTTGTGCGATCTGAACCGCCGCCAATCCGACGCCGCCAGCACCGGCATGAATCAATACACGCTCGCCACTTTGAAGATTGGCGACCTTCCGCAAACAATACTCAGCGGTAAGAAACGCTAGCGGGATGGCTGCTGCGTCCTCGTGTTCCAGGCTGCTGGGTTTGCCAATCACCGCATCCTCACTGGTGATGCAGTGCGAAGCGAATCCATAAGGGACGACTGCCATCACTTCGTCGCCCACAGCCCACTTGGTAACGCCAGGTCCCACAGCCGATATAATGCCGCTGCACTCAAGGCCAAGCGGGACGATGTCATCCACGATGCCTGGGTAGAGTCCCAATGCCTTGAGAACGTCGCTGAAGTTGAGGCCTGCGGCGCGGACTTCGATTTCAACCTGACCCTCAGCGGGCGCACGTCGGGCTAAGCTCTCAAATCTTAGTCCATCGATTGTGTCGTCTGTTCCCAGACGCAAGCGATACGCGGAATCCGTAGGTGGTTTCGCAGAAAAAGTTTCATGCGAGAGGACTTCGGGCGCAGCAACCAGTCTCGGGCAGAGGATTTCGCCATTCCTGACGGCTAACGCAGGCTCACTGGCGGCGCGTTCGAAGCACGCCATTAGGTCCAAGGCCAATTGTTTTGGCGTTTGACCGCATTGCAAGTCAATAGAACGGACGTTCTGCTGGCGCATCTCCTGGGACGCGACTTGTGCCAACCCATAAACTCCCGAGTTCAAGGGATCGACGCTTTCGCCTTGAATGACTTGGCGTCCGGCTTGTGAGATGAGCCAAACATCGACTTGGCCGCCGAAATCTACCCACATGAGTTCTGCCAGCAAGCGGAACGTTTCGGTCAATCGGCGATTGGAAGCTTGCAGTGCGGCCAGCTCCAAGGTTCCAGAATCTGATATCGGGTGGGTGATCACGATTCGGAAACGATCGCCGGACGGTCTGTCCGCCCGCCACTTGATCAGCCACTGGCGTAGAGCTAGCCCATCGCTTGGATCGAGGGCAAGAGAGCCATCTGAGTTATCCTCTGAGTTATTTTGGGGAGACCCTTGGGAAAATCGTACGTGGGTCAGCGTTTGTTGGCCGTCAATCGCGATAGCCGGCGACAAGTCCGCATCGGTGGCATCGCCAATGCAACCCGCAAGTTCGTCCAGCAAATCCGAATGGTCACCGGCGAACAACCAGTGTCGGGCTGATGGAAGTTGTCCATTCAAATGGGTGTCGATCGTCAACGGATCTGTGCCGTCTGTGGAAGTCGTTTCCTGCTGGGCGGTGGCCAGTGGTTGCCAGCGGACCTGGTAAACCCAGTCCTGCGGGTTATCCGAAATTTCACGCTGTGCGGTGCTGATCTTCTGGATCCTAACGCCTTCGAGCGACACGAGCAGTTTGCCGTGAAGATCGGCAATGAAAATATTCGCTTCGATCTGATCGGGGCTTGGGCCGTCACATTCGCTGGTCCGTTTCACCAGATAGCAGACGTCGCCGGTAACCGGTGCGTGGCGGGTCAGTTTGCGTACGGCCACCGGCAAATAAAGGTCGGGGCAGTAGTCACCATTTGTTTCCAACGGCACAACACCGGTCATGGTCTGCAGGCACCCGTCTCCGATTGCCGGATGGAGCATATATTTATCGGCATCGTTGAGCACCGATTCGGGTAAAGAAGTCACGGCGAATGCCGAATCGTGATTGCGAAACAGTTCGTTAACGACCTGGTACTGGGGGCCGTAGTTCAGCCCGCGTTCGGCAACGAGTTGATAGAACTCACGTTTGACAAGTTGTCGGATTTGAGTGTTGATGACCTCTTCACCAGAGACAGGCTCGTCGGAAACGCTCGTCGCGCCCGAAACGATCGATGCGGTGGCGTTGAGTTCCCAAGGCGCATCTTGCGCGGCATCCGAATTGCGACTGAAGACCTCCAAACGTTTGCGGGTCGCAGCATCGCCACTGATTCGCGTGATGATCGATTTCTGTTGCTCGGTAACAAACAGCGCCTTTGGCAGTTGCAGGGTTTCCACTCGCACATCCTGCGAGGCAAAAATTTCCTTCGCCGCAGCCAAAGCGATATCCATAAAGGCGGCCGCAGGAACGACGCAATCGGCGCGAACGCGGTGGTCGGCAAGGTGTCCTGGCAGGTAGTTGGTGATTCGATTTTCGAAGCTCATCGAATCCGGGCCGACAAAACGGGTGCCGAGCATCGGGGTGATATGAGAAAGCCCTAACAGGAAATCTCGAAACCAAGTGGTGGCATGTTCTGGCTTAAACCAATAACTCGATTCATTAAGCGGATAGCTTGGCAGATCGGTGCGTTTGGGGGCGTGTGGCAATTCGCGATCCCAGCGGAGATCGACGCCGGAAACAAACGCCTTAGCCAGCGCCGTGGCGAGAAACTCCTCGTCAGATTCGCCCTTCTTCAGTGAAGCGATCGGAGTCAGCGAGTACTTAGGATGACAGCGGCGTGCCATGCCAATCAATGTGGCGGCGGGGCCGGTTTCGATCAGGATATTGACCTCCTCTTCGACCAAGCGATCAACGCCTTCTGCAAAACGAACACTCTGGCGAACATGGTCGCGCCAGTAGTTTTCGTCGAATACGTCAGTTGTTTCGACCTGTCCGGTGAGGTTGGAGACGATAGGAATCTTCGGCGCGTCATGTCCGATCTGAGCAGCAAAGCGAGTGAACTCGTCCAGCATGGGGTCCATCAACGGGGAGTGGAACGCATGGGAAACCTCCAGCATCTGCGACTCGATGCCCTGCTTCTTGGCGTTTGCCACTACGGCTTGGACTACGCGTTGGGTGCCGGATATGGTCGTATTCTGGCTGCCGTTGAACGCCGCTACCCCAATTTGTTTCGCATAGGGTTGCAGATGCGGTTCGAGCATTTTCCCATCTGCGAACAGTACTGCCATCGCGCCACCGGCTGGCAAGGCTTGCATCAACTCGGCACGACGACAAATCAGTCGCAAGCCCGATTCCAAATCAAAGACATCTGCAATGGTCGCCGCCGCGATCTCGCCGACGCTGTGCCCCAACAGATAATCGAAACGAACACCGCGCTCCATCCACCACTTAGCGACGCAATATTCCAGTGCGAACAGGGCCGGCTGGGTCCACTTCGTTTCATTCAAGTCGCCATAGGTTGGGTTCCCGTAGAGAATCTCAAGCAGCGATTGGCCGCGGAGTCGATGAACGATCGCCTCGCACTGGTCCATCTGTTCGCGAAAAAAAGAGCTGTGCTGGTACAGCCCATAGCCCATCAGCGGATACTGACTGCCCTGGCCGGTGAACATGCCGGCCACGACGGGTGTTCCAGCTATCCCGACTCGGTTGGTGGGGACCGAGGGATTTCGTTTTCCAGACGCCAGCATCCGTGTGCGTTCTCGCAATTCATCCAGCGTTCCGGCCACAACGGCGGCGCGTTGATCAAAGTGCTGGCGACCATTTCCGGCGGTCGCAATCAGGTCGATAAGCTGTTCTTCGTTGATCGTGTCAAGTCGGTCGGCAAATCCTTCGGCGACCTGCTTCAAAGCGTTTTCCGTTTTTGCCGACAGTGGCAGAACGTATGGCATCTGCGAACGCCCGGACTGATGGCCCTGGATGACGGGCGTTGAGTTGGTGTGGTCGGGTTGCNNCGGGGAAAGCGTCGGCGATCCAGCATTGTCCACCAAGCCCTGGGCCGTCGACTGCAAGACGACGTGCGAGTTCGTCCCGCCAAATCCGAACGAGCTGACGCCGGCCATGCGCGGCCCGTCTGATTCCCAGGCCATTGAAGTTCGAGGAATTTTGATCCGTCCATGATCCATCTGTAGGTGTGGATTCATATCCGTCAGCGCTACTTGCGCCGGAATGGTGCCATGCTGCATCATCAGCACGGTCTTGATCAGCCCCGCAATCCCTGCGGCGATCTCGGTATGGCCAATATTGGCTTTGACGCTGGTCAAATACACAGGGCGATCGTCTGGCCCATTGCGGCGGAAAACGTCACACAAAGCGTCTACTTCGATCGGATCACCCAAAGGCGTGCCGGTGCCGTGCGCTTCAACGTATTGGATTTCCTTCGCATCAACGCGACCATCTTCCAACGCCGCACGGATAACGGCACGTTGGGCTTGGCCGTTCGGTGCTGAAATGCCTGATGTTCGTCCACCGTGATTTACGGCCGAACCGCGAATGACGGCCAAGATGCGGTCCTGATCACGCACCGCATCGCTCAACCGTTTCAGCAGCACAACGCCGCAGCCTTCACCACGCACATATCCGTTTGCGCTTTCGTCAAAGGGACGGCATGCCCCGGTGGGTGACAGCATCCGCGCTTTGGACAAAGAAATAAACGTATCAGCAGAAAGACAAACGTTTACACCGCCAGCAAACGCCGCGTCACACTCGCCCCTGCGTAAACTTTGGATCGCATCGTGCACAGCGACCAGTGCCGAGCTGCAGGCGGTATCCACGGATTGGGAAGGTCCCGTAAAATTGAAAACATAAGACATTCGATTGGCACAGATCGACAATGCACCGCCGGTGCCACAATGCGCGTCGAGATGGAAAATCGAATTGTCAAACTGGCCCATCACCCGCGAGTAGTCCGTTTGGCCAACACCCACAAAGACGCCCGTAGGTTTCTTAGCCAGGCTAGCAGGGCTGATCCCCGCATGCTCCATCGCGCGATACGCACATGTCAGCAGCAGTCGCTGTTGGGGATCCATCCGAGTCGCTTCGCGAGGCGTGATCCCGAAAAAAACCGGATCGAACTGGTCAAGATTTTCGATCAAACAAGCCCACTTGGCCGACGCCTTGCCCGGTTTATCCGGGTCGGGATCATATAGCGAACCGACCGGCCAACGATCCTCAGGCACCACCTTGGATTCGTTGCGACCGTCGCGAATGAGTTCCCAGTAATCTGCAATCGAGGGCGCACCAGGGAAACTGCAAGCCATTCCCACAATCGCGACGGGTTCACGTACGGTCTGCTGATGCTGAAGACGACGCTGCAATAGTTCGAGTTTAGCAGGACTAAGGGCGGCTAATCGGTTCTGTAATTCGTTACTCAAGACTAATGCTCTTAGAAGTTGTTCTGGTGGGCAGTTGAGATGCGGCGGTATGTGTGAGAGCGAATCGTATTACAATAAATTGCATCGTGATCCCTCGTGCAGTATTGTTTTGTGTGATGGGAAAGCTGCGCAGGTAATATAAAAGACTGAATGTTTGTGTAGTGAGAAAATGTGTAATGGGCTAATGTCCAGCCAATATTTGAATCGGTTGTAGGTTTCTGCGAATGATCGAATTATGCTCGGTCAGATCCTAAAGCAAATAAGCTGAGACGATAATCAAGGTAAGTGATTTTGAAAGACATGAACCATAAGCTCCAAGATTGGTTTGAGACGCTCCAACCTCCAGCTGAGATCAATTGTTGCGTCTTTCCTTATAGCGGTTCGGGCGTTGCGCTGTTTGCCCCTTGGAAAGGCAAGATCGGCGAACAAGTCGGCTTGTTCGCGGCAAAACTTCCAGGACGGGAATCACGTATCAATGAAACGCCACGTACGGAATTAGTGCCACTGGCTGCTGATCTGGCACACGCAATCAATAATTCATCGTTAACCAACCATCCGTTGGTACTGGTTGGGTTCAGCATGGGGGCCTTGCTGGCATACGAGGTGGCAAGGCACTTGCGAGAATTGGATGTGCAGATTTCTGTACTGATCGCGGGCGCGGCCAGGGCGCCCCAAAGCCGGTGGTCCCGGGGACGCTTACACAAGTTGCGAAAGGATGACGATTTTATTCGCGAAATGAATGCGCTGTATGCGGCAATTCCGCAGGCCATCATTGATGACCCAGAAGCACGAAGATTGCTGCTGCCAATTATTCGTGCCGACATCACGATGTTTGAAACATACAAGTACACGCCAGGTGCTCCATTGCCATGTGAACTGATAACGCTAACGGGCACAGAAGATCCCGTAGTCCAAGCCAAACACATCGCACCTTGGCGTCAACTGGCAAAAACCTATCGACATCGCTCTTTTCCAGGCGGACACTATTTCGCAAAAACGGATCGCACTGCCGTCTTGGAAACCATTTCACGTCGCATCGGACGGATCCGACTTCAGGCTTAAAATCTCCGAAACGCGCAGTGCATCAGCAAAAAGCCACACACTTCTAACATCCGTCACCCTCATTAATGAAGGTGGCCGTCAAAGGCGGCGTCATTCTAGCTGAATCGCGCAGCTTTGCAACCAAATAGGAAGACTGCACAGAATGCACAGCTAGCCGAGGCGAGGCATTTTTGTTTGGGGGGGCTTGGGTTGGTTCGGCGGGGCTGTTTTTTCGCCATGCCGGGAAGACGTCTTATGCCCTACAATCCGACGGGCGTCGCGAGGTGCCGACTCGCAAAGTTTTCGCCATGCCGGGAAGACGTCTTATGCCCTACCGGCGTTGCTGATCAAGCAACGATTGGGCATCCGCTTCATCCATTTGCTCCAACTGTTCAAGCATGGATGATAAGTCACCAGACAGCCAATCATTGGAAGGGGATTCGTCGGATTTCTGGCCCGTTGAGGTGTTGGACTGTGAGGCGTCAGACAAATCCAACTGGCCGAGCAAAAAATCAGCCATTTTGGCGGGGGTTGGATAGGACCAGGCGGCGACCGGTGAAATACGACAGCCAAGCCACTGTTCAAACTCTTGGGCCAGTTGAACCGTTAACAATGAATCGACGCCCATTTCGGCGAACGACTGTTCGGGACGGACAAAATCTGGCGATTCACCGGTGTGAGCGGCGACCCACCTCAGCAGAGTATTCTCGATCGTGGCCCTGAGTCGCGCAGGATTTCCCGCACGTTTCAGCGTACCGATGTCTCGAAACAACTGACTATCTTCGAGCGGCTTGAGTTCCCAGCCGGCGACGATCTTCAGCTGGCCAGTGCGATATTCCTCACAGGCACGCAGGCGTTGAACTTTTCCGCTGCTTGTCCGGGGGATCGATGCGGGCCGGACCAACAATACCGCAAACGGCGCCAGTTCGTGTGTCGAGGCGACGGCCAATCTCATTTTGCGCATAATCGCAGTGCAGGCAGACTGGTCGATTCCACGGGGGACCTCCTGGACCAATACCAGTTGTTCGGTCGATTCACCGGCAATCGCAAAGGCGGCCGAGGGCAAGCCCGTCAAAGCGGAATGAGCACCGGCCACCGTTTGTTCAATGTCATGCGGATAAAAGTTTTGACCCGCAATGATGATCAACTCTTTCCTGCGGCCGGTGACGTACAGTCGTCCCCGTAGCATGAATCCCAAATCGCCGGTACGCAGATAAGTCTGCGATTCATCGGGAAAGGTAAATCGAAAGGTTTTACGAGTAGAGTCCGGAGCCCCCCAATATCCATAGGCGGTGCTTGGTGATTGCACCAGGATCTCGCCGATCTGGCCTTCCGCGGCCCGATTACCGGTTGCTTGGCAAAGGAGCGCTAACTCGGTGTCCAATCCGACTTCACCGCAGTGTACGACTTCGATCGATGGCTCCGACTCGCTGGAATCCGCTGGAACCGCAGTCTCGATGGCCAGGTGTTGACGAAGTTGGCTTCGGTCCAACCGAACCGTCAGCGATGTTTCTGCCGCTTCCTGAGCCCGATTTCGGCCATCGCCTCGATGGTCTCCGCTGACCATCAACGTCGCTTCGGCAAGACCATAACACGGATAAAACGCCGACTTACGAAAACCGGCCGACTCGAAATGTGTCGCAAATCGATCCAGCACAGCTGGCGAAATCGGTTCGGCGCCGCAAGCCGCTAAGCCCAAACAGCTCAGATCCATTTTCTGTGCATCCGCTGACGAAATGCGACTTGCGGCCCATTGGTATCCGAAACATGGCGCCACGGTAATAGAGGCTTGGTAACGTTCAATCGATTCAAGCCACAAAGCGGGCCGACGAAGAAAAGACGTCGGTGACATCAATATGGCTTGGCCGTCATGCATCAAGGTCGATAGAATGACACCCACAAGCCCCATATCGTGATAGGCGGGCAACCAACTGCAAACAACCCGTTGTTCGCTGGGAATTAGGTCAAGGCCAAACCCATGGCTGATGATCCGCAAGTTTGAGAAGAGATTCTCCGCCGTGATAACAACCCCTTTGGGGTTACTGGTCGAACCTGATGTGTATTGCAGGAACAACAAGTCGTCGGGAAAGCCGTGCGCGTCGTCGCTACCACTTCCCGCGACCGATAATTCGGAATCCGAGTTGGCATTCTCAAGCTTCTCGTACTCATGAGAAAGTTTTAAGGAGACACCACGTTCCCGTAGCTGGCCGCTGCCGAGTTTAACCGCCCCTCTAGATTCGATGTCACCAGCCGAAAACCAGTTTAGCCCCGTTTCTTGCGAGTGGTCTAAGGTCAATAGCGTCTTACTGTCCGTCACTGCTACCGTGGCTTGGCAATTATCGGCGATCGCCTGGTAGCGTGACGAGGGCCGTCGCGGCTTGGGATAATTGGCCGGAACGGGAATTCTCTTCGCAGCGATACAACCTAGAAAACCGACAACAAAGTCGAGCCCTGCGGGGTACGGCAATAGGACACGATCGCTAACTTGGCTGATTTCTTGCAACCCCCGTCCAAATGCGAGAGAACGCGAAAGAATCTCCGCCCCAGTCAGTTGTTGCTCACCCGAGGTATCGTCCAAGAACCGGAAACGAACTCGGTCAGGAGCCGCCACACACGCGGCCGTTAGACTTTCAAACGGTGTTAGTCGGGACAAAATCATGGCGTTTAATCAAAGACGAATAACTGAAGACGGTTGAGAGTATAGACACATTGTGGTGGCCCTGTGGCGTTGAACTCGGTCAAGCAGCGGCATTTTTTGTGGCAAAAAACTGTCTCGCAGGATCCGTTTCAGCATCAATGCGGCGCCTCGGCCCGGTGGGGGTGGGGCGAGCACGGCCCGTCAGTGTGCATCGAAGATGCCCGGCTGGCAACATGGCCCAGTGCCGGGGCACTGGGCATCGTTTTTTCGGTAAACGCTCGCGTGACGCTCTCTGGTCCCTTCTACCGGACGACCAAAACGCAGCAACCAAAAGTTTTCTTCAGTGGCTTGGAGGTAAAGTGTTTTCCACAATCTCCTTACCGTCGGTTCGCTTAGTTGTAGGCGTTGTGCAATCGGATGTAAGTGCGTAAAGGGATGTTTTCGTCTTAAAAATGAATGTGTGGCCGGATTTGCGGACTGCATAAACTTGGGCTTTGCGGGCCACTGAACACAAAAGCAGGGCTTGGCGGATTCCATCCCGCTCTTTAATTGGGTTTCCACTGATTGGGAGGGCGGGCGGTTCGTTCTTGCCCGGCGATCTTCCCGTCGCTGGATTCTTCCTGTCGCGGCTCATGGGGTCACTTTTCATCGTGTACAACCGTGACTCAAACAACTGCTTCAGCAGTCGCTGTCACCGATAACGCGACCAGCCAGCCACGAACGTTTGTTTTTTCCCAAGCCAAATCTCAGATACCAACCACCCGTCCTGCGAAACATGAAGCGGGCCGCAGGTACTGTGACGGCTGAGGTATTGAGGGGTGCATGGTTACAAACTAGACTCGGTCCGCGTCGTCTCGATGAACGATCGAGTTGGCACGGGTTTGTTGAACAAGTCCCGAATCCGATGTTAACAATTGCACGTCAAGCTAATTAAAGCCAAGTGCACTCAGAACCTTAAAGACTTGTTGACAAACACAATCGAGAGCCTCTTGTGGCCGCTGATAACCAAGCTGACCAACGACTCGCAGCTCGCTATCGCGTCCAATTCGCAGTCGGCGCCCTTCTGCTAACGCTGTTGCTTGCTCCGTCGCTGATTCATTCCGCCGCCGCGATCGGAACGCTACGGAACCTGCCGGCGCTATGGCTGCCCGCGGATATGTCTATCCGGACTGATTTCTTTCAATTCGTTGACGACTTTGATGTAACAGATACAGTTTTGGTATCATGGTCTGCCGCTCGCCTTGATGATCCTTCGGTCGATACCGCAATGAATTGGCTTGAACCACTTTCAAGCGAAATCAATCAAGATCAACCGATTCCCCAGCACGTGCGACAAAATAAAGACTATGCCGCGATATTGGAACTTAGTGATGGTGGTTATCCCTTTCGGTGGGTACGCAGTGGAAACCAAATTGTCGATCGGCTGACAAGTCCACCGTTGAATTTAACAAGAGGCGCTGCGGCTAATCGGCTGCGTGGCTCATTGGTGGGCTCTGACGGACAACAAACATGTCTAATTCTTTCACTGGATCTGCGAACATTTAACAAACAAAAAGAGTTGCTGCCTTTAATCCGTCAAGGAATCGCACAATCCATAGGGCTCTCAAAGTCCGAAGTTGTGCTGGTCGGTGGGCCCGTTGACGGCGCTGCAATCGACGGTGCCGCTATCCGTTCGATTGCCAGATTCTCCCTGCCATCTTCGTTGATTGCGGCAATTCTGTGTTTGATCTGCCTACGATCCTTCATCTTGTCTGGAACGATCGTCGCCATAGCCATGATTTCCCAAGGCATGGTCTTAGCCGCCATATACTATGCCGGTTATGACCTTAATGCGGTACTGATAATCTTGCCCGCGTTGGTTTTTGTATTGACGATTTCCTCTGGCATTCACCTCAGCAATTACTTTCGCGAAGCCCTTGCCAAAGATCAAGCATCCAGCCGAGTGGCAGTCGTGCGACAGGCGATGTCCTGGGGTTATCGGCCTTGTACCATGTCAGTCATAACGACGGTTGTGGGCTTGCTTTCGCTGCTGCTTGTACGAATTCAACCGGTGCAATTGTTTGGTGTTGCCGCTTCCGGGGCCTTGCTGTTTTCGCTGGGTATGCTGTTTTTAATGCTGCCCGGCGCAATGCTTTTGGTGCGTCGCAAGCCAGCCGGAAGGCTTGGTTTCGACCCGGAAAAAAATGGTGATCAGCCCCCAGTTCAAATAGCGTCGGCCCTGACCATTTTTTTCGAATTACCATTACGCCATCGCAAGTTTGTATTCTTTGTCTTCGCCACATTGACCTTCGCAGCCGCTAGCGGATTGCCGCACCTTAAGTCCTCGGTGCGTGTGCCCGATATGTTCGCTGCGGAAAGCCAACTGAATCAAGACTATGAATGGTTCGAACAGCACATCGGGCCGACGTTGACTGGTGAGTTGCTGGTGTCCTTTGATAAAGATGAAGAAGGCGACCCACTGGAACGCCTAGAAGTCGTTAAAGCGCTTCATGTCGCGTTGGCACAAGCCGACGGTATCCAAGGTATTAACTCGGGTGTTACGTTTTTGCCGAATCTATCCAGTGGCGGTGGACTGGCCAAGGTGACCGCACGTGCTGTGGTTCGCTCGTTGATCCGAAGCGAATCGTCATTGCTTTATGAATACGGTTTTTTGCGTCAAAAGCAGGATGAAGAAATTTGGCGACTTACATTCCGCCTTATGCAAACCGAAAGCGTTCCAGCGGACGAACGCTTGGCTTCGATTGAACGAGAAACCGCGATGGTGCTGCAAAGCCTTCGTCCCGATCAGCGACCGCGGATGGCGATCACAGGCCACGTTGTGATCGTCCAAAAGTCCCAAAAAATATTACTCGAAGACCTAGTGCGAAGTTTCTTTGCCGCTTTAGTCGTGATCGCGATCTTCATGTCGATCATGGTGGGCAACGTCGTGGGTGGTCTGCTGTCCATGATTCCGAACATGATTCCGACACTTGTCCTTTTTGGCATGATGGGTTGGTCGGAATACTCGTTGGACATCGGTTCGGTAATGACCGCATCGGTCGCGATGGGCATCGCAGTGGACGATACACTGCACCTACTCTCACACTTTCGCGCTTCGCGTAAACGCGGCCTTGACCGATTGGAATCGGCGCGGGATGCGTTGAATTGTTGCGGCGTTGCCATGTTGCAAACGACGCTGATTTGTGGATTTGCACTAAGTATCTACTATGCCAGCGAATTCAAACCCACGCAACGCTTTGCGATCTTTATGGGAGTTTTGCTGACTATGGCCTGGCTTGGCGTGGCGGTGCTTTTACCAGCCATGATGACCAGTCGCTTGGGACGCTGGCTGGGCTCGCGATAACAAAAGCCACACCTTGTTTGAAGGTGACTGAGAACCTATCCGAAGACCGTGAGCCGCTTTGGCGTTAGCCGAGATTTTCTTGAGTTTTCGGATCGGTTCTTGACGTAAGCCAGCGAAGCTTGTGCAATCCTTTGCCCGTGCGAGTCGTCAACGATTGGGCACCCACGTGGCCTTTCGTTTGGCTGGTCGTTGTGCTCTTATCGAGCGTTTAGGCTTCAGTGAACGGTGACTTTGTGTATCAATCTTTTAAGATGATGCTCATGCCCGCCGTCGCGATTTCTTCCGGCACACGATCCGACAAGTCGTACATCGCCTTGAATGTGCGAACTTCAGGCGTGTCGTGCTGAAACAACTCTTCCATGTAACGGTTCGATAGCGATTGGAACATAAGCCTGGCGGAAACCCGATAACTGCCGTTGGGTAAAGCAAGCTGGTAACTCACTTGGTCCGTACCAGCCAAGAAATCAGTATCGCCATCAACTCCGACAGGCTTTGTCGCTACGGCGTCGGCGTGTGATTGGGCCCATCCTTTAGGCAGCAGTCGATTGTCCTTCAGGAAGTGACTCCCGCGAAGCAGCGTGAACGTCGGTTTCCCGTCCTGGTCGGCCATTATCGTTTCGTAGATTTGGACCTGCTCACTATCTGTGATTTTACGGTAATGTCTTTGAGGGGGGCTTCCAGCGATTTCGGACTGCAACACTTGTTCTCCGCTTCCGACTAATTGGCCTTTTGCGTCGGATCGTCCGGATGCAAAAACAATTTTTCCCGTGTCATCATGGACAACCATTTCAATCCAGGCGCGACGTGAAGGATAGGCTGTGGGAAACTTATGACCAGACAGGTTTTCAATCGAGACAACAACGAGTGTTCCGGATTCATTCGAATCGACAGAATCGATTGCAATTCGCGCGGTTTGGGTGCGCAGCATTTTCTGTGTCTCTTGAATCGTAAGGTCAAACGCCTCGCGCCCGGTTTTGATTCCAAGTTTGGATCGATTGTCGCGGATCAGCCTTGTCATAAATAAGTTGCCGCCGGCGAATGAATGCCTTCCGAACGGCTGGCGATCGTGTAGGAACGGAAAGTCGCGTCCGCCTGGATTATGAGCCAGTTTGGTGGAGATTACTTGTCCGTCCATGTCGGTTGTCGGCATGTGACAATCTTGACAGCTTTTTCCTGTGTTACTATTCGTGGCAACTTCATTGTTGAATATCGAATTACGCCATTCCAGATACGGGGCCTGTTCATGTAAGACCGCTGCGGTTTGCCTGCCGTCGGCATCAAAGCTGTGCGTGATTACCGTGTGGCACGTTGCGCACATCGCAGAAGTGAGGATATGGTCACCACGTTTAGGGGTGTAATTCACGTGGCGTTGCATCGGCATCGTAATCGGGTCGGCATGCGGCCCATAGATCGCCTTTTCACGGTTGTAAACAAATCCGCCGGTAAATGATTCGTCTGTTCCAAGATTCTGGGGGCTGATCTGATGGCAAACTGTACAAGAAACTCCGTCCAGCCCTAGGTTCGATTTTGGATGTTTATTATTCAAGAACGAAAGGACCTCGCCCTCGGGGCTTGATGAAATCGGCGCCGCCATCGGGGTATGGCACCTTGAGCAAATTTCTTCAATGTGATTTTTTTGAGACGGCGTCGCAGCGACCTCAGCTGACACGGCGGCACGCCAATAGGGGTCGCGAGCCGAATTTGCCATCATCGACCCCGACCAAAGGTCAAATGGGGCGACGTTCCGGTTTTGTTGGTCACGCATCGCCGTGGCGCGGTTCGAAAATGAATGGCAAATCGCACACTCGACAGCGGTTAGAAAAGAAACATCATCGTCGTTTTGTCGAATCGCATGCGGATCGTCAGCCCTGCTGGGTAATAGCGAAACAACCTGAATTGTGATGGAACAGGCGATGACAAACGACGAAATTGTTAGTCGTCGCAATGGAGACTCCTGAATGTTCATGCGCATCCCGTTGGCTTGCAGAAAACTGTAAAGCAAGCGACCCACACTGATACCGAGTAACGGTCCCGCTTGCCACTGAATCGTAACAGTAATGCGTCGAAGGGATAGGTATTCAGGTGTACTTGCGATTGAAGCCCTATCTTTTTGAAGCAGCGGTGGTTAGAGATGGGCCGTTTGAAAGAAACGGCCCTGATGGCGGTGCTCCGCATTGGCAGAATAGGGAGGTTATCCAATGGCTTTCTATGGGAGGGCCAAGCGAAGGATTCTGTCGGAATAATGATTGATTTATTGACCGCCGAATGAAGCTGCACGAATCCCGTCACCGTCAGTATAGTCTCTCGGTGCATCAAGCCCACCGGTTAATAGCAATCCATCGATCATTGCAGTCGCCTGTGCGAGTTGGCCTTTTGCCTCGATCAAACGAATTGAAGATTCATAAAAACTACGGCGGACCACTAAGACCTGCAGGAAGTCGAGCTCGCCAGCACGATAGGCTTCTTCGGAAAGTTCAAGACTGCGATTCACTTGGGGGATGATTTCTTCTTCGTACTTGCGAACCGCTCTCATCGCCGATTCAAATACCTGTGCTTGGCGAGCGAGGCGCGATTGAATCGATTGTTCAATCCTCTTGACCTCTTGGGTCGCGCGCACGTATTCATGATAGGCTGCCGAGATGTTGCCCGAGTTTTGATTCCAAACGGGAATCGGGGCCGACAGTTGGACATTGATCATTCCGTGGTCGGTGCCGTCGTCATAACCGGCTCCCAGTTGGCCCATCACGTTCGGAATCGGTTGGGCCCGTTGTCGCCGCAATAAAGCTTGTTTTTCGCAAACGATCGCTTGTGCCGCGATCAGTTCAGGGCTTTCTGCGACAATGGCCGCATAAACGGCTGACCAATTAGGGGTTTTGGCGTTGTGGCTGAGGTCTCCCGCCAATCTGATCGGCGTATTTTGCTGTAAACCTGCAATCGCAGCCAAGTCCTTCCAGGCACCCATATAAGCCACTTCGGCTTGTTCTGCAGCCAATAAGATTTCGCTAAGTAATGTTTCGGCTTGCAACGTCTCGATCAATGTACCCTCAGCGGCGTTTTGTCGGTATTGTGCGACCTGAACGCCTCGCTGTGCAATTTCTGCAAAGGCCATTGTGGCGTCGTATTGTTGTTGGGCCGCAACCGCTTCGTAAAATCTGACGCGGATGTCGGTTAAAACCCGTAGGACCTGCGTATCAGCTTCGGCAGCCTGGGCGCGCTCGGTATGACCGAGCGCTTCGCGGTTGAGCTGTAATTTGTTGCCGCGAACGAACTCTTGTTCAAAAAACACACCGTGTTGATCTGTGCCACGATCGGCGATCTGTTGGCCGAAGTACCCGAGTGTCGGGTTGGGGCGAATACCAACTTGACTTCGCAATCCAACCGCCTTCATGCTGGTCGCTCGCGCAGCGGCGAGCGTTGGATTTCTTTCCAATGCGATCGATTCGACGTCATCCAGGCTGTAATGAACCGATTCGACAATTACCTCGCTGGTCGTTACCTCGCTGGTCGTAACCGAAAGGTCGCCCGCCTGGTCTGGGCGATCCGAAGCGATTCTGACGGGCTGTAAGCCAGCCAGATTGCCACCCGCCAATCGGACTGTAAACCCGCTTTCGT
>DIUH01000398.1:0-4184 GCA_002428205.1 Planctomycetaceae bacterium UBA6163
GACACATTGGCGAAATCTGGTTGCGCGGCCCAAGCATCGCAGCGGGTTATTGGAAGATGACCGAAGAACACCAACGTCGCTTCAATGCCATGGTTGTTGAATCGAAACGATCTGGTTTAGCGGCGTTCTGGGGCAACACGGCGAAATCGAACAATAACGCTATCCAGTCGCCAGGTTACTTCCGCACCGGCGACTTGGGCTTTCTGCACGATGGCCAGCTTTACATCACCGGTCGAATTAAAGAATTGGTCATCGTCCGCGGTCGAAATTATTTTCCCCAAGACATCGAAGCGAGCGTCTCGCAGGTCGATTCACAGGCCGGTGGTCGCGTCGTGGCAGTGCCGATCGACGGACCTCGTGGTGAGGCGTTGGGGATCGCGGTCGAAGTTTCCCGGCGTTTTGAATCTGAAAAGTTTTCTAGCTTGGTTCGCCAACTGCGACGGCAAATCATCGACGAACATGATCTCGATCCACGTGAAGTGGTCCTCGTGTCTACCGGGGCGATTCCCGTGACCACCAGCGGCAAACTGCGACGCAATGACGCCCGCAGCCTTTTCGCGCCAACAGCCGCTTCGGCTCTGTATCGCTGGTGCCGCAGCAACGCGATCGAGTCGCCACCGATCGATTTGCCCGTCTTGCCGGACAAACCAACCGAGCAAGATTTTTATGCGGTACGTGATCGCGTTTGCGATTGGATAGTGCAGTGGTTGATCATTCGCGGCGGAATCGAAGCCGATCAGATCGACGTCGCAAGAGGATTCGAAGATTACGGGCTCGATTCGCTGATGGCCATCGAATTGGTTGGCGATTTAGAAGATGCCTGCGATGTCGAATTAACGCCTGCCGTCGCGATGCGACACCCAACGATTGTGAAGATGGCGACTCTGGTTGCGCGGTTTCACTGTGGTGAAGCGTCGGCAAGCCGGGACTTACACCCCTCGCTGGCATCGGCGACACGACCGTAGAAAAACAAAAAAGGCGAGGCCGGCCCCGAAGAACCGACCCCGCCTCGCACGGGGGGGACTGTTGTGCAGCGATCGCGCGCGACCGCTGCCGATCTAACTTGTGTTGTGCAACGATTAACCCCCGCTGCTGACGATCCAAGATTAGGGCGCATTGTGATACGTTGGAAAAAAAACGCAGATCTAGCCGATTTAGCGATGACGATCGCGACGAAAACAACGCTTTGGAACGTTTGTATCGAAATAAACTGCCCCGCAACCGACGTAAGTCTTGCGGAAACGGTCGCGATCAGGGCATAATCGCGACCCAACGATTGACTTAGGCTCCCACTTTCACCTTTCATTTTTCGATTTCGACATGGCCAAGAGCAAAAAGAAAGCCGAAACTGTCTTCCTGGTTTGCCAGGAAACCGGCGACTACAACTACACGATCGTCCGCAAGCCTGGCGGCGAAAAATTGCAGCTTAAGAAGTACAGCCCACGACTGCGTCGTCGTACACTGCACCTCGAAAAGAAGAAGTAAACTTCGGTCTGAGTTCGACGGAATCATCGTGGGAGCAGGGGATGCAGAAATCGTGGCGGATATTGCCGCACGACTCCGGTCGCGTCGAATCCTTGATGCGTTCGGCCGGTGTGCCGCCGGTTGTTGCCCAATTGCTGGTCAGCCGAGGTGTTTACCGGGCCGATGACGCGCGTCTGTTCCTCGAATCCAAGCTCACGGGCTTGCGCGACCCGATGGAATTGCCCGGCGTCCCCGAAGCTTCCGCAATCGTCTTGGACGCGATCCAGAAATCCGTTCCGATCACGATCTACGGCGATTACGATGCTGATGGCATGACCGGGGCATCGATCCTGGTCAATGGATTGCGGTTGCTTGGTGCCGACGTTACCTACCACGTCCCCAATCGCTTGGAAGATGGTTACGGGCTGAGTTGTGAAGCGATCGAAAAGCTTCACCGTCGAGGTCGCAAACTGATCATCTCGGTCGATTGTGGGATCACCAGTATCCAGCAAGCCGCTCTCTGCAAACAACTCGGCATCACGCTGATCATTACCGACCACCACCAATTAGCGGACGAGTTGCCTGATGCCGCCGCGGTGGTTCACCCGCGATTGCCCGGCACCTGCTATCCATTCGGCGAACTGTGCGGTGCCGGTGTGGCGTTCAAACTTGCGTGGGCCATCTGCCAACAAGTTTGCGGCTCCAAAAAAGTGACCGATCCGATGCGCGAGTACTTGATGCAGTCGCTTGCTTTGGCAGCGATCGGCACGATTGCCGATATGGTGCCGTTGTTGGACGAAAACCGCATCCTGGTCCACCACGGTTTGCGATCGCTGCGTGCCAATCCGCTGCCCGGTTTGGCCGAGTTGATGAAGATCACCAAACTGACCGACAAATCGAACTTGCTCAGCGAAGATGTCGCGTTTTCTTTGGCACCACGCCTGAACGCCACCGGTCGACTGGGCCAAGCACAACTCGGCATTGAACTGCTGACTTCGCCGCCGGGCGACCGCGTCAATGCGCTGGCCACCTACATCGAACAATTGAACTCTAGCCGCGATTCGTTGCAGCGGTCGGTGCAATTGGCCGCCAGCAAACTGGCCACCACCGACTTTGATCCCGAAGCCGATCCGGCATTGGTCTTGGCGGGTGTCGGTTGGCACTTGGGCGTCATTGGCGTCGTGGCGGGCCGCATGGCGGAAAAGTATGGTAAGCCCGTCATCGTCATTTCGCTTGATCAAACCGGCGGCAAGGCCGGGGTCGGTTCAGGCCGAGCCGGTACGCCTAGCGTGAATCTTCACGAAGCGTTGAACGAGTGTTCGGGCCGTTTGGTTCGCTTCGGCGGGCACCAAGCCGCCGCGGGACTGACGATCACCGAAGACCAGATCGACGACTTTCGCAGCGATTTTTACGAAGCCGTGTCGCGTCAAATGATCGATTCGGACTCGGTTTCCGAGATTTTGATCGATGCCCAAGCCCCGCTTGGCCAATTGAATCTGCAAACCGTGACTCAGATCGAGCAATTGTCGCCATTTGGCCAAGGGAATCCGCGACCGGTGCTGTGCAGCAGCGGAGTCACGTTGGCCGAACCTTCGCGACGCATGGGTGGCGGCGATCGACACCTTTCCGTGCGGCTGACCCAGCACAATATCCACATTCGCGCCGTCGCTTTCGGCCAGGGCGAATGGTGTGACGACTTAAATGCCTGCGAAGGCCCGATCGATATCGCCTATCGCCCCGTGATCAATGACTTTGCCGGTCGCCGCAATGTCGAAATCCAATTGGTCGACTGGCGTCCCAGCCATGCTCACGCCCCGGCGCAAACTTCTTAATCCGCCGATAATCGCTTTGACGCCAACCGAGCACCACTGGCATGCTGGCTGATGTTCTCGTAAAGGTAATATCTTGCACTGGTCCGATTGCTGCGGAACTCGCCAACATGCAAACTGATGGACATGAAAGTTCATTGTCTCGGAACAACCGGGTACCATCCCAACGAACACAGGCACACATCCTGTTATTTTTTGCCGGCTGATGGGATTGTCCTTGATGCCGGTTCGGGAATGTTTCGCCTGCCGCCGTTGATCGCCACCGATCGCCTCGACATTTTGCTCAGCCACGTTCATCTCGACCATATTGTTGGGCTGACCTACCTTCACGATATCCTTTATACACGCCCAGTCGAAAATGTCGCTGTTTGGGGCGAATCGGCGAAGTTGCAAGCCGTTCAAGAGCACCTCTTTCATGACCTGATCTTTCCGGCGCCGATCAAGGTTTCGTGGGAACCGATCGACGACCGAAAGCAGATCAAGCTTGGCGTTGACGGCGCGGTAACGGTGGATTGGCAAGCGCAACAACACCCTGGCGGTTCACTCGCTTTTCGGTTGCACTGGCGCAAGGCCAACAAAACATTGGTCTATGCGACCGATACCAGCGGCGACCTTTCCCCGGGATCGCTGCAGTGGATGAAGGGTGCCGACCTGTTGATGCACGAATGCTACTTTCGTGACGACGCCCAGCAGTGGGCGATCAAGACCGGCCACTCTTGGACAACCCGCGCCGCCGAAGTCGCTCGGGATGCGGATGTCACGCGACTGCTGCTGACCCATATCAACCCACTGGCCAGCGACCCCGATCCGGTCGACATAAATGTCGCCACAGGTATCTTTAAAAATACTCAAGTCGCCAGCGACGGCGATGTGATCGAGTTCTAGCGGTCG
>DIUH01000398.1:4196-21027 GCA_002428205.1 Planctomycetaceae bacterium UBA6163
GTGCAGTTACCGACGGTTCATGCGCGGTGGCGTTGATGTCGAACCGGCGACTCCTATTTGCACTGTCCGAACCCGTTGATTGAGGATCAAGCGTTATGAACGCCGTATTCTTACTGGTCTCAAAAACATCCGATTCGCAATCGATTTGAAACACTGCGCGGGACGCATCGCAGCGACGTCGCGATCATCGGTGGTGGAATTACTGGATTAACCACGGCGATCAGATTACTGGAAGCGGGGCACAGCGTTGCCGTTTATGAAACACATCTGATCGGCAGTGGTACAACCGGTGGAAGCACCGGGCATTTGGATTCGCACCCAGAAATGGGGTTCCTCGCAAAAGGTACCGGACACTCATTTCCCGCTCATTGTTAAGCCAAGTGCCTAGGATGGCGGTGCAGCAGCGACAAGTGATGTCGAATTATGCGAAACGCGTGCTGCCGGTTGAGGAAATTGACGAATCCGAGTTGGAAATTGGTGAAGGGTCCGTCAGCATGATCGATCGCGAACACGTTGCGGTTTGCAGAGATCAAAACGGCGAAATCAATCGCTGCAGTCCGATTTGTAAACATGCCGGCGGGGTGGTGCGTTGGAACGCTGCGGCGGGCACGTGGGATTGTCCGGTTCACGGTGGTCGTTACGCCGCCAACGGCGATCGGCTTTATGGACCGCCGACCGAATCGCTGGATCAACCGAAGGAACAGGCGGCCAAACGATAGCAAACAGGTCACAATTACTTTGGAACGGTATAGGTATAAGACGCATCGATCCCCAAAGGCAAACCTAGCATCCAATATCCGAGCAAGAATACGGTCCATAATATTAGGAATGTTATGCTGTAAGGCAGCATCAATGAACCCAGTGTCCCAACCCCCGCTTGCTTAACATAACGTTGGCAAAAGACAACCACTAACGGAAAGTAGGGCATCATCGGTGTGATGATGTTGGTCGACGAGTCACCGACACGATAGGCCGCTTGGGTCAATTCCGGCGACACGCCACGCAGCATCAGCATCGGCACAAAGATTGGAGCCAGCATTGCCCATTTAGCGGATGCAGAACCGATAAACAGGTTGACGAATGCGGTCAAAAAGATCAGCCCCACGATCGTGATCGTGGCCGAGGCTTCCATGCTTTTTAGGAACGTGGCCCCTTTGACGGCCATCAAGAGGCCGAGATTCGAACTGGTGAACGCGTTGATAAAGAGGGCGGCAAAGAACACCAGCACGAGATAATAACCCATCGACTCCATCGCTTTTTTCATCCCACCGATCACATCGCGATGATTTTGAAAGCGTCCGGAAACATAACCATGAACGATTCCGGGAATAAAGAAAAACAGGAAAATCAAAGGCACGATCGCCCCCATCAGCGGTGCAGGCGGCTTGACCGAAGTGAGCGAACCACCGGCACGCATTGGTGAGTCGATTGGCATACACCAAACGATCAACGCAATCGCGCCAGCCAAGGCAACGACGATCGCGGCGATCAATCCGATTCGCTCTCGCGAGGTCACCTCACCCAAAGAATCGTTCGCCGTCTCGTCATTTGTAAAAGGCGTATTGCGCAACCGTGGTTCGACGATTCGATCGGTCAAATACCAACCTACCAAGATTACAAAAATGGATGATGCGGCGGTGAAGTAAAGATTGCAAAGCGCATTGACCTTACGGTCTGCATCGACCACCAAAACACCCGATTCGGTCAAACCGGCTAACAGTGGATCGATGCCCGAGGGAATGAAGTTGGCACTAAAACCTCCCGAAACGCCCGCGAAGGCACATGCGATACCTGCCAGCGGATGCCGTCCGGCGGCGTGAAACATAACGCCGCCGATCGGGATGACGAGCAAGTATCCGGCATCAGCCGCGGTGTGGCTGAGCACGGCAACCAGCAACAACATTGGGGTGAGAAGTTGTTTGGGCGTGAATCTTAAAAGTTCTTTCAATCCGACATGAACCAACCCAGACGCTTCTGCCACACCGACACCCAACATTGCAACTAGCACCACGCCCAGCGGTGGAAAAGCGGTAAACGACTTTACCATGTTTTCCAAAAACGCTGCGATCGATGGTCCTGTTAACAGATTCACGATCTTTACAGGTTCTTTAGTCGTCGGATTGATTTCGGTAAACGTCATTCCTGATAACCAGGCAGACGCGATCCAAACCATTATCAAGGCGATGACAAACAAGACGGCCGGATCGGGCAAGGCGTTACCGACACGTTCGATCCGATCGAGCAACCATTCGACCGGGGTGCGGCCATTCTTTGTTGCGGCATGAGGCGCATCTGGCCCGTCTGTCGAATCGTTCACTGGGTCGCTGGCAGGCATGAAAGGATCTCTTGCTGGAGTTATCGGGAATCAATCCGACTGGTTCGATAAGGTGGGCTCGATCGGCTGGTTTAAGAACTCGGTTACGAATCGGATCGAGCGTTGATCGGTCATTAAGGTTGAGTGTGCGATCGGCAATACGACAAACTCGGTGGCCCCTTCCAGGCGAGCCTCGTCGATACTGACCAGCAGGTCGCCCGATTGACCGACCAGCGGGTTACGGATTCGAAAGTGCGATAGGTCACCGGCGATGATCGCGAATGGGCACGGCGGAATGGCTAGGGTGGGCAGCAGCGTTTGCCAATTCGGGCCGAGTTCCAACCCGCCTTCGCCGACGACCAATCCGAACAATTTTAATTTGGCCAGCAGGCGAGCGATGGCGGCACCGTTGTTGGGCGGGCCCAGCATCACGACGCGGTGCATGCGAGGTAGGACGCTACGAAGATCACTGCCGGATTGCAAATCACCGATCGCGCGTCTCAGCACGATGTTGCCCATGCTGTGGCCGACAAAGCTGAGTGTAGCGGAATGAGGCAACCCTTCGACCAACCGCCGCAGCGCCGCACCGTCCGACGAGATCGCTTGCCGTGTGCTGGCATAGTCGAATCGAATGACGGTTGAGATGCCTGATTCCAGAATCGCACGTTCGAGTTTTCGCATGCAGCGGCGGGTGCGAATCAGTCCGTGCAACAAGATCACGATGTGCTGAGAAACGCCATCATCGACCACCTCGCCGGCCAATCGATTGAACTCGGCCAAGCATTCTTCCTCGGTACCGCTTGCCCGGCGTGTACCGCGGGGACAGATCACACGCCATGAATTGCCGAGCGCATACGATTGCAACCGATATCCGCGCCGCCAAAGTTGGTCAGTCCAAAATTGGCTGCCGTCGGAAACCGGCGGGTAAAATCGCCACTCGGGGGAGAACCACGACAGCATGCTGGGAATCTCTCAATCGACTCGAAGTACCTTGCCCGGGGCCGAGGTTTACGAACTGGCCGCTGCCAACCGACGGACCATCAGCCGTCCGATTGTGACCGGTACATCCGGTGCCCGACTTTCGCGGCTGGGAGTATAACCTGGTCACGTTAAACAAATCACGTCCATCATCCTTGTTCCCGTCGGATTGTCACTTGAGTCAGGATCGCAAGCCAAAGGTCGTCATCGTCGGAGCAGGCCTGGCGGGGTTGAGTTGTGCCGTTCGCCTGACACAACGAGGTATCCGAACCATTTTGCTGGAATCGACCGATCGGGTCGGAGGGCGAGTGCGCTCGGACGTCGTTGACGGATTTACACTCGACCATGGGTTTCAAGTGTTGTTGACGGCCTATCCCGCCTGCCGCGAATTGCTCGATTACAAGAAACTGCGGCTGCAAGTGTTCGAACCGGGAGCCTTGATTCGCCACGCCGGGTCGTTCGCGATGTTGGGCGATCCGTGGAGACGTCCGACGCAAGCGTTTCGAACCGCTTTTTCGCCGATTGGCACGCTGGGCGATAAGCTGCGAGTGGCCAAACTGCGACGCGATGCCAGCCGGGGCACGTTAGACGATCTCTACACGCGGCCGCACGAACCGACTCATGCCAGGCTGGCTCGGCTCGGCTTCACAACCCCATTCATCAATGAGTTCTTTCGGCCGTTTCTTGGCGGCGTCTTCCTCGATCCGCAACTAGAAACATCCAGCCGGATGCTCGAGTTTGTTTTCCGGATGTTTGCCGCGGGCGACATTTCGCTGCCGGCAGATGGCATGGCGGCCATTCCGCGACAATTGGCCGAATCGCTGCCGCGCGGGTCGATCCGGTTCAACCAATCCGTTGAAGCGGTGGAAGAAGGCAAAATTTATCTCACCAGCGGCGAATCGTTCGATCCAGCCGTGATTGTGGTCGCGACCGAAAGCACCGCCGCCGCCCAGATCGTCGGCGTTCCGCAGCTGGAAGCCCCCTGGCGACACACCGTCAATCATTATTTTGCCGCTGAAAAGTCACCCGATAAGCGAAAAATGTTGATGCTCGCCGGCGACGAATATGATTTCGGCCAGCAGGAAAACAGCAGTGGCGTAAACGACCGCGTGATCTCCAACGTAGTCGTGCTCAGCGACATCGCGCCTCAGTACGCACCGCCGGGCCGCACACTGATTTCCGTTTCGACAACCCAGGGTGCCGGATACGACGTCAGCGGCGAAGGGCTGGTTCCGGTTCGCAACCAATTGATCCGGTGGTTCGGTAAGGGGGTTGCGAACTGGGAACACCTCCGCAGTTATTCGATTCCTTACGCCCTTCCGGTACAATCGCTCAGCAACATCACCCCGCCGCTGGCCAATGGTAATATCATTCTTTGTGGCGACTATTGTGAGACGCCGTCGATTCAGGGAGCGATGAACAGCGGCTTACGCGCCGCCGAAATCGCCCAGTCGCTTTAGGCTCGCAGCCTCATGGCTACGATCGAAATCTTATTTTCAACGTTATCG
Organism: Planctomycetaceae bacterium UBA6163; assembly: GCA_002428205.1. Lineage (GTDB taxonomy): Bacteria > Planctomycetota > Planctomycetia > Pirellulales > Pirellulaceae > UBA6163. The sequence goes on from DIUH01000398.1 coordinate 8,997, forward strand.
CAAGACTATCTTAAGGTTGACTGCATGACTCATTCCCAATTCGCGTCTCTTTCGGATCAAACGGGCCTAGCTTTCGGATCGCTGGCAAAACGATGGCTCACCGTCGCATGCCTGGTCGCTTACTTGCCCTTCGTGGCGACGTCAGAAGAATTGATCCGAAAACCTGAAGCGAGTCGTGATAGCCAAACGGAAGTCGACCGGATCGGTGACTTGGAAACGCGTCTGCGAACCGACATGGCCTATTTGGCCAGCGATGAACTGTCTGGCCGCGATACGGGCAGCGAAGGACTTGAATTAGCCGCCCAGTACATCGCCAAATCCTATACCGATGCCGGATTGAAAACTGAGTTATTCGATGGCAAACCGTTTCAAACATTTAACATTCCGCTTGGCGTCAAACTGGGCGATGAGTCGAAAAACGGCTTAACGTTTCTTCGTCGCGACGACGCCACGCCCCTACCGAACCAGTCGGGAGACGACGAAGAGCGAAAAACACCAGAAAACCCCACGCCTAACGTGGCGACCACCGGTGTTTTGGGACAAACATTCCAACCGCTAGGACTCGGCGATTCCGCAAAGGTTCAAGGGCCTCTGTTCTTCGCAGGCTATGGCATCACGGCCCCCGAGCTCGCTTACGACGACTACGCATCGATCGAGGCTCGCGGCGGCGTCGTCATCATTTTACGCAAGGAACCTCAGGGTCCCGAAGCCGACAAACGGTTCGATGGCACGCGAAACACGCGACATGCCTACTTTGAGTCCAAGATTCGTAATGCCGCCGAACAGGGTGCTATCGGCGTTTTGCTGGTCAACGATCCGGTTTCGATCGCACAATCTGCCGAAGCGATCGACCGTCGAATCGCATCAGAAACCGGATCCATTCGTGAAATCAACAAGCAATTGAGTTTATTGCCACCCGAAGCGGACAACATTCGTCGCCGGCAAGAAACGAGGATCGTCGAAATCAATTCGATGATCGAAGACCTGAAACGCCAGCGCGAAGTAGCCGCCGAAGGGCTGATGAACATCGGCGACGCGGGCGAAAAAACGATCATCGCCGGGTTGCCGGTCGCCAGCATTTCGTGGTCATTAGCATCTGAGTTGATCGAATCGGCGACCGGCGAAAAGCTGGACGCGGTCAAGCGAGCGATCGACGATTCGGTCGCGCCACGAAGCGTCGACTTGAAGACCGAAGCGTCGTTGGAAGCGTCCCTATCGGCCTCTCAGGTTGCCAGCAGCAACGTCTTGGGACTGATGCCGGGCCGCGGTGCGCTGGCCGACGAAACCATCGTGGTCGGTGCGCATTACGACCACGTCGGCATGGGCGGGCCAGGCTCACTGGCCCCTGGAACGATCGCGATCCACAACGGCGCCGACGACAACGCCAGCGGCACGTCGGTGTTACTGAGCAGCGTGCATCGAATTGCTGAACTGCTTGCTGGCGCCGAGAATCACCGCCAGGTCCTGTTCATCGCATTCACAGCCGAAGAGCGTGGCCTGTTGGGCAGCGAACATTATGTCAATTATCCGAGGTTTCCCCTCGAAAAGACCGTCGCGATGATCAATCTGGACATGGTCGGCCGCTTGCGAAACAACGACCTCACCGTCTACGGAACCGGTACTTCATCGCAATTTGACCCTTTAGTCGACCGTGCCAATGAAAAAACCGGGTTTCAACTGTTCAAGGTTACCAGCGGCTACGGCCCCAGCGACCATCAATCGTTTTACACCCGAAAAGTCCCGGTTCTGTTTTTCTTTACCGGACTGCATTCGGACTACCATCGACCAAGCGACAAAATCGAAAAAATCAACTTCAACGGCATGGCCCGCATAACCGATATCACTTCAGCGGTGGTCGCCGAACTGGCCACGGTTGCCCAGCGCCCGGACTACGCGACAACGGATCGAGACGTCAAGATCCGTCAACAGAAACAGGTATTTTTAGGAGTTTCGTTACAAGAGGCGATTGACCGCGATGACGAGAAAACGCAGCCAGAGGAAGATAAACCTGCCGGCGCGATCGTCTCCGCGGTAAGTGCCGGCAGCCCAGCCGAATCCGCTGGAGTTCGTCCGGGAGATCGCTTGTTGAAACTGAACGGGATTTCGATCCGCTCGTTATCAGACGTCATCGAAATCGTAGGCGAGCGGGAAGAAAACGACCAGATCAGTATCGAATTGCAACGAGGCGATGAAACGATCACAACGACCGCGACGCTGAAGTTGCGTCCCGGCCAGTGATCTGATTCGCAACGACCAGATCACACAGCAGCTTTCGTTCGCCTAAAAATGCCGAAACAGAGACCAGAATCTGTCGAAATCGGCCTTTACCGCGACGAAGAATTTTTGAAACAATCACGGCTTACGAATCGACGCCTACGACGTTCAACAGCAAAGTAGGCTACGTCAGTACGAATAAAACGGTCGCCCGGATGCGCGATCGCGGAACTTTATCGGGTTGCATCACCAACGCAAGGAGTAGCGGAAGTGCGAGTTTTTGGGAAAACCGTTTGTGCGGCATCAAAGGCCCTATCTCTATCTATGGCCCTAAGTGTCGCCGCGGCGGGTACTTTGACCCCGACGCTGGCGTCCGCTCAGGATGGTCACAAGGTTGCGGTCATCGACGTCGCTTACATTTTCAAGAATCATGGTTCGATTAAAGCCGAAGTGGCCAAGGTTGAAGCCGAGCTGAAGTCGTTTGACGCCGAGCTAAGCAAGAAGCGGGACGAACTGCAACAAGCCGCAGCCGAGTTGAAGACCTTCAAGCCCGGATCGCCGGAGTATTCAACCGCCGAAGAGTCGGTCGCGTCGATGGAATCGCGACTCCGCTTGGATATGGCTCGCAAGCGTAAAGAACTGTCCGACGCCGAAGCGAAGATCTACTACGACAATTACCAGCGGATCGCCGCAGGTGTTAAGTTCCTCGCCAATCATTATAAGATCAATCTCGTGCTTCGTTATAACAGCGAAGAAATGAGCCTTGAACAAGGCGAGTCGGTCATTCGTGGCGTCATGAAAAACATCGTTTATCATGACGAGGCTCTCGACATGACCAACGCCGTCATGCAATACCTCGATCAAACGATGCGAGTTGCCGGAGCCGCACCTGCCGGTGCCGCCGCTCCACGCTGATCCGTCTCTCTCGCCGTGACGGAAACCGTCAAGTCCAAGCACTGTGGTCACCCGTGTTTCACGGGTGGCCAAGGTCTAGATGAGCGATTGTTTTCGACTGCTGCTGATGCCGACTTACTACATGCCGACTTACTAGGGGTCACCGAAGGTGATTCGTCCACGCAACGAACATTCTCTTGCCGCCATCTGCGAAGTCCGCGGACGTGGCTATTGGAGCGGTTTGGAAGTGTCGGTTCGTTTCTTACCAGCGCCAATCGGCACGGGGATTCGCTTCGTGCGGTCTGACTTACCCGGTCAGCCTGGTTGCGATGCGGTGTGCGGATTAACATCCGACGCATCCTTCCGAACGAACCTGATCAACGGGCCGGCGCGGTTTGAGATGATCGAACACGCGATGGCTTCGTTGTACGCAATGGAAGTTGATAATTGCGTTGTCGAAGTCAGCGGCGAAGAATTGCCAGGATTGGATGGTTCTTCACTCGCCTTTGTCGAAGCGCTTCGATCGGTCGGCTTGGTTGTACAAGCCGCAGCACGAAAACGTTATATCGTCGACCGCACGTTTCGCGTCGGTGATGATTTAAGCTGGATCGAGGCATCACCGGTGGCCGATGGGCACCCGATTTATGAGTATCACCTCGACTATGGTGATGGCAGCCCGATCGCACCACAATCTTATCGTGGTTGTTTGAATACTTATTCGTTTTGCCGCGAACTCGCATCAGCACGTACTTTCGTCACCGCTGAACAAGTATCGTTATTGCAATCCAGAGGTGTCGGACGCCATGTCGGCCCCAACGATTTATTGGTCTTCGGAAATGACGGCTTGGTTGGCAACGCACTGCGTTTCAGCAACGAATGCGCTCGCCACAAGACTCTCGATCTGATCGGCGATCTCGCCCTGACCGGTGTTGATTTAGTGGGACGATTTGTCTCGCATCGGGGTGGCCACCGGCTCAACGGCGAAATGGCAAAGCTATTGGCGCAGTTCACTAAAACTTCCTATATGTCGATTGGAACCGGATCTCAATTCGCTCCGCCTGTTTATCCTCGCAAGGCGAACGGATCCCAACCCAGCGGATCATGGTCCAACGCCCAAGGCGTCGACGCCCCCCCGAGAAAGAACGTCGCTTAAACTTTACTTCCACTTCGGCTTTTATAATCAAACCCAACAGGTCACCTGACAAATGAGCGCTCAAATCGCCGCAACCGCAGTCGTCGATCCCCGCGCGAAGATTGGTCCCGGCGTTCACATCGGCCACTTCTGCGTCATCGGGCCGGGCGTGAAAATCGGTCGCGATACAATCGTCGAAAACCATGTCACACTTTGTGGTCACACCACCATCGGCGAAGGGAACCATATTTTTCCAGGTGCTGTCATCGGTGCTGAACCCCAAGACTTAAGCTACCAAGGGACCGACACCAAAGTCATCATCGGTGATGGCAATATCATTCGTGAGTATGTAACGATCAATCGCGCAAGCGAAAAAGAAACCGGTGTTACCGAAATCGGTCACAATAATTTCTTAATGGCGCACGTTCACTTGGGACACGACGTACGAGTCGGCGATCGGGTGACAATGGCCAATAACGTGATGATCGGTGGCCACGTTCATATCGGCAATGACATTACGATCGCGGGCGGTGTCGGTGTTAACCAATTCGCTTCGATCGGTTCGATGAGCTTTGTCAGCGCATTATCAAAGGTACTGCACGACGTTCCTCCCTTTATGGTCGTTGATGGTTGCCCAGCGCGGCCACGCTGCATCAATGCCATCGGACTGAAACGAAACGGCTACAACGAAGACGATGTTCGCGTCTTGCAAGCGGCATTTCGTTTGCTGTACAAGGAACTGGTCGGTGCCGAGGTGGCTCGCGATCGCATGCTCAGCAGCGGGCCGATCCGCCCCGTGTTACGACAATTGTTTGATTTTATGGACGAATCCTGCACCGGCCGCCACGGACGCGGCCGCGATCAACGAAGGAAAGCGGCGTGAAGCCACTGCAAATTGCCGTTATCGGCGCCGGTCATCTCGGACGTATCCACGCCAAACTGCTCGGTCAGGTCGACGATGCCCAATTGGTGGCGATTATCGATCCGTTCGAATCGGCTCGCCAAACAGCCCAGTCGCTGTTTAACGTCCCGACTTACGCGTCTTGCGATGATGTGATCGACAAAATCGATGCCGCCATCATCGCTTCGCCCAGCGATTGCCATGCCGCGATGGCGACAACCCTGTTGACGGCCAATAAGCACGTCTTTGTCGAAAAGCCGATCACAGTCGATGCCGCCGACGCCGATCGAATCGTCCAATTGGCTCATGCACGACGCCGGATCCTGCAAGTCGGCCATGTCGAACGGTTTAATCCGGCCTGGACCGCTGCGGCTGAGATCACCAAAGACGCAAAGTACGTCGAAGGAGTCCGTGCATCGCGTTTCCCCGGTCGCTGTCTCGACGTCGGCGTTGTGATGGACCTGATGATTCACGATATCGACTTGGTTCTGTCACTGACATCCGCACCGCTGCGCGATTGCCGGGCGACCGGCATGGCGATCGTCACGGGACACGAAGATGTCGCCGAAGCACGCTTGGAGTTCGAGTGCGGTTTGGTCGCGAACCTAAAAGCTTCGCGGATCAGCCCCCAACCAGCCCGGTTGATGAAGACTTATGGCCCCAACGGATACGCCGAAATCGACTTCGGAACGCTGGCGGTTCAAACGATTCGGCCCGACGAATCGATCTTGGACCGAACATTTGACTTGGCCGCCTCAACGTCCAATCCGCTGAAGTTCGCCGATCAGTTGTTCGAGCAGTTTTTGACACCCAGCACGATCCAAGTCGAACCACGAAACGCAATCCTCGACGAACTGCACGATTTTGTGATCAGCATCCGTTCGCAAACCGAACCGACCGTCACCGGTCTGGCAGGCTCGCGGGCGGTCATGGTTGCCGATGAGATTCTGTCCCGTATCGCCACCCACCGCTGGGGTAACGTTTCTGATCCGACATGCTTCGGGCCCCATGCCATACCGACCGAAGGGATCGAAGCGGCCAGTCGCCGTGTTCAGCGTCAGCGACGATCGGCTTAACCGACTTTCCAGCCATAGATGTCGTGCAGCGACTGCATCACCGTTTGTCGCAGCATCGACAAACGCAACGGCTTGTCGAAAACGCCGCAATTTCGCATCTTCCGCGCCTCATCGCGAACCGAATCGGTCAATTCGGCGCTGATCAAAATGCACGGAATGATCAAATCACGACTGCGGATGTGCCGGATTAAGTCCAGCCCATTGACTCGCGGCATGTGAAAGTCGGCGATCACCAAGTGCACTTCATCGGCATCAAACAGCCGCATCGCTTCGTCACCATCCCCAGCCGTAGCGATATCCAAACCGCATCGCGACAACGCATCAGCCAGCGTCTGTCGCAACGAGCGATCGTCGTCAGTAATTAATAATCGAGGAGTAACCATTTTTCGCACAGGCACCGGCAAGGCACCACACCGCGCTGAGCCGCAAGCAACTACAATCGAAACGATTGTGGCAGGAATCGATCAACCATCTACTCTAGGTTAGCAATCGGTATGCCAATCGACAAATTATTTCATCCAAATCATTCAGGGTGAAATCGACCATTGCCAACCTGAACCGATCCTAATTATGCCGGCTGATCCGAACAAAGCGACAACCCCGAACGCTTCTGCCGCAAAACCGCCAGCAAATGCCGGGAAATCCGCTTCGCAAATCGCGGCACCGGCGGCGACGACCCACGCCGAAGTGGCTGCGGTCAGCGATCTGGCCCGGCGAATCATCGGCAATGTCGAAAAAGCGATCGTTGGCAAACGAAAACAGCTGGTTCTGTCGATCGTCGCCTGGCTGTCCGGTGGCCACCTGCTGCTGGAAGACGTTCCCGGCGTCGCCAAGACAATGCTTGCCCGGGCATTGGCGAAAAGCGTCGGTTGCCGGTTTAAGCGAATCCAGTGCACTCCCGACCTGTTGCCCAGCGATGTCACCGGCACATCGATCTACAACCAGAAGTCGGGTGAGTTTGAGTTTCGTCCCGGTCCCGTCTTCACTCAGATTCTTTTGGCCGACGAAATCAACCGCGCAACGCCTCGAACCCAGGCATCGCTGCTCGAAGCGATGGCAGAAGGCCGCGTCACCGTCGATGGCACGACCCACACCCTGCCACCACCATTTCTGGTGATTGCCACTCAGAACCCTGTCGATCACGAAGGAACGTTCCCGCTGCCCGAAGCTCAACTCGACCGCTTCCTGATGCGCTTTACCCTGGGTTACCCGAGCATGGAGGAAGAATTGCGGATGTTGTCGATGCTGGAACGGACCCACCCGGTCGATGCCCTTGAACCGGTCGCTGAAGCCTCGGAGCTGGTCGACGCCCAAAACGCCATCCGTGGCGTTCGCGTTGACCCGCGCATCCGAAATTACTTGTTGCAATTGGTTCATGAATCTCGAACCCATGAGGACATCGCGCTGGGCGGCAGCCCCCGTTGCAGCATAGCGCTGTTCCGCTGTGCCCAAGCCTTCGCCGCCATTCAAGGGCGTACTTACGTTTTGCCCGACGATGTAAAGCGGATCGTCGCCCCGGTCATGAATCACCGCGTGATCATTAAACCGGAAAGTCGGCTGCGAAAGATAACGGCCGAGAAAACCATTCAAGACATTTTGGCCGAAATCGCTGTTCCGATAATCGAAGCGACATAAAAGCCATCGTCACATTCATTCAATACTTGTCGCACCAGCCTTGCAAATGACCATAAACGATAGCGTAAGTCACCTCGCACCATCCAATAAGCGGAAACGTTGGCTGATCGTCGGTGGTGGCATGATGGGACTGAAACTCGCTCGCGACCTCGCCGTTCTTGACCAGGATGTCACCGTTGCTGAGGCCGCCCCCGAGTTTGGTGGTTTAACCAGCGCCTGGAAACTTGGCGATATCACTTGGGACCGTTTTTATCACGCAACCCTTTTAAGCGACTCACAACTAAGGGAATTGTTAACGGAACTCGATCTAGAAAAAGAAATCCGCTGGGTAGAGACGAAAACCGGGTTCTACTCTCAAGGCGAACTGATTTCGATGAGCAATACGATCGAGTTCCTGCGTTTTCCCCTGCTGAATCTGATCGACAAATTGCGACTCGGCGGCACGATTTTTCTCATGTCAAAACTGCGAAACTGGCGCAGACTTGAGAAAGTTACGGTCGAAAGCTGGTTGCGCCGATGGTCTGGCAAAAGAGTCTTTGAGAAAATCTGGTTGCCTTTGCTCAATGCTAAACTTGGCGAAGCTTATAAGATCACCTCCGCCGCATTCATCTGGGCTCATACAGCGCGACTTTATAAGGCACGTCGCAGTGGCATGAAGACCGAACGGTTCGGATACGTCCCTGGTGGATACGCACGCATTCTCGATCAATTGCAAAAACGGTTGGTCCAACTCGGCGTTACCCTACGAGCCGACTCGCCGATCACAAAAATTGAACGCGGCGCAAACGGCGGTTTTGATATCCAGATTCGCGACGAAGCAAAAGCACATTATGACCAAATCATTTATACGGTCCCCGGCCAGACGATCGCCGACAGTTGCGGCCACCTGTTAACCGAAGACGAAAATTCTCGGCTTCGGGGTATACGCTATCTAGGCGTTGTTTGTGCGTCGCTGCTGCTTCGCAAACCGATCAGCCCGTATTACGTCACCAACATTGTCGACACTTGGGTGCCGCTGACCGCAGTGATCGAGATGTCGACCATCGTTGATCCCGAAACCCAATTGGGCGGCAATCACCTTGTGTACTTGCCCAAGTACATGCCCGAAGGGCACGAAGGATTGGATGAAAGTGACGCCGATTATAAGGAAAAATGCCTGTCGACGCTCGAAAAGATGTACCCCAGTTTCTCTCGCAACAACGTGGTGGCCATTCAAGTCGCACGGGCTAAACGAGTCGCCGCCCTGCAAACGCTCGGCTTCAGCCAAAGCCTATCGCCGGTGATTACATCGGTACCCGGGTTGTACGTAATCCACTCAGCACAGATCCTCAAGGGCAGCTTGAACGTCAACGAAACCATCTCGCTAGCCGAGGAAAAACTGCACGGCGAAGTTTGGCCCGTGTTCCAATCGCTCGCCTAGCCACTGACCCGCAGGAGTTTACCGCATGTCGCCATTCCGATTGGCCCTTCATTGGCAGATCTTCATCGGCATGATCGCCGGGGCCGTCATCGGCATTTCGCTGAACCTGCTGGCCAGTTCGCAAACCGTTCGCGTGGTCGACGACCTGCCCGAGGGCATCACCGCGATCGACATCGTCGACACTTCTGGGCGGGTGCAAATACGTTTGTTTCAAGACGATCAAGTGGTGCGTGAACTAGTCGTCGATCCCACATCAGCAGGCGAAGACCGTTTCCGATCGATCGACCAATTGAAGGCCCAAGAGCCCGAAATCGCAAAAATCTATGCGGCCTATGGTGGCAGTTGGGCGCAAACGATTGGCGGGGCATTCAAACGCGTGGGAAATCTGTTCCTAAGAATGCTGCAAATGGTCTCGGTCCCGTTGATCGTCACCTCGCTGGTCACCGGAGTAATGGGATTGAGCGGTCACGCCGTGGGACGAATGTTTTCCAAAACATTGATCTACTATGTTTCGACCAGCATGCTCGCCATTATCACAGGCTTGATTATGGTGAACCTGATTCGCCCCGGCCTAGGTGGCGGCATCCAAGTCGCAGGCGCGAAACCGGGTGATCGACTGGCCAATGACGCTCCGCCTTTGGGCCAAGTCCTCTTCAATCAGATCGAAACGATGATTCCGGCCAATCCGCTTGGTGCACTGGTCGAACCGAACTTCTTATCGATCATCGCCTTTACCATTGCGTTTTCAATCTTCGCGCTACGAATCGGCGGAACGACCGCAATGCGAGTTCAAGACGCGGCCCAAACGACGTTCGCGGTCATCATGGCGATGACCACCGCTATCATTCGGCTCGCCCCGATCGGTGTTTTTTTCTTGATGGGTTATGTGACTTCAACTCAAGGGATTGCCGTCTTTCAATCGCTCGGCTGGTATGTGATTGCGGTTGCCCTAGCGCTCGCCTTTCACGCGATGGTGACGCTTCCGTTGATCTTGAAATACGTCGCCAAGCGAAACCCTCGCGAGTTCGCCCACGCAATGAGCCCCGCACTGTTAACCGCGTTCAGCAGTGCCAGCAGCAACGGCACACTGCCACTAACGATGAGCTGTGTTGAAGATCGCGCGGGAATCAGTAATCGCACCGGATCCTTCGTATTGCCACTAGGCGCGACAATCAACATGGACGGCACGGCACTTTACGAAGCCGTCGCGGTGATGTTCATCGCCCAATTGCATTTTGGTGCTAACCTGCCCCTGTCACAGCAAGTTGTCATCGCACTAACCGCGCTATTGGCAAGCGTCGGTGCCGCAGGCATCCCGCATGCCGGCCTTGTCATGATGGTCATCATCCTGCAAGCAGTCAATTTACCCGTTGAACTGCAAGGCATCATTTTGGCCGTCGACCGTGTTCTGGACATGGCCAGGACGTCGGTCAACGTCTGGAGCGATTCGTGTGGTTGTGCGGTGATCGAAACACTGGAACATCGTGTAAAGACCGACTTGCCAAACGTCGACAGTGTCGCCTAACCTCGTGCAGTCTCCGCCAACCGCTTTCCCGTCCATTCACGTTTCAACGATTCAAGACAAGCAAATGGAATCCACCTCACTCGAATTCTTTCGCGCTGCCATCCTAACACCCAGCCCCTCGGGATACGAACAACCGATTCAACGCCTGGTACGCGATTTCATTGCACCGCATGCCGACCAAGTCCGCACCGATGTTCACGGAAACGTCATCGCGTCGATCGGCGATCCCCAGGGCCCACGACTGTTGCTCGCTGGCCACTGCGACCAGATCGGTATGTTGGTTACCAACATTGATGACAACGGATTTGTCTATGCACAAACGATCGGCGGATGGGACCCACAACAATTGATCGGCCAAGCGATGAGCATTTGGACCGACAACGGATCGGTCCCCGCCGTGATCAGTCGCAAACCGATTCACTTGTTGAATGAAAACGAACGCAAGCAAGTGGTGATGATCGAACAGATGTGGTTAGACATCGGTGCCAAGGATAAAGCCGAAGCATCGTCCATGGTGCGGGTTGGCGACTGTGTTACGCTAAACTTGCAATACCGCCCGCTGATGGGCAAACTGGTCAGCGGCCCGGGGATGGACAACAAGACGGGGATGTGGACCGTGATTGAAGCACTGCGAAGGACTGCAGAACAGATCAAACAGCAAGGACAACCGCTGGGATGTCATCTCCATAGTGTCAGCACGGTGCAAGAAGAGATCGGACTGCGCGGTGCCCAAACCGCCGCAGGCAGTGTCAAGCCACATGTTGCCATCGCCGTCGATGTGACGCACGCGTCAGACTGTCCAACGATTGATAAGAATCAACAGGGCGATATCAAGGTTGGTGGCGGGCCAGTGATTTATCGCGGCCCCAACATGAACCCGATCGTTTCCCAACGACTGGTTGACCTGGCCAAACAGCACGCGATTCCTTATCAAATGGCGGCCAGCGGCCGCGCCACTCCTAACGATGCCAACGTGCTGCAGATTCACGGCGGCGGAGTCGCAACAGGCCTAATCGCGATCCCCAATCGTTACATGCATTCCGCTGTTGAAGTCATCTCGCTGGACGACATCCACCACGTCGCCGAACTGTTAACCAAGTTCACCCTTTCACTAACCCCTGCCTGCGACTTCACACCATTGTAGCGCGAAGCACTAGGCTCTTTTTGAAAAGCGGTCTGATCCTCTCCGGCGAGGCCGAAAACCAATAAAATCGACACGCCTCCAAAGGGTCAG
>DIUH01000398.1:21071-31248 GCA_002428205.1 Planctomycetaceae bacterium UBA6163
AGTGTCCGGTACCTTTTGTGCGAAGCACCCGAAGGGCGAGTTCCTCGCAAAAGGTACCGGACACTTATTTCCCGCACGATCCTTAAACCAGATTCTTACCCGCACACGATTCCACGTCCCCGATGTCACGACCGTGCGAGAGATCGCAACGGCCAAAAAAATACCCCCGACAGGGATCGAACCTGTGGCCTCAGCTTTAGGAAAGCTGCGCTCTATCCAACTGAGCTACGAGGGCGGGATTGGTTAGGATCGTTTACGCGGTTTTGTGACGACTTGGCGGCCAGTGGCCGCGACGTGATATTGCTTCTCCCCATGATTGCAACGCTTGGGGTGAGTGCCGTCAATATGGGGACCGATTTTGCTCGGTTCCGGTTCAGGATTCGTTCGCATTTTGGAAATCGCTGGTCATGTCGGATCAAACTTCAACGCAAGCTGCCTATCGCATTTTGGACGCGTCGGCCAACCGCGCGGCCGAAGGACTGAGAACCATGGAAGAGTTCGCCCGCTTTGTGCTGGAGGACTCGCTGCTGACAGCTGAGGCAAAGGCGATTCGCCATGAATTGCGATTGGCGCTAGAGTCGGTGCCGGTCGAGTTACGGCTGGCGGCTCGCGCGGTGACCAGCGATTGTGGCACGCGATTGGTGGCCGACGATGAGATGCAGCGTGCGGATATGATGGCTGTGGTCGCGTCGGCCGCCGCACGCACTCAGCAAGCCTTGCGTTGTTTGGAGGAGTATTCCAAAACGATCGCGTCGCCATTTTCGTCGGTGGCAGAATCGCTGCGGTATCGCACGTATACGCTCGCGGCAACTTTGATGTTGCTGCCGCAGCGACGCCGCCTGCTAGCCGATGCGCGGCTGTATCTGTTGATCGGTAGCGATCGTGATGTCGATCGCTTTGGCCAGACGCTGCGGCAGATGTATCAAGCGGGCGTCGACATTATTCAATTGCGTGATAAGTCGGCCGACGATGCGACGCTGTATCGCTTGAGTCGTCGAGGGGCTGAGGTCGCGCGACAGCTTGAGAAGTTTTTTGTGGTCAACGATCGAGCGGATATCGCAGTGGCATCAGGAGCCCAAGGTGTGCATGTCGGCCAGGAAGAATTGCCCGTCGAAGCGGTGCGTCGAATCGTTGGGCCCGATGTGATGATCGGCGTTTCGACGCATTCGATCCAGCAGGTGCGTACAGCGGTGCTTGATGGTGCGGATTGCATCGGGTGTGGACCGACGTTCCCCAGCCTTACCAAATCGTTTGGCGAGTTTCCCGGGCTCGACTTCTTGCGCCAAGCAAGCGGCGAAACCGGCTTGCCCGCGTTCGCGATCGGTGGCATCGATGCGACGAACTTATCCGCCGTGATCGCGACAGGGATTCATGGCGTGGCGGTTTCAGGCGGGATCCTGAATGCCGAGCGGCCGCTAGAGATCGCGGCGCGAATGAGTGCGATGATCCGCGACGGCAAGACCCCGCGGCCTGAACGGTGATGCTATGGTTCTAGCACTGCGGTTTCGGCTTGCGTGACTTGGATGTTGTATTGGCCGATCGTGCCAAGCACAGGGGCAAGCGATTCGTATTCATTGCCGCTGTCTAGCGAGTTGGTTATCAGGACAATTCGATCCGCTGGCGCGGCTCCGCCCGGCAACGTGGCATCAAAGTGCAACCACTGGTCGTTGATATAAGCAAGCGTCCACATGTGATAAGCCATCCGCGGCTTGGATTCAGTCGGCACGTAGACCAGCCCGATTGCCACACGCGACGGGATGCCACGCGCACGCAGCATTGCAGCGAGCAAAACCGCGTGTGCGGTGCAGTCGCCTTCGCCCGCTCGCGCGACTTCCGATGCGGGCACGAATCCGCTTGTGTAGTTTTTCTTACGAATCAACGAATGAGTCGACCGCGCCAACTCGAGTGCTAACTGGGCTTGTTCGTTCTTCTTGGCGATCGCGGTGTCGGCAAGCTGTTTGACTAGCGAGTGGGCGCTGTCGACCAGGGGACCGCTACGGCTGTCTTGGTTGGTGGGAAGCAAATTGGGTGACTGGAAGCCGACCGGTGGTGTGGCAGCAGCATCTCGCGACACGAAAATCTCATAAGCCCCCGCTTCATCCCTCTTGACCCACTGGCCGGGATGAGCGGCGAACGCAAGTTTTTCGCTAGTATTTTTTGCACCTGACCGCTGGGTGATACGGAACATCGCGGCCTTGGTCTCTTGAGGCTTTTCGAGAGACCCTTCGATTTCAACCGCCGTGGCCGAAAGAATATCTTCGCTGGCAACAATGCCCTCAGTGGCTGCTTCGCGGGTTGACTCGAACGCTGCTAAGTCGAGGGCCGGAGTAAGCGTCTTGATTACATTGCCTTTATCATCGGTCCAGAGAACAGTGTTGATCGGCGTCGAGTTTTCGATTTTCATCGCAACCTCGACTTCGCGTGCTTTGCGAATGGTACCATCGGGCATGGCGATAGAAGCGAGGTGGCGACAGTCAAGTTCAAGCGTTGCGACATCGAATCGAATTGGCAACAAAGATCGCAGGCGACGTTCCTGGCCGCGATCGATGGGGTTCGAAAGCAAAGATTGCTGCAATGCCGCTGGGCCACGGTAGGACGATTGCCACGGGACCGATTGGCTGGATTTTTTTGTTCCCCGAGTGGTCACAACGTTCAGCTTGTCGCCATCGACAGTACCGGAATAACGAGTCAGCGCCGGCCCAACTCGCAGTTCGGCTTCGAACGAAACCAATTCACCATCGCGAGTTTCGAGACTGGTCTGGTCCAGTCGCTGGATCACCGTCGATGGGCCACGGCGGATCGCCAATTGATCCTCGATCGTCACGCTGACCAAACTGTCAGAACTGTCGGATTGCGGCTTTACGCTAACGTGACTGTAGCCGACATGCCGACCGCCGATGTAATACGCCTGCCAAGTTTCCCAGGGTTGGGTGAACGGCTGGGACTGTTCAACACCTTCGACTTCGGTTTCCACTTGTCGATCGAGCAGAGTTTCCGCCGGGGATTCCGCTTGGTTTTTCCCCAGAATTGGCCGCGGCGGCGGACTGCAAGCGGCAAACATCGCAATCACAACCAACGAAGTGGCCCAAGACCGAAGTGACGAAACGTGAGGCGATAAGCCGATCGAGCGATGGCTGCACGCGACACCAACAGGCGATCTGGGGGCCACGAAACGATCCGAAGGAAAGTTGGACATAGGAACAAAGGGCATGGTTTCGATGGACGACGAAAACGGAGTGAGCGAGTTTCGATCAGGCATTTTAGGGTAACCGCCAATGGATCGGATTGGGAGTAATTGCGATTGTGTGCAGTTGCGACCGGCAGTGGAGTCGGGGGCTGGTGCTAATTTTAACGATTAAGTTGTTTGTGCGGCGGACATTTTAATGAGTCTACGTGGACGGTGATCGGTTTTGCATGCCATGCCAAAGAATTGACCTACCGTTGAGTCGTTCGGGACATCGAATGCGACCAGGCGACAGACTTCTCCCTCGCTTCGAAAATCAAACCACGTTAGTACCCAGCACCATCGGGCACGAACCGATTTTAACAAATGGGCTTCCTCAAACGCATCTTTCGCAATTCGATCACCGAATCCAACGAAGCTCAAAGGGCCACTGGCAGCTTTGAATCGCTGACCGATGAAGAACTGCAAACCCACATGGGCATCTCGCGGTACGGAGTTTTCGAACTCACCGACGCGGTCCGTCCCTCATACGATCTTCAAATCGTACCTCGCCAAGGTTTTCGCCATGACGAGTATAACGACGAAGCATCTGGCAACAGCATTCCCGTCTTAATGGCATCGGCCACACGACCGATCTTGTTGGATCTGTTCCTCGACATGCTCGAACCGCTCGGACCGGTCGTCGACGTTGTGTTGGAATCGAGCCATCAGGGCAGTCACGGGCAACAGGATTTGTATCGTGATCATATCGATATGCCTGTGCTGAAAAGCATCCTATTGGAATTCGAAGACCTACTGCTGAACGACGGCTGCACGGGCGTTGCAGTCGTGTGCCCATCTCGTGGCCAAGAAGTGCAGTTGGATGAACATAAGGTTTTGGTGGCTTATGGAAAACCGCTGGATGAGTTTGAAAAGATTCTGATCGCGGCCGACGTTTATCCTGATCCTAAGATCCGTTTCGTTACCGAAGCCGAACATGTCCACAGCAGCAGTCGCCGATACTTGAAAGAGTTTGAATGCTTGCGAATGCGGCTGGGCATGGACACCAGTCATAATGGCGACGTGGCCGCTTGGTAAAGCGAGTTTGCGCGAATCAATGCGGCAACACTCGGGCTGACCAGAAAGCGAATGCTGCGGCCCTCAGCCACTCGCTGGCGTATGTCGCCACTAGACACTTCGATCATCGGAATCGAAACCGATGCCGCCTGGATCTCTGCGACCCGAGACTCGGAAACGAGGTTTTCCAGCACGCTCCATTCGATCGGCGGATCACCGCCGCGGCGGAACACAACCGGCGTAATCGCGGTTAACAGTTCTTTAGGGCGATGCCACTGGCCGATCGCCGCAAAGGCATCGGAACCGACCAGCAGGAACAGTTCGTCGTCGGGCCGTTGGCGTTTGATTTCTTCGACCGTGTCGATCGTATAGCTCTTGCCGCCGCGACGCAGTTCTCGGTCGTCGACTAATAGGGCGGCGCCGTCGCTGGCGGACGCTTGCCCGACCAGCCCTGCCTGTGGGCCTGCGGCCAAGGCCAGCCGCAACATCATCAACCGATCTTCGTTGCTGGCCACCGGCCCGTGCGGCTTCAGCGGCGACGTCGCGGCGGGCATGAAGACCACCTGGTCCAGTCGCAGCTTCTCTGCGCAATTCTGGGCGACCCACAGGTGGCCCAGATGCACCGGGTCAAAAGATCCGCCGTAAATTGCGACCCGCATGGTGGCTCGTGCTCCGTGATTGTTGCGGTTGATTGCGATGCAGTGGAATGGAGTAATCACGCGGCCAAACGCGCGACGTGTTCGCTGGGCGATCGATG
The DNA here is from genome assembly GCA_002428205.1 of Planctomycetaceae bacterium UBA6163. Taxonomy (GTDB): domain Bacteria; phylum Planctomycetota; class Planctomycetia; order Pirellulales; family Pirellulaceae; genus UBA6163. Next base: position 26,069 of record DIUH01000398.1, read on the forward strand.
ATATACCATGCCGGGGTGATTGATTGACATTCCCGGACGACTCGGACACAAACGCGATGCCACAGGAGGACCCCAAGAAGCCTGAGAAACCGCCTGGGCAGTCGTGGCCCGAAACACGCAAGCCGGCTGGTGAAGGCGATTCCCAACAACCCGAACTGTTCGACACGTCGCCGCCGCCTTGGGAAATCTTGGCCGTAGAGAAAGTGACGCTGGCCAGCATCGTCTTTGCCGACGCACCACACGGCCCCTACGATTACATCGTGCCCGAATTGCTGAAGTCACAGGTGATTGCCGGAGCGAGGGTTCACGTCCCGCTGGGCCATCGCCGACAACCGATGGTCGGATGGTGCATCGATATCAAACGCGATCAACCGGCATCGCCGAAAATGCGTGCCGTGATCGAAACGCTGGACCCCGAACCGCTTTGCGACAGCCACTTGGTGAAGTTGGTGATGTGGATCAGCCACTATTACCAGGCGCCGCCCGGATTGGTGTTTGACACCTTGGTGCCGTCGGGCGTCAGGTCGGCCGCGGGAACCCGCGAAGTCAACTTCTTTTCCACTGCCTCGGCGGCTCTGGACGATTCGCTGGTCGACGCCCTGCCGGCAAAGCAACTGCAGGTCGTGCGCAGCGTGCTGGCCAGCGGGCACGAGTGGACGCTGGGGCAATTGATGGCCAAGGCCGAGTGTACCGAAGCGCCGATCCGCCAATTGGTGAAGAAGGGTTTCCTGCAGATCGAAAAGAAACGTGTGTTCGCCGGCGAGACCGCAGTGCACGTTCCGCTCGGTGAAGCCGACGGCGGCGCGGGCCAGAAGATCACGCGTTTATCTCAGGAACAGAACGTAGCGCTAGAGCGAATTACGGCGGCGCTGGACAGCGCTAAGCCCGCGACGTTGTTGTTGCATGGCGTTACCGGCAGCGGCAAAACCGAAGTTTACATTCGTGCGATCGAGTATGTGGTGAAGTTCGGCCGTGGCGCGATTGTGCTGGTGCCCGAGATCAGCCTGACGCCGCAAACGCGCGCTCGGTTTGAAAGTCGGTTTCGCAGCGTAGCGGTTTTGCACAGCCAGATGACGCCGACGGAACGGCATCACCAGTGGCAACGGATTCGTGCCGGTGGCGTGCAGGTGGTCGTCGGACCGCGGAGTGCTGTCTTCGCGCCGATGCCTCGGTTGGGGCTGATCGTGATCGACGAAGAACACGATGCGTCGTTCAAACAAGACACCCAACCGCGATACCATGCCAGACGGGTCGCCCACCGCAGGGCCGGACTGCTGGGCATTCCACTGGTGCTCGGATCGGCAACGCCCAGCCTGGAAAGTTTTCACGCGACCAAAACGGGGCATGCGGAATTGGTGAAAATGGATCACCGCATCGCCAATCGGCCGATGCCAGACGTTCGCNNCAAACGCTGGGCGAAAATGGCCAAGTGATTTTGTTGCTCAATCGTCGCGGGTTCGCCACCCAAATCCAGTGCCCTGCGTGTGGTAACGTGGTCGCGTGTCCCGATTGTGATTTGCCGCTCACGCATCATCGCGACGGCAGCAAAGCGGTCTGCCACTATTGCGACTATACGATCCCGACACCACCGATTTGCCCCGCCTGTCACTTCGACGGCATTCGCTACGGCGGTTTGGGAACCCAGCGATTGGAAGCCGAAATCAAGGCGCGGTTTCCTGAGGCGACATTGGCGCGAATGGACAGCGATACGATGCGCAAGCCCGGCAGTCATCATCGCGTCTTATCAGCGTTTCGCAGCGGCGAGACTAAGATTTTGCTCGGCACACAAATGATCGCCAAGGGACTCGACTTTCCCAATGTGTTGTTGGTCGGCGTGATCAATGCCGACAGCGCATTGCATTTCCCCGACTTTCGCGCCGCCGAACGAACCTTTCAACTAGTCACCCAAGTCGCCGGGCGCACCGGGCGTGGCGATCGAGGCGGCCAAGTGATTGTGCAAACCTTTTCGCCCGACCATCCGGCCATCATCGCCGCATCGCATCACGATTATGAACAATTCGCCCAGCAGGAAATGGTCCAACGTGAGAAGTTTCATTATCCGCCGCTGGGTAATGTCGCTCGCATCATCATTCGTGGTGAATCGGAAAAGGATACTGAAACGTTCGCAGAATCTTTATTGACCAGACTAGAGTCGGCAAAAATGTCATTAGGNNTTTCATATCTTATTGCAATCGACCGACAATCGAATGCTGGGACAAACGATTCGCGTCGCAACCACCAATTATCATCCGCCAGCCAAAGAAGACATCCAGTATGTCGTCGACATCGACCCACTGGATATGCTGTGAAATGCATACGCCAATCGCGGCCCAGGGGCCTGTGTGACGATCGTTTTTCGCCTTACTGGAATCTCCCAGGCGAATAAATCAAATCCACAACGAGGCGTTCTTCGGGTATCATCACGATTGCTTGCCGATGATTTTTTAAGGATTTACGAAATGCCCAGCATTCACAATGCAAACTCCCCAGAATCGAGGGTGGTTATCGAAAACGTTCTCTGGGAGACGTATGAAGCACTCGCCGAGCAACGACGCGGCAGCGTCCCGCGGATGACCTATGACAATGGAGTCCTCGAGTTAATGAGCCCAAAACGTCAACACGAAAATATCGGCCGCCTTATCGGGCGTATGATTGAAACGTACTCCGAGGTAAAAGGGATTGAGATTCAATCGGTAGCGTCGACAACCTTCAAACTCAAATCTTTGCTGAAAGGCTTCGAGGCTGACGAGTCGTATTATGTGATGCACGCGGAACTAATACGCCCAAAAGAAGAGGTCAATTTGAAGACCGATCCGCCGCCAGATCTGGTCGTTGAGGTGGAGATAACGTCATCTGCGATCGNNATTGATCGATGGTGTCTACCAAACGATTGCTTCGAGCCGAGAGTTGCCAGGGCTGGCAACCGATATGATTGTGACATTCCTAAACCGACGATTCGAAGTGGGCGAGACATCGCTGATCCGCGAGTTTCGACAATCTGTCGGTTGATGAACCTCACCAATCGGTTTGATCGGACAATAACTGTCGGGCTTCGCTGCTGGCCGCTTGCCAGTCGTCGTTCTGTGCTTTAACGATCAGGGCATTGAGTATCTTTGCCTCGTCGTTGGTGATTTTCCCGGCGGCGAGTTCTTCATTAATTTTGTCAGATGCCATCTTGAGTTGCTCGGGATCGCGTTTTTCGAACATGCGGTCTAGCGCGCCGACTAAATGATAAGCGTCGGTGCTGAGAGTCGTTTTTGAGCAACCTGAAAGGGTGGCGACAAACAACATAATGGCAACAACGGCTAACCTGAGCATGGTTAGGCCACCAACAACCTTATCGCTTCGCGATTCTCCGCCTAGTGACCTTGGAAGACGTTTGCGAGTTAAGCGCTCCCGCAGCGTCGCGCCAGGTGCCATCGGTGTGTTCATCCTAATACTCTCCCACAACTTCCCCGCCATTCATGCTGCTGAGCGCCGCAAAGAGTATCCGATCGATTGATTCGGAAACAAATCGCACCGAAGCGTCACCCAATAGAATGTGTGCACCACCGGGATGCTCGGATTGCATTTGGCAGACGTGAAGTGTTGGGAAATTGGGCGGATGGATGATCAGGTTGCCAAACGTATCGACTTCGCCGTCGGCTGGACCACTGTGTGCGAACTGCAACCCAGCGGCCGACTCGGGTCCGTTGTCTGGTGAAGCAACCTTGGGATGCACGAAGGCACCGGCAACAATCCCTGCCCAACTCTTGTCGCTCAGCCGCGAAGTGTGCTCGCCGCCAAAGACCGTGTTGGACAATCCGTCGATCACGTCCGAAAATCGGGTTTGCGAGTTTCGGAAAAACGGACCATCGGCAACTCGGCTGACGTCTCCATTGAGGCCGCCGGCCGGCCCCGACCGATCACCCCAAGCTTCGTCACGTCCGTGGCTGACAACGTAATTCGATCGCCCCAGACGAACCGGACCGCCGCGTTTGATCAGGGGCGCATTAAATTCATCGACGACCGTGAACGCTTCCTCGCCGCCGGTTGCCGAAGGACACAAGAATATCGGAAGCTTGGTTTCGCGAACTCCGGCAAACCGCAACTCCCACAGCGGCGCACCAAAGTCAATCATGTCATACAAAGGTTGCTGCTCGAGAAACGGCAGGATCGCCGAACCCCAGCCCCAGCCGCCACGTGCGTCCCAAGTCACCGGATCAAAATCTTCGGCCGGCAAGGTCGAAATGATGTCGTATCGATTGAAGCTTTGATAACCGGCGGGCAATCGCTTGTAGGTCGATTCATAATTGTGCATCGCCAAACCGATCTGCTTCAGCTTTGACGAACAGGTCATCCGCCGTGCCGCTTCGCGGGCGGCTTGAACCGCAGGCAGCAACAGTCCCACCATGACACCAATAATCGCGATCACGACCAACAGTTCCACGAGGGTGAAGCCACGCCGCGATTCGACCCGCAGGGCGAGACGGTGATGGCGATCACCAAGCGAGTATGTCTTCGGGGTTTTCATCGCGACTTCCATTGATTTGCCGGCTGGTGAATCGACTGACCGTAGCTATGGCTACGGCGGGACGACTAACTGTAGCCGACGCTACGGAGGTGTCAAGTGCAACGCGGATCGGAATGTGGCGTCGAAGTTGCTTGGTGGGACTACGAGCAATGGCCGCCTAAAGGCGGGACTACAAGCGGGTGGCCGGCAAAACCCGCCCACTAAGCCGCTTTCCTTGCCTCCCCTCCCGTACGTTGCCCGTGCTGTGTTATCCTCCTGGGCAATTTGCCTCTCCCGTCCCAATATCTCTTAATTGCCGGAAATCTGTCGTGCCCCGTCGCGAGGACATCAAGAAAATTCTGTTGATCGGCAGCGGGCCGATCGTCATCGGACAAGCTTGCGAGTTTGATTACTCGGGAACCCAGGCTTGCAAGGCCCTCCGCGAGGAGGGCTATGAAGTCGTTTTGATCAACAGCAATCCGGCGACGATCATGACCGATCCGGATACGGCCGATGCGACTTACATCGAACCGCTGACTTGGCAGATGGTGGAAAAGGTGATCATTGCCGAGCGGCCCTGCGCGCTTTTGCCGACCCTGGGCGGGCAAACGGCGCTCAACTTGGCGATGGATTTGGCGGCAAACGGCGTGCTGGAAAAATACGGCGTCGAGATGATCGGTGCCAACCC
>DIUH01000398.1:31346-31480 GCA_002428205.1 Planctomycetaceae bacterium UBA6163
CCCGTACACGAAGTCTTGATCGAACAATCGATCATCGGCTGGAAAGAGTACGAGATGGAGGTGATGCGCGACAAAGATGACAACGTCGTGATCATCTGCAGCATCGAGAACTTCGACCCGATGGGCGTCCACAC
>DIUH01000383.1 GCA_002428205.1 Planctomycetaceae bacterium UBA6163
TGAACCCCGTTGGGGTTCGTGCGTGATGGGTGCCCGTATTCCCAGGGTGCGCTGCGCGACCCTGGGCTGTGATGTTGAACCCCGTTGGGGTTTAGGGTGCATCGTGCGGCAGACTGCGAAGCAGTCCAACAACAAAGCCCGGGGTCGCGCAGCGCACCCCGGGTCAAGCCGCAAAACCACCGGACCAACCCCGANNGTGGGCTGCGGTACTTTATTCGACGAAATCACCGAATGGATCGTCCAATCGTTGGCTTGTTGTAAGATTACTTGCGCCAGGCACGCCGCTTTGGCCATTGATTTGGAGCCCCCGCAGTTGACTAACCAAAACGCACAACCGGATGCTGACGACGACACAGCCGCCTTCATGGCGTTGCTGATGGAGCATCGTCACCGGTTGTACGCATTTATTGCTAAGCAATTGGTTAATCCGGCGGACGTCGAGGATGTGTTTCAAAAGACGAGTATTGTGCTGTGGAAGAAGATGCAGGATTTCGATGCCCAGGGGAGCTTCTTTCACTGGGCGTGTGGCATCGCCTTCAATGAAGTTCGTAACTTCCTCACCGTACAGCGACGGAGTCGACTTCATTTCGATGTCGAACTGGTTGAGCTGATGGCGCGCGAAGCTGCCGAAGAAGAATCGCTCTCGGAATCGAGATTGGATGCTTTACGACATTGCTTGAGGGAACTCTCTGAGCGACAACAGTCGATCCTCCAGCAGTGCTACGCCGGTACGGAAACGATTACCGAAGTCGCACAACAACTGGGACGCGAACGAACGGCGCTCTACAAGCAGCTCGCCCGCCTGCGAGAAAAACTTCTCGCCTGCATTCGTCTGCGGATCAGCCAGGAGGGGGCGGCATCATGAGTGATGAAACACTCCAGCAATCCATCAACGCTCTGATCAATGGCACCATTACGGAGGCCGAACACCAGTCGTTGCAGAATCGTTTGAAGGAAGACGCCACGGCCCGCGCGGTATTCCGCGAGCGGATGGATATTGAGGCGGGCCTGCGAACTTTGGTCGCTGATGGTGGTGGGCAACATCAATTAGTGGCCAGCGATATATCGACTTGGGAACAACGGCGATCCGGTTGGGCGTGGCACATGACATGGATCGCCACGGCCGCTTCGATCCTGGCAATCGCGGTGTGGTGGACGCAGCGTCCCGATCGAGACCAGCTCAATCTGGCCGATCAGCAGAACAAGCCAGCACCGCAAGCGACTCAGCCGACCGCGCTGCCCTTGGGAAGATGGATCGCGCAAGCAGCTTGTGTTTGGCAGCAACCGCCATCGCTTCCCGATGGAATGTTGGGCGCTGGCATGATCAAGCTGGCATCCGGTGCCGCCGAACTTCGATTCGATTCGGGGACGAATGTTATCCTTGAAGGTCCTTGTGAACTGCTCGTCAGTACAGCCGACTCAGCGCGACTTCTCGCCGGCACCGTTTTTGTCAACGTTACGGAAGTATCGAATGGCTTTCTCCTCGAAACCCCCGAAGCCCAGATCATTGATGAAGGGACACAATATGCGGTTGCTTTGGATTCACTGGCGACCGAGGTCCATGTCTTTGATGGAGGTGTGATCTGGACGTCTATCAATGCAGATATTGACTTCGAGGACAGGATTACCACCGGTGAAGCGAGGCGGTACCTCCGTAGCAAGCCCAGCCAAGCGAATCACATTCCCTTCGGACAACGGCAATTCGTGCGACGCATCGACGAGCAAGTCCGTGACGAAGCCAGCGGCGCGTTGCTCGCCTATGACGGATTCGAGAACCTTGCTGGCCAGCTTCGGCGAGACCGCAGCGGTTTCGGTTGGTCCGGTGGCTGGGAATCGGCTGGCTTTGGTCGCGGACCGCTCGCCGAAGTCATCGATGCGCCGAAGGGGACTGTCTTTGGCAAAGATCGTTCAGGCCGCCGACTGCTGTCGCTGCAAGGCGGAGAGAGTCTTCGGAGGCATTTCGAAAAGCCGATTGAGTTGAGCCCAGGTGAGACAATCTATGTGAGTCTGTTGAGCAGTCGCCAATCTTCTGGCGAACAGTCTTCAGGCAACAGCAACGAAGACGAACAATCCGCCGCGATACAAATCGTTCTTGAACCTGATTCCGCGTCCCCAAGATTCACCAGGCGTCATTCGGTCTCTTTTGGAGTCAGGTCCGACCAGCGATTGTTTCTGAATAACTCGGGCACGATCGACGAAACCGCAACGTCGCTCGCTGTTGGCGAGCCACATTTGTTTGTGTTGATGTATAAGGCTAAATCGAACACGACAACCGCGAACTTACGAGTCTACCGAGCCAATGAGCTGATCGATGAAACTCAGCCGTCAGTTTGGACCGTCTACGGAACAGCATCGAATGGGCCGGTAAAGTTCGCTTCGATTCGACTTTCGCTCGGCACTCGCGCAGCCGCTCAAATCGATGAACTTCGAGTCAGCGATTCCTGGAACGCCGCCGTCGATCTCGCCAATTGATTGCGAGGACGCACACACCAAAACACCAACGCTCACCGTGCCCAGTCGCTTGCACGCTCGATCGAACGGATCCCCAGCTATATCTTTGTTCGAGCCGACACGTTTGCCGAATGGACCCGGATGATCGGCGGAACGAAGCCGGCGGTGACAACCTGTTCCTTGATCCACTTCACCACGTCGTAGCCAGTGCCACGCTCATCGTCCCCCGGATCGTGATCAAGACTGATGACCTCGACCGTCCCCGTTCGAAGTAGCTCAATCGCTTCATCCGGCCAATACACGCGAGTCCAACCCTCCGGTGTTTGCCGTTCCTCATCCACGTAGACTTTCAAGTTGTTCCTTTCGATCGTCAGTTTGGTAAAATGCCAACTCAACCAAGTGAATTGTGAGAAGACAAAATGGCATGGCGACCCGAACGGCTTTTTCAATGTGGCGAATTGGACAACACCCAGCGGGGCTGGACGATTGGTTGGCTTCAACTGGCCGGCTTCACTGATCGGTTGCAATTGAAACTTGCCGGCAACTGTCACCCGGATCTGGCCGGTTGGAAGTTTCGAATTCATCGCATCGAGCCGGAATTGCCTGACGACAAATCTAGCGGCGACGAATCTCATGACGACGAAGACGCTCCGTTCGACTATTCCAGGATCAACCTGGATCAGTCCGGACATGTCGGTGACATCACAGCCGACCAGATGATCAAACATCACGACATCCCCGACGATGAGTTGGTTCGTCGGTTAGTCGCCGGCGATAAACCACCCTTCACTTGGCGAAAATGTCTCTACTTGGAGTGGTTCAGTAACGCCAACGGTCGCGTGGTCATCCAGAGCACTCGACTGGAAGTCAAACGACTCGGGGAACGAGCTTTTGAATTGACCGAAGAGGAATGGAAAGAGCAGGCAAGGTATAATGCGGAGGAGCTTAACTATTTCATGACGCAACTGGGTGATGTTCTGCGAACCAACGAACCCGACGAGGAATCATGAAAGATCACCCAGATCGAATTTCAATCGACGACTGGCGTCCTGGTTGGCTCTATCGAGTCTATTCGCGAAACCTGAACCTCGGCGTGTACCGAGCGGAAAACCATGGGTTCGTCGGCATTCGACATAAGATGGGGCGAAGATATCTGTTTACCGAACTTCATTGGGACGTCGGACCTCCCTACGGTGCAGCGAACCCACTCGAAGCGATTTGCGAGTGTGCGGTTCAGCGACTTGACGAATCCTTCTTGACCGGGCCAGAACGCAAATTCGAAAACAACGACGAGCTCTTCGAGTGGGTCGAAGAGCAAGGCCGGCGACTCGGGATCACGCCTGAGAGCTGTTAACTTGAATGCTTGCGAATCGACGAAGCGAACCCGATCGCATTGCTATGTGATCACAAGTCAAAATTGGTCGGCACGATGACCACGTCACGGATCGTCACGTTTCGCGGGCGCGTCAGCATGAACATCATGGCAGCTTCGCCAAATGGAATGAGTTTTGAGAGCTCGGTCTTGCGTTTGTCGATCGGGCGGCGACCGAATCGATGTCAAAAGTTGCCACTAAGCAGGTCGGCACAAGTCTTTCGGTATAATCCGCCGTTGGGGGTTAGTCCCGCTTTCTATCAACCGTCGCTAACGCGATGCGGCTAATTTTGTTTTGCCGAAGTTTTTGTGCCGACCTGCTTAGAACCCGTTCTCGATAGTGACTTCATCGAGTGTAAGTTGTCCTGGCTTCGGCCAAGCGTCTTTGGTCCCTTTGCCGATCGCGACCATCGGTCCCATGACATGATCGTTGGGCAAGTTGATGAGCTTGGCGACGGCTTCGATGTCGAATCCGATCATCGGGCATGACTGATAACCCATACCTTGCGCGGCGAGCATCATCGTTTGCATTGCCATCCCGATGCTGCGCTGAGCCTCGTCTCGCTGCAACCACTCGCGGCCTTCGTGGAACGGACCCATCCATCCGACCAACATCTCGGCGACTTCCTTCGGCGCGTTCGCAAAGTAACGTGCCGGCTCTTTCTGCCAAGCTTTCATATCGGCGGTGAACAGAACTAGCAGCGATGCGTCGGTCATTTGAGCTTGATCGTTTCCGAACTCCTTACGAATCTTCGCTCGCAGATCCGGATCGCGAAGGATGACGAGCCGCCAATGCTGGATATTGAAGCTGGTCGGGGCTTGGATGGTGGCTTCGAGCAACTCCTTTTCTTCAGCCGCGGTCATCCGGTGGTCGGCGTCGAACTGCTTGATCGCGCGGCGGCTGTAGATCGCTTCTCTAACTTCCATGGTGGATCCTCGACATTGGACTGGGATTGTTTTGGGAAAGTTGAACAGTAAGTAGCATTATGCTACCATGGCGATCAAAGGAGAAACACTATGGGACAACCAGTCAAGTTATCCGATGAATTGGTTTGCGACGCGAGAGCATCGGCGGAGATCACGCAGCGGAGCATTGCGGGGCAAATTGAATTCTGGGCGGCATTAGGCAAATCGCTCGAGCCGATCTTGCGTGGCGATCGAGCGATGGCACTCAGGCAATCGGGGGCGGCGCGGCCATTGTCCGAAGCGATCGCTGAGGTGGACTCGCCGGCGGGTCGACAGCGTGTCAGCGATTACCTTAAGACGCGACCGTTCCCCCATTTTGAACCGATCGCAGATCGTCCCGGTTTGCTTCGCAAAACAGATGAGGATGGTGTCGAGACGATTGGACGGTTTGTCAATCGAATATTCGAACCGGCCGGCGAGTGATGCTGGGGTTTGAGTTTCTCGACAAACGACCGATCGTCATCGCAATCGCCGGATCCAACGGAGCCGGCAAGTCGACGTTCTTTGCGTCGCATCTGGCCGTCTGCGGACTTCGCTTCGTCAATGCGGATGACATCGCACTTGAATTAGACATCGGCCCGTACGAAGCGGCCGAAGCGGCAGCGGCTATACGCGAGTCTCTCGTCGAGCGTGGCGAGAGCTTTATCTTTGAAACGGTCTTGTCGGACCCGGTCGGCGAGAAGGTCGATCTGCTGGCCGGATACGCGGCGGGCGGTTACGAAATCGTGATGATCTTCATTCGCATCCAAGACGCAGCAACATCGATCCAGCAAGTATCGATGCGGGCAAGCCAAGGTGGCCACGACGTACCGGATGCAAAACTGCGGGCAAGGTTCAAACGGACGCGATCCAATCTCGCTAGGGCGATCGAGCGACTGCCGCACGTCTTGGTTTTCGACAATTCCGACCTGAGCCAGTCGTACCGCCTCGTCGAGCATTACCGAGACGGCAACCGTGTCGATGAACGATGACGTAGATTGCACTGCCGTTCCGCCAATGGATAAACGTGAGGTGCGTCCATATCGATGGAAAAAAAAGAAGCCAAAGCGTCGGTCTGCGAGACGCGCAAGTGTCGATGTGAACAGTCCGCCAGCGCAGCCACTTGATCCTGTCGAGTCGTCGCAAGTTCGACTAAAGCCCGGGAAAGGATCTGCCGGACATGGTGGCTCGGCAGGTGAACACTACTGGCGCATTTATGTTAGAGATACAAGGGTCGGCTATGTCTACATCAACCTCCTAAATGAAGATCTATTCGGGAAACATGCTTCAATTCAAATCGACATCAACAAGAGGCATCGGGCTCGTTGAATCGGAAGTGTTGCTTACAAGCTGGCCCCTTATTGGACGCTGCAAGTGAAGCTTTTGATAAGCTTGCTGCCGGGTTCGTCAGCGAACCGAAGGCTTAGTTCAGTCACCTTTGGCGAGTGCTTCGAGTGACTTGAATGGCAGATACAGACGCATCGGGTAGCCCGGCAGTTCCGCAAAATCGAATCGTTGGTAGAAGCGTTTGGCGTTTTTGTCCACGCAATCAAGAATCACGGCGATGAATGCGAAAGTTTGGCTCGCCTTGTAGCAGTCGACCAGCGAAGTGGCAAGCAAGCGCTGGCCGATACCACGTCCCTGGAAGGATTGATCGACGCCTAGCCAAGCCAGCACGCTGACTGGCAATTGCCGGCGAGGCAACTTCTTAGCTAAATCCGTCGGCAAGTCTGAGAAATCGATCTGGGAGAAAGCGAGGCTGTAATATCCAGCGATGTTACGCGTATCATCAAGCAGAACCTTTGACGTTGTCAGATGCTTCTTCTGGCTTTGCAAAGCCGATTTCTTCAGCCACTCGTCAACGTCGTCGTTGCCCGACTTGAATTTCTGGCGTGGATGTGACTCATCAAGAACCTCGATTGACCATCCTTCGGGAAAGCGAGGTCCGCTCACGCCTCGCCTCGCATCATTTTGCCGAGTTGCTTCTGGGCTTTTGTCAGTTTGGGTGGCTTCGACAGCGCCTCCCAAAACGTAAGCTGCTCTTCCGGAGTTAACGAGATCATTTGCGCCTCTGCCGCAGCTAATTCACGTCGTGCCTGGCCGACAACAATCGAACGGACATAATCGCTGACGCTGATCTTGCGAAGTTCGGCAGCCGAAGCCAGTAGCGCCTTTGATTCTTCGTCAAGTCTCACCATGAGTGAGCTGTTTTTTTGCATCGTTTTCTCTCCAGACCAATGAGTCTACGTCTTGTAATTGTACTGCGTTACGCAATACACGTCAATTGATCCGTTGCCCGAGCGAGCTGCGACTGCGTTCGACCGAAGATAGCGATTTCCGCTGGTGCAATGTTTTCGTAGACTCGATCAAGCAACCATTCGGCAACGTGGTGCGACTCGGCGTCCTCGTCATCTGCGACGTAAACTATTGGAGGTGGACCGTTGAAAACGCTTACCGTTCCATCGCGGTGCTACTCATTCCCGTCGACATCGGACACCGCTCCATCCGAGAGACAATCGGCACTTCGGCGGATCTGGTGCGATGTGCGATAGTTGATCGCCTGCTGGACCGAGAACGGACCTTTCTCCCGCACGCGGTCCGACAGATCGGTTCCCTCCACGTACTGCATCACCAGGAAATGGGTGCCGCCACCGCCGCCAAAAAACTATAATTTCAAAACCGGTGTCATCGTAGGGCAACGGCGCTGCTACGACCTCGAAGTTGAGATTCGGCGCAGCAATCGGTCTCTTTCGTTATCCAAATGATCACTTTGCTGATGCCCTGCTCGACGCCAAACTGTCCATACTTATTGGCATTGAGCTTGGGACGTTTGGCTAACAAGCCTACCACGCGACTCACCAATCTGTGTATCGATACACCCACATGGGTGGCCGTGCGGGGCATGTCAGGGATTCTGGGTTTTAGGCGGCTTGGGTGGTGTTATTTGGAGCTCTACGGAGCTTCCCGTTGCCGGGACGGCGGGACAGAAATCTTGCCAGGCGACCTTCGTCACTGAGGCTTGCGGCGCGGATCTGAAGGATCGCTTCGGCGCCTTCAGGGTTGTTCCAAAACATATCCGTACTCTTGACTCGGAAGTTCATCTCCTTCACTGCTGGCTCCATCCAAGCACTCGTCGTTGGGAGTCNNAAGGCATGTGGTTCGGGAGCCACGAAGTTGGCGAAAGATTGTAGCCCCGGGTGAGCGAAGACGAGCTCCGCGAGTCAAGCGTAACCCGGGGTTTACGTGGTTGCGGAAGCTGGCGACGAGCGATTGATTTACCAACCTGCTGAGTCATAACGAGTCGCAACCTATTGGAATGCCGGCGTGACCGTCGATCAAAAAGGTGTCGGACACCTTTTCCGCGTCC
>DIUH01000385.1:0-1535 GCA_002428205.1 Planctomycetaceae bacterium UBA6163
TTCGACTGGAACGAACAGTTCCGATTGTCGCTGGATCCCGAAACGGCGAAGCGCTATCACGACGAAACGCTGCCACAGGACACGTTCAAAAGTGCCCACTTCTGCAGCATGTGCGGTCCCAAGTACTGCTCGATGAAGATCACCGAGGACATTCGTAAGATGGCGGCGGAAAACAAGCTGGTCGAACTGCCGGTCCACTGATCTTTACGAAAGCTTGAGTCGGAAACACTGGTTGAAGGAACTTGCGATTGGCCACGAACGAAACCGAAGCGGCGGTACCGCATCCGCTGAGCAATCCTTCGTTTGTCGGCTATGTTTCGACGCAGTTCCTCGGGGCGTTTAACGACAATCTGTTCAAACAGTTGATGCTGCTGCTGGCCATACCGACTGTGGTCGCCGGTGAAGCGGCGGCCGCTGCCGCGGCCGATGGTGGCGGCAGCGACTTGCAAGGGATCGCGACGGTCGTCTTCGGAATCCCGTTCGTGATCTTCGGCGGCGTGGCGGGATACCTGGCCGACCGCTACAGCAAACGTCGCGTGATCGTCTTCAGCAAAGCGGCGGAGATCGTCGTTATGGTGCTGGGCCTGTTCGCTTTCTTAGCCGCTCCGGCGATCGGGTTTTCCGGTCTGTGGGTGGTGATGTTCCTGATGGGCATGCAAAGCGCGTTCTTTGGCCCGGCGAAATACGGAATCTTGCCGGAGATGATGCAGCCCAATCAGTTGGCACGAGCCAATGGGATCGTGCTGATGACAACCTTCATCGCAATCATTTTCGGCACTGCGCTAGCTGGGCCGCTGAAGGATCTAGCTGGCAACGGCCAAGCCGATCAATTGGCGGCGGCACCCAAGTTGTGGTTCGCTTCGGTCGTCTGCATTTTGATTGCGATCATCGGAACGGCGGTCAGTCTATTGATTCGGCCTGCTGCGGCTGCCGCGCCCGGCCTGGCGTTTAGCAGCGAATACCTGGTCGTCCCCAAGCCGATGCGTGGTTTGTTGCGGCGGGACACTCAACTTGTGTTGGCACTTGGTGCATCGTGCGTCTTTTGGATGATCGCCGGATTGACGGTCCAAGCGGTAAACTCGCTGTGCAAGGTTCAACTGCAGCTATCTGACACCGCAACAAGTTTGATGGTCGCGCTGATCAGCATCGGCATCGCCGTTGGCGGCGTCTCGGCCGGTTGGCTCAGCCGCAGTGGCAACGGCGACAGCGGGCCAATTTTGATCCGCTGTGGGATGTGGGGCGTTGTGGTCACTTGCCTGATCATGTCGATCACCTTGCCCGGAGGCCAGCTTTTGGTTGGCCGATGGGGCCTGCCGCTGATGTTGATCGCGCTGGGCGGCGCAGCAGCGTTTTTCTCGATCCCGATTCAAGTCTTTTTACAAGCACGCCCGCCTGCGGAATTAAAAGGACGCATGATCGCGGTGATGAATCAAGCCAACTTCTTCGCGATCGTCATGTCGGGCGTTCTTTATATGATTCTAGACCGCTTTGTGATCGCAATGGATTGGCCGCGGTCAACGTTGTTCGCCGCGATG
>DIUH01000385.1:1565-3933 GCA_002428205.1 Planctomycetaceae bacterium UBA6163
GGCCGATACTCACAATCCAGGATTCCGCGGTTAAACGACGCCTGTACGACAAAAGAGTGGGGGCAAAAGAGTATCTCGTAAGATTTCATCGGGCATTCTATTGTCCCCCATTCTTTTGGCCTAAGATCGGTGTCGGTTCTCGGGCAGAAAGCGTGTGTCGCTCGGGCCAACGTTCTAGCACGCAAAACCTATTGCGACGTTGCCGGGACAAGCCCGACCGTCGCTGAACGTATTTGGGCCTTGTGGTCTCTTGTAGGCCGTAACGAGCGCAGCGCTGTTACGGATGTTCAATCGTATTGCGCTGGCGTTGATGCCGAAACATCGCTGCGCTTGTTACGGCCTACTTTCAGAACCAGCAGTTCCCGCATCCGACACAGGCGAAACCATCGTCGCTAAACCGCTAATTCGACGACCTGCTTCTCCCCCACTGTATCCTTGCGTCGATTCGCTTCGATCGCCAGTTGTTCCAGCGCCGGATCGACAAGCTTGTAGAAGAAATCTCGCTGGCGAGCTTCATAGCCGAGTTCTTCAATCGCTTCGCGGATCTGGTCCAAGGTCAAGAAGTGAACAGTGCCGGCTTCCGCAACCACGTTCTCTTCAATCATCAGACTACCCATGTCATTGGCGCCAAACGTTAGCGCCAATTGACCGATCTTCAAGCCCTGAGTCACCCAGCTGCTTTGAATGTTTCTTACATTGTCTAAGAACAAGCGTGAGACCGCTTGAGTTTTCAGATACTCAAACGCACCGGCGGGTCTTATGTGAGACAGTTCGGTATGATCGGGCTGAAACGTCCAGCAAATGAACGAAGTGAAGCCGCCCGTTTCATCTTGCAAGTCGCGGACACGCTGCAGATGCTCGACACGTTCGGCCAACGTTTCGACGTGGCCGAACATCATGGTCGCTGAACTTCGACCACCCATCTCATGCCACACTCGCATCACGTTCAACCAGTCATCGGTCATGACCTTGCCGCGAGTGATCTCGCTGCGGACGCGATCG
This sequence comes from Planctomycetaceae bacterium UBA6163, assembly GCA_002428205.1. GTDB lineage: Bacteria > Planctomycetota > Planctomycetia > Pirellulales > Pirellulaceae > UBA6163. The sequence continues at coordinate 2,568 of DIUH01000385.1, forward strand.
ACCAAAATCTCTGCGCCGCCGCCTGGAATGCTGCCCAGTCCCGCGGCCTTGAGTCGCTCCAGCACCGTCTTCAGCGGCAATTTGTTCACTTTCGTGAAATGGTGCAATTCAGGTGGGCTGAATCCATGAATATTGATTTGCGGGAACGATCGTTTGATGTCGCCCAGCATTTCCTCATACCAATCGAGCGTAAACTTCGGGTGCAATCCGCCTTGCAACAAGATTTGATTGCCGCCCAGTTCGGCCGTCTCTTTCACCTTTTCAAGCAACACAGGACGCGGCAACACGTACCCTTCATCGCTCTTGGGCCCACGATAGAACGCACAGAAATCGCAAACCGCGGTGCAAATATTGGTGTAGTTGATGTTCCGATCGACGTTATAAGTGCGATAGGTCTCGGGATGCAGGCGGCGCGAAACCTGATCGGCCGCACTGCCAATCGCCGACAAGTCGTTGCTCTTTAAAAGCGTCAAAGCATCCTCGGCGGAAATCCGCTCGCCTTGAATCGCACGCTGCAAAATGGTGTCAATCATGGTCGGTTCAATCAAATATCATAAGGATTGCTCGCAGCGACCGCTGCGGTGGCTTGGCCGGTTTCGATCAATCCGGCATGGAACGCTGCCAAGGCTTGGCGTTCCTGGTCGCCCAAATAAAAGTGCAAATTGTCAGTAAAGTATCGCTTCAAATCGTCGATCGTCAGTCCGTTCGGCCCCGCTTCCGCACGAGCGATGGAGTCGATGTTGCGAACCCCATCCTCACGCGAATCGGCTAAGATCGTCTCTAGGTCACCGAGTTCGATCCCGGGGCGAGCAACCCACATCGCGAATACGAACGGCAATCCGGTTACCTGTTGCCACCACTGGCCTAAATCGATGATCTCGTGATAGACACCCGCCGGTGGATGCATCGCACGATCACCGATCATCAAAATCGCATCGGCGTCGACGTTCTCCGGGACTTGCTCCATTTCCAGCGGGATGGTGCGTGGGCGAACGCCGGCATGACGGCAAAGCAGGATCTGAACCAAAGCGGCACTGGTGCGACTACCGACATCGAGCGCCAGTGTCTGAATCTGCGAAATCGGCACTCGGCTAAGCAATCGGACGCTCCAGACCGGCCCGCGGCAGGCGATTGCGGCATCGGAAACGATCGTATATCCACGCGAGAGTCCACGAAAATACTCCGCCGACGGGATCAGGGCGACGTCAAGTTTCCCGGTCGCTAAATCCTCAGCCAATCGGCTGGGCAGGTTCAGTTCCAGCGACCCAATGCCCCGCAAACGGTCGCGAAGCCCATAGATCAACGGACGCGTGTTCAGATAGGATACGGCGCCGATGCGAAGCATCACTGAGCCTTTCCGGAGTTT
>DIUH01000385.1:3965-6391 GCA_002428205.1 Planctomycetaceae bacterium UBA6163
GCCAATAACGAAACAAGGCGTCGCCGGTCTGAAACCCACAACGCCTTATGACGAATGTATCGATCTTGAAGCGGGCTCGACCCGAGAAATCAACCTTCGGCTGAATCGGCGGTCGCTTCTTCGGTCGCGAAAGCTGGCTTAACGCTCTTCTTTTTGACGCGATCGTTCTTGCCAACGAACTCCAAAATCGCTCGTGTGCCGGCATCGCCCAAACGCGGCGTTGCCAACCGAACGATTCGGGTGTATCCACCTGGACGATCGACAAAGCGTTCAGCAACGCGATCGAACAAGACCTTGGCGGCTTGCTTGTCGCCGATCAACTGGATGACGCGACGACGAGCGTTGATCACTGGAGCGCGGGCGGCGGCCCACTTTTGCCAATCTGCGCTTTCACGCCACTTCTTGTATTCGGCGGTACCACGGGCCGCTGGAGCTGCGTACTGCTCAGCTTCCTTAGCCGATGGAATCGTGTTCTTGGCCAAAGTCACGCACTTTTCGACCAGCGGACGTACTTCCTTGGCTTTTTCCAAGGTAGTCACGATCCGACCTGGAACCTTCGGTGCATTGTCGTCAAGCTCCGCATCCCGCTCTGTCAAAAACAGGGCGCTGGCGAGGTTCTTCAACAAGGCCTTGCGGTGGCTGGGACTACGCCCCAAAACGCGGCTTTTTCGTCTGTGTCGCATGATTCGATCCGTTGCCAGAGGCAACCAAAACGGTGAACTAGTTTAAGGTCGGTTTAATTACTTGGCCGCACTGCGACCGATCGCGAACCACCGATTGCAATTCGCAACGAGGCTGACGATGATTACATCGACGCCGAAGGGACTCGCATTCCGAGATGCAACCCATACTGGGCTAATTTTTCACGAACTTCGTTCAGCGTGGTGTCGCCGAAGTTGCGAACTTCCAACAATTGGTCTTCGGTTCGTTGAACAAGGTCACGCAGCGTTGCGATGTTCTCGCTTTCGAGGCAATTGTTCGCACGAACGGACAATTTCAACTCGCCAAGCTTCATATTCAACTTGGCTTCCAACTGAGCTTCGGCGGAACCGGACCCGCCTCGACCGGCCGAGAAGATCGACGGGCCAAGTTCGCGATATTGAACAAACGGGTTGAGGTGCTTGCGAAGAATCTTCGCGGCTTCGATCAATCCGAGTTCAGGCGAAACTGAGCCGTCAGTCCAAACTTCGAGGATCAAACGGTCATAGTTCGTCTTTTGACCGACTCGGGTATCTTCGACCTGGTAACGAACCCGTGTGACGGGGCTGAAAACCGCATCGACCGGAATGATTCCGATTTCGTGGTCAACGACGCTGTGTTCGGTGCTGGGAATGTAACCACGACCATTCTCAACGACCATTTCCATCATGAACGGAACGTCTTTGGTCAACGTGGCGATCACGTGATCTTTGTTGATGATTTCAACGTCGGCATCGGTATCGATGTCGGCTCCGGTCAAAACGCCAGCCTTGTTCGATTCCAGCGTGATCACGCGGGTCGCTTCGCTGTGGTTGCGAACGATCAAGCTTTTGACGTTTAGAACGATGTCGGTAACGTCTTCAACAACACCTTCGATCGTGGTGAACTCATGCTGAGCACCCCGGATCTTGATTTGCGTCACCGCACTGCCCATCAGGCTGCTGAGCAAAACGCGGCGGAGGCTATTGCCTACGCTCGCTCCGAAACCCCGCTCGAACGGTTCAGCGATGAATCGACCATAGGTCGAAGTCAGCGATTCGCGATCGACTTCCAGGGTGCCTGGCAATTCCATTCCGCGCCATCGAATGTGCATCGGGGGAAAACCTTCGTACTTGGGGAGACTTGTGGATGATTGTGGATCAGGACTAACGCGGCACCAGAGGCACCAAAAATCGCAACACTAGACCCGACGCTTTTTCCGAGGACGGCAACCATTGTGCGGGATCGGTGTGACGTCTTCGATCAACTTGACGTTCAAACCAGCGGCTTGCAACGATGTGATCGCACTCTCACGACCCGAGCCCGGGCCCTTGACGCGAACTTCGACGTCACGCATGCCAAACTTGGTCGCTTTTTCCGCAGCCTGCTGGGCGGCACACTGGCCGGCGAAAGGCGTGCTCTTGCGACTGCCCTTGAAACCCGATGTTCCGGCGGTTGCCCAGCAGAGCGTATCGCCCCGAGGGTCGGTCACCGTAACGGTCGTGTTGTTGAAGGTGCTGTGGATATGAACGATCCCGTTGCTGACGTTGCGACGGACGCGTTTCTTTTTGTTAGTCTTTGCCACCGCGAGAGGTCCTAACCGATTTGAATTGCTGAAAACTGAGTCATAAACGTTCGGTGATTAAGCCGAACCGGCAACAAACGCCCGCTGGGCAGTCGCCAGAAAACGATCGGCGGAACACAACTTCGCCGACCCATTTCGGTCGCCAACGGCACCGAAAGTAAAA
>DIUH01000195.1:0-5243 GCA_002428205.1 Planctomycetaceae bacterium UBA6163
AGTTTTCCGCCGGGTATGCAGACGGTCACTGCTTGCGGCCCTCGCCTCGGTTGCGGGCATCGGTTTGGCTTCAGCGGACGCCTTTGCACAGGGCGTTGCACCGGCGATACCGATCAATGGACCGGTTCCGGAATTCAATCTCAGCGATATTCCTCTGGCCGACGGGGAGCGAATCATCAGCTCCGATGCCGGTCCCGGTGGGGCTATGATTCAATTCGATGGTTCGACCTACAAGACTGTCGATCCGTCATCGGTTCCCACCGCCGCCGGTGGAATGTCACACCAATCGCTATTGATGTCCGGCGGCCTGGCGGGCGGATCTTGTGCCACGGGGAATTGTGGTTCTAGCACTTGCCTTTCGGGTTCTTGTGGAAAACTGGGGGCTCGAAATGGTCTATCCGGACCTGGGATCGATCTTGGTGGCAGGCCACGCTTGGGTGCTGGCGGCAACGTTTGTGGGCCGACCTGCAGTCCCTACAGTTACGGGGCGATCGATACCCTGTACATGAAGCACAACGATTTGAACAGTTTCGGGTCACCAGCGCCGTTCAACCTTCGTGACTTTGATTACGAACTTGGCGTTCGCGTGACCCTCGGTATGGTGCCAGATTGTCATTCCGGGTACGAGGTTTCGTTCTTGGGGCCGTTTCAATGGGGCAGCAGCAATCAACTGACTTCGGCGGCGAACGATATTGATGCATCGCTTGTCGCGGGACTGCCGATCGCCGTCGCAGGCCTTTCGACTTTCTTCGACGCCGATTTCGCGGCTCAGAACTTAGACGCCGAATTGATGAGCTTTGAACTCAACCGCACCATGATCGGATGGGATGTGATCAAGCTGTTGTACGGCATGCGTTACATCCAGTATGACGAAGACTTCCTGTACACATCACGTCGTACCGTGGCGGGGCCGCCAGGAGACCCTGGGATTGGTGTTCTCGCCTCGCGAGCTCAAAACCGGATGATCGGTGGGCAGGTAGGGGTCGACATGACGTATCCGGTTACTTGTCGAATGTGGAGCGACATGCGAGCACGTGCCGGGGCGTTTGCGAACTTCGCTGAGAATCGGTTTCAATTGACCAACAACGGCGCTCTGCAGATCTTCAATGAAGCGGATACGACCGAATTGGCAGGTATGATCGAGTTTGGCGGTGGTTTGCGATACTACGTAACCAATAACTTCCACATTCGTGGTGGTGGCGAACTGATGTACGTTACCGAAGTGGCGACGGCCTTGGAACAGTTCGGCCCCGTGATGACGCCGGGCACAGGACGAGCGATCAATGCTGGTGACAGTTTCTTCCTGTTCGGTTTCAGTATCGGTGCAGAACTGAAGTTCTAGAGAAAGCCGATTCATACGGCGGGGCAATCAAGAGTTGCCTCGCCGCCTGATCTTGTCCAGCCAACTTTGCATCGAAGCTCCGGGGCCGCTCGGAGCTTGTCCATTTCGCCGTGCCGTTTCGATTGTGTGTTCGACGACCTTTCGATGCGCCACATCGATCTGGCGTCCACAATGCGGGCATTCGCAAGGTGGTGTCTTCACCTCGCCACGACAGATCGGGCAAAGATAATGAACGGTCGGACGCACGGCGGCTTCGAACAAGCCACCGATCTCGCCCGCAGGAAACCAAGCCGAATCGTCCTTCTTGAGTTTGGTTTCGCGAGTGATTTCGCCTCGGCGAACCATCTCCAGCACCTGGCTGGGGGCGAATGGTCCTAGCTCGGCGGCAGCGGACTGCATGAACCACTGCGTCATGATTCATTTCCTCACATCGTCTGAATGTGCAAACTGCGACTCTTGCGTTCTTTTCTTCGTACGTCGTCAATCATTCCGGCAACCCGTTTCACATCAGCAATCCCCGGCATTTTAACAACCGGATGACTGCGGTCGCTGCTGACAATATCGATCGTGCCGATGCCCAACATGCGCTGCACCGGCCCTTGATAGAAGCTGACATCGTCGATGTCGATCACTTCGATCCGGTCGGTGCGACGAGCTAGCAACCCCGTTTGGTGAATGAATCTTTGCGAAGTTAATTCGTATTGGATCCCAAACCGACGCGCGGCATAAATCATACCCAAAATCAGCCATGCGACACCGACAATGATCAGCGAAATGGGTATGGTCGGAACCTCATAAATCGCCGATACGACAATCAGTGCGATCGATGCGACCAGCAAAGAAACCGCGTACCCCAACATCGCCATCGCGCTGTAGTTGCCTTCCCAAAGCGTCTGTTCGGTGTCAGTATCACCGCTGGCGGATTGTCGTGAAGTTACAGATTGTTGGAATCGGTCGCGAGGCGACAGTTCTTGTGGCCCCTGGCCAGAGGATTGTGCGGCAGGAGCTGGCGACAATGGGCGAGAGTCGGAATTGGATGATGCGGTTGGTTCTGTCACGGCGATGCTTTCACAAGTTGTTGGCTGTTCGAAACACCCTGGGATCGTTCAATATAACGATAGCTTGACGGCGCGTCACGATTGGCGACAACCTAGGTTCAATCCGCCACTACCGCTACCCTTGCTGGCACAAAACGTCCGCCGAGTAGGCGATTTTTCCCTCCGATTTTTACCCCTCATGCGTTGCCCTTTCTGTCACGCCGATAACGATCGTGTCATCGACACCCGTGCAACGGAAGATGGATACGTCATCCGCCGCAAGCGGGTTTGCGGTTCCTGTCAGCGAAAGTTTATCACGCTCGAGCGGTTGGAAGAGGCATTTATACGAGTGGTTAAACGCGACCAAACTCGCGAACCCTTGGATCGCGAAAAGATCCGCCGCGGGATCGAACGGGCTTGCAGTAAACGTCCGGTCAGCAGCCAAGAAATCGAAAATTTGGTGCTGGAGGTCGAATCGGAGATCTATTCAAGCTACCTGCTGGAAGTCTCGACGTCGCAAATCGGCGAAATCGTGATGCGCCACTTGGCCAAAGCCGATGACGTGGCTTACATCCGCTTTGCTAGCGTCTATCGCGAGTTCGATAACGTCAGCGACTTTATCAACGTGATCGAACCGCTGAGGGGACGCGAGCCTTAGGATCGTACCGGACACTGATTTACCGCTCGTATCTACTCCGCACCGCTGCGATCGGGACGGTATCCGGTCGTCCGTCGCTCGCGCCGCTGCTTTTTGCCTTTCTTTTCCAGCACAATCGGCTTTTCAGCGACCGGTTTGCCCGCTTTGTTCTGCTGGTTTCCCTTACTCTGTTGTTTCTTTTGGTCCTGGCCCGCCGGTGCCACACCGGTTGCCGGTTGCCCCGGGATCGTGTGAACGTATTCACCACGGAACCGGCCATTGGCGTCCTTGCGACGTTTTTCGATCGCCTCGCGCGGCGGTTTTGATGGGATCAAGCTGTCACACCCGTCGCCGATCAATTCCATCCGCCCGGCCTGGCGCAGCGCCTCGCGGACTTCGAAGTAATTTTCCGGCTTGAAGAACTGCATCAACGCACGTTGATACTTGCGTTCCTTCAATGCCTTGGCGACATACACCGGTTGCTTGGTGAACGGATCGACGCCGGTGTAATACATCGTCGTCGCCACATCCAGCGGTGCCGGAATGAAGTCCTGGACCGCGTCGGGCTTATAACCGTTCCGCTTCAAAAACAACGCCAATTCGATCATCGCGTTGATGTCGCTGCCGGGGTGTGAGGCGATAAAATAAGGGACAATGAATTGCTTCTTTCCGACACGCTTGGATTCTTCTTCAAAGACGTCGGTGAAGTGTTCGAAATCGTTGTTCTTAGGCTTTCGCATCTTGCTCAGCACGCCCGCATCGACATGCTCCGGTGCGACCTTCAGCTTGCCGCCAACATGGTGTGCGGTCAGCTCTTTCAAGTATTCCGGCGACGTTCGTGCTAAGTCCATGCGAATGCCGCTGGCCACCAAAACCTTCTTAATGCCGGGCAACGATCGGGCTTCGCGCATCAGTTCGATCACGGGCGTGTGGTCGACACCTAATAGTTTGCAAATCTTAGGGTGGACGCAAGATTGGCGGCGACAAACCGCTTCGACTTCGGGTTTTGTGCAGCGCATCTGATACATGTTTGCGGTCGGTCCGCCGATGTCGCTGACCACGCCGGTGAAGTCTTTATCGTCCGTCATTTGGCGGATTTCATTCAGAATCGACTCTTTGCTGCGCGATTGAATGATGCGTCCTTGGTGCGCCGTGATCGAACAGAATGTGCAGCCGCCGAAACAGCCACGCATGATTGTGACCGAGTTCTTGATCATCTCCAGGGCAGGAATTTTTTCCTTATAACTTGGGTGCGCCCGACGGGTATAAGGCAACCCATAAATCGCATCCATTGCCGCTTCGCTGATCGGCATCTGCGGTACGTTGCAAACGATCGATTGGGTGCCATGCCGCTGGACCAGCGGACGTGCATTGAGCGGATTGGTTTCGTTATGAATGATCCGGGTCGCTTCGGCAAACGCCATCTTATCGGCGACCACGTCTTCGAAACTCGGCAAAGTCAATAAGTTGTCGCGGACCGATTCGTGGGGCAATTCCGACGCGCCGAGCGCGTAGGCGATCCCACGCATGTCGCGTAAATCTTTCACCGTTTCGCCCGCTTCCAGACGCTTGGCGATTTCGACGATCGCATTTTCGCCCATGCCAAACGCGACCAAGTCGGCTTTGCTGTCCAGCAGGATCGAGCGTTTGACCTTGTCGCTCCAGTAGTCGTAATGGGCCAACCGGCGCAGCGACGCTTCGACCCCGCCGGCGATCACCGGGACGCCCTTGAAGGCTTCGCGAGCCCGCTGGCAATAGGAAAGCGTTGCGCGGTCGGGCCGCAATCCGATTCGCCCGCCAGGTGAGTAGGCGTCGTCGTTACGAACCTTCTTGTTGGCCGTGTAGTGGTTGATCATCGAGTCCATGTTGCCGGCGCTGATGCCGAAAAACAGTCTCGGACGGCCAAACCGCTTCCAATCTTCGCACGAATGCCAATCGGGTTGGCTGACGATGCCGACGCGATACCCGGCCGCTTCTAGAACACGCCCGAGGATCGCCATCGCAAAGCTGGGGTGGTCGATGTAGGCATCGCCGGTGACGAACACGACGTCCAATTCGTCCCAGCCGCGATCGCGGGCTTCTTGCATCGTCATCGGCAACGGACGTGCCGCCACCGGACCGCTGGGCTGGCGTGTCGGTTGATTCATACCGGCCGTCGACTGGCCAAGCCGCGACAGAAAATCGGTATCGCTGGGCTTCAGCACCGATGGTGATGTGGTCGATAGAT
>DIUH01000195.1:5296-5800 GCA_002428205.1 Planctomycetaceae bacterium UBA6163
CCGCTGGCGATCGCCGACTGAGCCTTCTGCAAAAACTGCAACGCTTCGATCGGCGACATCGAATCGACCTTCAATCGTTTCAGGTCGTCCAGGACTGGGTGATCGGCGAACCCGAATAGCGTCAATTGGACATCGCCGCTGCGTTTGCGACCTTGTGGCGGAGGAATCGTCGGCATGTCCAGTGCGTCGCGATGATCGGACTCCAGTTGTGCCAAAATATCCTTCGCACGTTCGTTAACGACGGTCGGAATCCCGGCCAAGCGGGCGACGTGAATGCCGTAACTTTTGTCGGCCCCGCCGGGGATAATCCGGTGCAGAAAGACGACCGAATCGTTCCACTCGCGGACCGCCACGTTCAAATTGCTGACCTGAGGCAGCATTTCCTGCAACTGAGTCAGTTCGTGGTAGTGCGTCGCGAACAGCGTTCGGCAACCGATCTGTTCGTGCAAGTGTTCGGTGATGGCCCACGCCAATGCCAGGCCGTCGTAGGTGCTGGTTCCGCGG
>DIUH01000141.1 GCA_002428205.1 Planctomycetaceae bacterium UBA6163
CTGGAGGGGATGATCGGAAAGCGAGACACCGCGGTGGTGCAACGCGTCGGACGGGCGCTGGCCGGAGCCAGCAATTCAGGAGAAAAACGCTTGAGCCAAACCTTCGGCCGGACGAGCGATGATGTGGCTGCTGACCAATTCGCCTGCTGCCGATGCCGCGTTGGCACCCGCTTCGACTGCGGCGCGAACGCTGCCGACGTCGCCGCTGACAACGGTCGTGACATAAGCACCACCGATGTCGATTCGTTTGACGATTTCGACGTTAGCGGCCTTGGCCATCGCGTCGGTCGCTTCGATCAACGGCAACAAACCTTTGGTTTCAATCAATCCGATTGCATTATTCATGATCTTTTGACTTTCTTATATATTTTGGTGTGGACGGTTCAGAGATTATCAAACAGCGGTTTCTGGCAACTTGGTCTTCAAGACCTTGCCCAGATCGCCGTGTGGGCGTGGGATCACTTGAACGCTGACCACTTCGCCGATTCGGCCAGCCGCAGCCGCACCCGCATCGGTCGCCGCTTTCACAGCCGCGACGTCGCCGCTGACGAACGCGCTGACCAAGCCGCTGCCGACTTTGTCCCAACCGAGGAAAGTTACGTTTGCGGCCTTCATCATCGCGTCAACCGATTCGACCAAAGCGATAAAGCCTTTGGTTTCGATCATGCCGAGCGCTTCGTTCATCTTTGCTTTTGCCATCGAGATATACCTGAACAGGAAAGGGGAAAGCGGGGTTCGTTAGTAAGCGAAAATTGATTTGGTAAGGACTGAGATCAGTGAGACTTGCAGGCACAGTCACTGTGACCAGCGGGCTGTTTTTGCAGCAACACTTCGGTTGCCGAATCGAGGTTGCAAGCGTTGCCTTCGTCGGTATCGATATGAACTTCTAACTTCGCGGCCTTGTCGGCGCGAACCAGCAATTCATCAAACGTTACAGAACATTGGGGGCTGCGGATCACTAGTTGCATCATGTCGCCATCGGCAACACCATAATGTTCGGCGTCAGCGAAATTCATATGAACATGGCGGGCTGCACGAATCACACCTTGAGTCAACTGGACCGTGCCGGCCGGTCCGACAAGCACGCATCCAGGTGTGCCGTCGATTTTGCCGCTGTGGCGAACCGGTGCATCGATCCCCAATGAGATCGAATCGGTAAACGCCAGTTCGACTTGACTGAACGGTCGTGTCGGCCCCAACACGCGAACGTTTGGCAACATCCGCCTGCGCGGTCCAACCACCATCACCGTCTGCTCAGCGGCATAAAAGCCGTCCTGATAAAGATCCTTTTCGGGGATCAGTTTAGCGCCTGGGCCAAATAAGATTTCAACGTGTTCGTCAGTCAAATGACAATGCCGTGCCGAAATGCTCACTCGCAGATTCGGCTTGCCATCGACCCAACCTGGCGGATTCGCTGCGCCCGAAAAGCGAGCGGTTGGCACGGACTGGGGTGCCACTACGCCGCGAATCGCTTGGCGAACGAGCGCCTCGATTTGCTGTCGGTCCGGCATCACTTGAGTCGTCATAAGTTGTTTAGGGAAACTGAAAGGAGATATGAGGGAAATAAGTGTCCGGTACCTTTTCTGCCGAGCACCCTTTGGGCCGCTTCGCGGGAAAAGGTACCGGACACTTATTTCCCATCCTTGGCCGCTTACTGGTCTTCAGCCAAGATTAATTCAACACCTGCCGCTGTCATTATTTTTCGCCAATCGTCGCACAAGCCTTTGTCAGTGATCATCCACTGCACATCACCCAACCCGCACAATCGCGACAAACTGGCCTTGCCGAACTTGCTGCTGTCGGCCGCAATGCATGTCGTCGCGGCAATCCGCGACATCGTTCGTTCGGTTTCCACCAGCATCAAATTGCTGTTGTAAAAACCTTCTTGATCAACACCCGCAACCGACAAAAACGCCTTGTCGACTCGCAACGTCGACAGCAACGCATCGGCCATCGGCCCGATCGTCACGCCGGTCCGATGATCGACGCAACCGCCAATCAAAATCAATTCGATGCTGTCACAACCGCTCATCAACGTCGCCACCGGCAAGCTATTGGTCACCACCTGCAGCCGTCGATTGACCAATTGCCGAGCGATTTCGTAAGTCGTACTGCCACCGTCCAGCAGGATCGTCTCGCCATCGAGAATCTGTCCCGACGCTGCAACAGCGATCTGGCGTTTGTGAACCGCATTGTCATCGCCCCGCGAATCGAACACCCGCATCTTGTCGGGCGAACCGGTCCAAAACACGCCGCCGTGCGTCCGCTTGGCTTCGCCCAATCGTTCCAGCACATCGACATCGCGACGCACCGTCGATTCGCTGACCGACAAAGAATCGGCCAGCTCCGCGAGCGACGCGAATCCGCGCGTCTGCACAATCCGCCGCAATTCGCCACGACGGTGTTCACTCACGAGCAACAAGCCAATATCCGAGCATGGGATGACAAAAAGTTTTCAACGCCTGCTCGATTGTTACCAATAAAATCGAATATGCAAGCACAAATCGCGCAAATTGCCCATCTTTCAGACTTCGGAAATGCAATTGGCGAGAATTTACGGGTCGTGCGGCTTTCGCAGGACGCGATTTTTCGCCGCGACAGTACCGATGTTCCTCCCACTGGAAACCATCAATGGCTACAATAGCACTCCCGCCGCTGCCCGCTTACCCACCCAAAACCCCACCTTAAAATTGATGAGGCTCGTTCGGATGAGGCTCCTATCTTGCCTGAATCCGTCGCTCTGCGGCTTGGCCATTTTGGTCACAGGTTTGTCGATCGCGCCCGTATCGGCGTTTTCCCAGGACGCTGAACCGGTTGTGGCCGACATCGAGTTTTTCGAATCGAAAATTCGCCCCGTCTTGGTCGAGCACTGTTATTCGTGCCATGCGGCCGATTCCAAGATCATTCGTGGCGGGCTGTTGGTCGACAGCCGAGACGGATTGCTGGAAGGTGGCGACAGCGGGCCAGCGGTTGTTCCCGGCAACGGCGAAGAAAGCCTATTGCTGGCGGCGCTGAAGCACGAATCGTTTGAAATGCCACCCGATCGAAAGTTGCCCGATGCGGTGATCGGCGATTTCGAGCAATGGATCACGCGTGGCGCGCCCGACCCACGCGACGTCGGCACAGCCGTGCCGCCTCGCGGGGTCGATTACGAAGCGGCCAAATCACACTGGGCGTTCCAACCGATCGCCGACCCGGTGCCACCAACGGTTGCTGATGAATCGTGGGTTCAAAGCCCGATTGATCGCTTTGTGTTGGCCCGCCTGGAAGCGGCTGGCATGAAACCCCAGCCCCGTGCCGACAAAGCAACGCTGATTCGCCGCGCGACTTTCGACCTGATCGGATTGCCGCCAACGGTCCAACAGGTCGATGAATTCTTGGCGGATGATTCGCCAGACGCGTTCGCGAAGGTAGTTGATTCACTGTTGCAATCGCCACACTACGGCGAACGGTGGGGACGACATTGGTTGGACCTGGTTCGTTATGCCGACACCAACGGCGCCGATGAAAATCACCAATTGCCAAATGCATGGCATTACCGCGACTGGGTCGTGCGGATGATCAACCGCGACTTGCCGCTTGACGAGTTCATTACCGAGCAGATTGCTGGTGATCTGTTACCCAAGACCGGTGATGAACAAATCGATGGCGATCGGCTGACCGCGACCGGAATGTTAGTCATCGGTCCAAAGATGTTGGCTGAACAAGACAAAGACAAAATGGTGATCGACATTGTCGACGAACAGATCGACACCGTGACCCGAACCATGCTCGGACTGACGATCGGTTGTGCCCGGTGTCACGATCATAAGTTTGATCCGATCCGCGCGAAGGATTACTACGCCCTAGCCGGAATTTTTTATAGCACCAAAACGATGGCGGATCGTGCGTTCGTTTCCAATTGGATGGAACGCCCCTTGCCATCAGCGGCGATCGAGTCGCAACGTGCCGAACACCAGAAGAAAATCGACGCCGCCAAAGCAGACTTGGCTGGTGCCGAAGCGGCACTGAAAGCCCAGACCGAAAAACTCGCTCAGTGGCAAGCGAAGCTGGATGCGCCGGCAGGCGAGGCTGCCCCGGCAGCGGAGACAGCCGAGGATGAGAAACCTTCGCAGGAAGAGTTGGATGCACTCAAGGCCGACGTCCAAACACTGAAACAAAAAGTCGACGAGCAAAAGAAAACGCTCGAAGCCGTCGAAAAAGCGATGCCGTCGTTCACGATGGTGATGGCAGCCGACGAAGCGAAAACGACCGATTTGCCGATTCATATTCGTGGCAATCATCTGACGTTGGCCGAAGAGAAAGTCGGTCGCGGAATGCCAGAAATCCTCACTTCCGCCGCATCACCACCGACGATTCCTGACGATCAAAGTGGNNAACCGGGTTTGGATGTGGCATTTCGGACAAGCCCTGATGCGCAGCCCGTCTAACTTCGGCCTGCGAGCCGAGGAGCCTACGCACCCTGAACTGCTCGATTACCTTGCCAGTCGATTGATCCAAGACGGTTGGTCGCTCAAGCGGATGCATCGCCTGATCATGAACTCGTCGACCTACCAAATGGATAGTGACGTCGACTTTCCCGAATCGGCTCAATATGCCAATCAAGACCCTGACAATCGGTTGTTGTGGCGTCGGACGCGCCGGCGTCTCGAAGCCGAGCCGGTCCGCGATGCGGTGCTGAGCGTGGGCGGTGGGCTCGATGCAAAAATCGGTGGCAAGGCACCTGATGTGAACGCCAATCGCCGCGCGGTCTATCTGCCGATCAATCGCGCCGCATTGTATGAAATGTTCTCGACTTTCGATTATGTCGAAACCGCCAACCATATCGAACAGCGTCCGACGACAACCGTACCGCATCAAGCATTGTTTTTGCTGAACAGCCCCATCGTTCATAAACAGGCCACTGCGGTTGCGAAAGAATTGGTCGCCGATTTCCAGACACCTCAACAGCGGATCGAAGCGGTTTTTCGCATGCTTTATGCTCGCCAACCTACGGAAGCAGAACTGGGGCGGTCGCTCGATTTTATTGCTGCCGCCGAGGTCGAACTTGAAAGCGTGCAAGATTTGACACAACGGAACCT
>DIUH01000225.1:0-2329 GCA_002428205.1 Planctomycetaceae bacterium UBA6163
TGGGGAAGATAAATCAGCGCACCGCGCCCTTCGTCGCTGATCTTCTTCAATGCCATATGCAATTGATCGCCGCAATCACATCGCAGCGACGAAATCAAATCGCCGGTAAAGCAACTGCTGTGCATCCGGACCAGCGGTGGCGGGCCGGGTGCGAGCAGGTCGCCCATCACGATCGCGATCGGTTCTTGATCCTCGAACTGAACCGCATAGACATAAATCTGAAACTGGCCGTAACGGGTTGGTAAATCAGACCCGGCGGCCCGGCTGACCAGTTTTTCACTGACGCGACGATGGGCGATCAACTGTTCGATGCTGATGATTTTCAGATTGTGCAGTTTCGCGATTTCGATCAATTCTTCGCGGTTGGCCCGATCGCCGTTTGCGGCAAGGATTTCGCAAAGTGTCCCTGCCGGTTGAAGGCCAGCCATCTTTGCCAAATCCGCAGCTGCTTCGGTGTGTCCGGCACGCCGCAAAACGCCACCCTCTTTGGCTAGCAAAGGGTAAACGTGGCCAGGACGAACGAAGTCGGAAACTTGGCAATCCGGTGAAGCGAGTCGGCGGATCGTTTCAGATCGTTCGGCGGCTGTGATCCCGGTTTTTGCGGTGCGGATATCGACCGGGGTCATAAACGCGGTCTTCAGCGGCGCGTCGTTATTGGCGACGATCGGCGTCAATTCCAGCCGCCGACAGACATCGGGGAAAATCGACACGCACAATTGGCCTCGACCGCCGAGCATAAAGTTGATCGTTTCCGGCGTCACCTTTTCGGCCGCACAGATAAAATCGCCTTCGTTTTCACGATCTTCGGCGTCAACAACGATAATCACCTCACCCCGCGCGATTGCGTCAACCGCCTCGGGTACTGTACTGAAATAGCTCGACATTCACTGTTCCGAAAGAGAACAAAACTTGGCAACCTGGCATACTATAGCGCCAAAGGTAATGACGCGGCAGCACGCCACCCAACCGATTGAAGCACGATGACGACGGAACTAGCGAACAACCGCCTTCTTGCGAAGAGCCACAGCAGCAGTACACCGGCAGGAAGGCTTCGTCGGATTACGCGGCGATTTTCACTTATCATCTTTGCCGCCTTCATGGTACCGATTCTCGGCGGCGCTGCTCAGGCGTCTGAATCGACGATCACAGCCTTCAAGGTGAAGATCGACTCGGCGGTTGTCTATGCAACGATTGACAACGTCGATCTGCTGTGTGACGTCTATTCACCGATCTTTGAGGCGACCGAGACCGCCGAGACCAAGCCTCGCCCGGCTGTCCTGCTGATTCATGGCGGGGCGTGGTCCAGTGGCAGTCGGCTGACGATGGGTGGGCATGCGATGAAGTTGGCCAAGGCAGGTTTTGTGGCGATTTCGATTGATTATCGTTTGGCCCCCGAGTGGAAGTTTCCGGTTCAGTTGGATGATGTTCGACGCGCGATTTGGTGGGCGACTAAAAATAGTGACGATCTGGGGATCGATACCAACCGCATGGGATTGTTCGGCTACAGCGCCGGAGGTCATCTGGCTTGTTTGATCGGTACGCTAGCCGACGAATCGCCCGAAACGATCGCCAAAACGACCAATTTGTCGAGCGACGACCGGCATTGGCTCGAATCGGCAAAGCCACTGGCTATTTGTGCAGGTGGGCCGCCTTGCGATCTGTCTGGAATTCCGGCAAACAGCAGCGGATTGGCATACTTTCTTGGCGGCACACCAGCAGAAGTGCCGCAGGCATACCTGGCGGCATCGCCGTTGACTCACGCCTCCGCAGGCGATGTCCCGACGCTGTTTATCCACGGCGAACGCGATGCGATCGTGCCAGCTGCCAACAGCCAATCGCTGTTCTTGGCACAACAAAAATCAGGGGTCACCAGTGAGTTCGTGACCATCGAAAAACAGGGCCACATGTTGACCTTTATCAACCCCAAGGCGACCGATTCGATGATCGATTTCTTTCAACGCCGGCTTCAGAATCCTGATTGAAGGCCAATCGTCCACCGACCGCGTCGCAGAAAAATCGAATCTCGGATTGCCGAGTCGGATACGATGAAGCGGCCTGCGGTGGCAAGCCAGCATCAGTGGCCGCACCACGCTTGCGATTCGCACCTTCACCTGAGAACCGGTTATGAAGTCTCCCCAAGGCGGGATCATCCACGCCTATCAAAAATACGACCCGAACTCATTCCCCAGTCCGACGCAACCGCCGCCCGACCTAGTCGGCCCGGCGTTCGAACACGCGTTGATGTATGGTGATTTTCGTGAACTGACCGAAGAAGAACTCGCCCGCGCGATCAAACTCGACCCAAGCCAGATTGCTGGCATGGGGCCGT
>DIUH01000225.1:2339-12052 GCA_002428205.1 Planctomycetaceae bacterium UBA6163
GGTCCCCGATGAACTGCGTCAACGATACGATCGAGCGATCCGCGAAGAACAACCTTATGAGATTGAACGTCTTTGGTATCGCATCGGTGACGATAACAGTCCGATCGCGCAAGGCCTGCTGAACGTCAACGAAAGGATGATCGAAAAGCACCAGATCCAAGAACTGGTCACAAAATACACCTTCACCGGTCGCACGCCGATGACGGTCCCCGAGGCGCTGGCGATCAAAGAAGAACTCGAAAAGATCGATGAACTGTTGCGACAGATTGCCGAAGCGGCAAAAAACGCACAGCTGGGCGTCATCGACATGGAAATGTTGAGTGAGTTTGCCGAGCCTGGCGACATGCAGCGGCTCGAAGAGATGCAGCGCCAAGTGGAAAACATCTTGCGTGAACAAGCCGAACGCCAAGGGATCGAAAGCGATAAGAAAGGCGGTTTCAAGCTGACGCCGAAAGCCTACAAGATTTTTCAAGGACGATTGCTCAGCCGCATTTTCAGCGAATTGCAGGCGTCTCGATCCGGACGCCATCAAGGCGAAGTGGTCGGTGAAGGCGCGGTCGAGTTACAGCAAACCAAACCTTATGAGTTTGGTGACAGCGTCGCCAATATGGATATCACGCAAACGGTGATCAACGCACTGCTGCGCAGCGGTGACGAGCGACCGATCCGGCTCAGCAGCCGTGACATCATGGTCCACAAGACTCGCAATCACCCGAAGTGTGCGACTTGTGTGATTATGGATATGAGCGGTTCGATGCGATATGACGGACAATACATCAATGTGAAACGGATGGCGATCGCGTTGCAAGGGTTGATCAACACAGAATACCCGGGCGATTTCCTGCGATTCATCGAAATGTACACGTTCGCCAAATTGCGATCGCCAGGCGAAATCGTCAACATCATGCCCAAGCCGGTGACGATCCATGATCCATGGGTCCAGCTGAAGGCGGACATGAGTCGTGAGGACATGAGCGAATCGATCGTTCACCCGCACTTCACCAACATTCAACACGCGCTGAAACTGGCCCGACAAAACCTCGTCAATACCGATACGCCCAATCGCCAAATTGTGCTGATCACCGACGGACTGCCGACGGCACACTTCGAAGACAATTGGCTGTACATGCTCTACCCCCCGCATCCCAGAACGGAAGAGGCGACGATGCGCGAAGGGGCGCTCTGTATGAAAGAAGGGATCACAATCAACCTGTTTCTGATCCCCAGTTGGTCTCAGAGCGAAGAAGACATTCGATTTGCGTATCGGTTGGCCGAAACGACCCGCGGACGAGTCTTCTTCACCAGCGGCAAGAATCTGGACCGATTCGTCCTTTGGGATTATGTTAAGAACCGCCGCGACATCATCAGTTGACGAAGCGATTCTTAGCGTTAAACCCAATGCGAAAACCATGAATCTCGGTCCCGTTCGGCTCAATCGACGAAAATTGATCCTGGCTTCGATTGGTGCGGCCGCTGCCACCGGCTTTACCAAACGTGTTCATGCAGACACCGCAGCCGTAAATAAGACTGACTTTCAACTCGCTTGCATGACCTTGCCCTATTCATCCTTTCCGCTCCGACGGGCGCTGACGGGGATCCAATCGGCCGGGTTTCGATACGTCGCCTGGGGCACAACGCACCAAGAAACCGCCGGCGGTGAACGCGTCCCTGTGATGCCCACCGATGCCAGTCCCGACAAGGCGAAAGAGCTGGCAAAGGTTTGTCGTGATCTGGGGCTGGAACCGTTGATGATGTTTTCGACGGTTTATCCCGAAGCAGCGGATGGCTTGGAAGTATTCACCAATCGAATCAAGCAAGCCAGCGCCGCCAAGATTCCTCAAGTACTTACCTTTGGTCACACAAGCGGCGGCAAGCGTGACATTTGGATCGAGCGGTTTAAACAACTCGGGCCGATCGCTCGCGATCATGGCGTGATGTTGGTCGTAAAACAACACGGCGGATCGACGGGCACGGGAAAGGCATGCGCGGAGATCGTTCGCGAAGTCGATCATCCGAGTGTGAAAGTTAATTATGATGCCGGCAACGTGATGGATTATTTGGATGTCGATCCGATTCCCGATATCAATGAGTGTGCAAGCGACGTTTACAGTTTCTGTATCAAGGATCATCGGAATTGGCCGGTAGACCAAGATTGTGGTCCCGGGTTTGGCGAGATCGATCATTATCGTTTGCTGCATCCGGTCGCGTTTACCGGGCGGAGCATGCCGCTTTGTTTTGAAAACATTTCCGCGCCGATGCTGCCCAGGCCGACCCAACCGGAAGCGATCGATGCGTTGGCCAGTCGGGCGCGCGAGTTTATTGAAACCGTCATTGCGGGTCTGCACGCAGATCGACCTTCGTAACGATGCGTTACTGATGCAGGATGCGTCACCGCGATACAATCGGACTTTGTTCGCCATCGCCCCAATCCCGCCACTCTTCAATCCCACCACAGCCTCTGCCATGACCGACCAGACCACCCCCAGCACTGCGGCTGAGACTTCGCTGCCTTCGCAAGAATCATCACGCCGTCAATTCATCCAAGCGTCGCTGTCGTCTGCGGTGAGTACGGCAGTGATCGGCACTACAGTGATCGGTACCAGTGCGATCACATTGCCCAGGTCGGTACACGCCGCAAATGGTGACGATACGCTGCGAGTCGGATTGATCGGTTGCGGTGGCCGCGGCACGGGCGCGGCTAGGCAGGCGTTGATGGCCGACCCGCGAGTCAAACTGGTTGCCATGGCGGACGTGTTTGATGAACCGTTGCAAATCAGTTTAAGGTCGTTGTTGGCCGTTCCTGAACTTGCCGACAAGATCGACGTGCCGCCAGAACGGCAATTCGACGGATTCGATGCCTACCAATCTTTGTTGGCAACCGACGTAGACGTTGTCCTATTGACGACTCCGCCGCATTTCCGGCCGCTGCATTTGAAAGCCGCGATTGATGCGGGGAAACATGTGTTTGCCGAAAAACCGGTCGCGGTCGATGCTCCGGGCGTAAAATCAGTATTGGAAACCTGCGCGGCAGCAAAACGGAAAAATCTGTCGGTCGTTTCAGGGCTTTGCATCCGCTATGACGCCGGATTTCGCGAGACGGTAAAACGACTGCACGATGGCGCGATTGGCGACATTCATACCTTGATCGCCAATGACTATCGCGGATCCATCTGGGTGAAACCTCGCAAGGCAGAATGGACCGACATGCATTGGCAGATGCACAACTGGTACTACTTCACTTGGCTGTCGGGTGATTTCAATGTCGAACAACACGTGCACTATCTTGATGTCGCTGCGTGGGTCATGAATGGGTATCCGACCAAAGCGATCGGTATGGGTGGTCGCCAGGTCAGAACCGAACCGATGTATGGCAACATTTACGACCACCACAGTGTTACGTACGAATATGAGAATGGGACACGGTTGTTCAGTAATTGTCGTCAGCAGAAAGGATGTAAAAACGACATGTCAGCTTATGCGATCGGGTCCAAAGGGCGTGCGACGGTATCCGAGAAAAAACTTGACATCACTACCGACACCACTTGGCAGTTTGATGGTCCGGTTAAAAACATGTATCAGGTTGAACACGACGAATTGTTTGCCGGCATTCGCACAGGAAATCCGATTAACAATGGCCAATACATGGCCCACAGCACGCTGCTGGCGATCATGGGAAGGATGGCATCGTACACCGGCCAGGAGATCACATGGGAACAAGCGATGAACTCCTCGGAAAACCTAACACCGCCGGCCTATCAATGGGGCACAGCACCCGAAGTGGTAATCGCGCGACCCGGCATCACGCGTTTCGTGTAGACAAACACCACGCCGTTTGTAGTCCCGTATTTAGGCGGCATCCTGTTCGTAGTCCCGCCTTTAGGCGGCTTCCCGTTCTAAAACCACCAACCATTCAAACAATCCCCGACTGACCGTCAACCGACGCAGCGATCATGAACCAGCCACCACGACTATTAATCATTGGCGCACACCCCGATGACGCCGAGTTTTCTGGTGGTGGTCTGGCGACCCTTTATCGCCAGATGGATCGACCGGTCAAAATGATTTCGGTAACCGACGGATCGGCAGGCCATCACTTTCGTAAGCCGGCGGAATTGGTTGAGTTGCGTCGCGCCGAGGCTGCAGCCGCTGGCAGGATCATTGGTGCGACCTATGAGACCTGGGATTTTCCCGATGCGAGTCTAGAGCCGAGCCTTGCGGTTCGCTGGCGGATCATCGAAGAAATACGATCTTATAAACCCGACCTCGTTCTGACTCACCGCACCTGCGACTACCATCCCGATCACCGCGCTGTTGGTCAATGCGTGCAAGATGCGTCGTACTTGGTTACGGTACCGAACGTCGTTTCGTCTGTGCCAGCGCTACGAAAAGATCCTGTCGTTGCCTACTTGCCCGATCACTTCACGCGTCCGGCCCCGCTTCGGCCTGACGTGATCATCGACATCACCGATCGATTGCCGACGATCGCCCGCATGCTTGCCTGTCATCGATCGCAATTATTTGAATGGCTCGCTTATGAAGCCGACATACTCGACACGGTCCCAGAAAACGAGGCCGAAAAGGTTTCGTGGGTCGAGGCGTGGATCAAGCGTCACATCGCCTATCGAGCCGATCGATGGCGCAGCGAATTGATCGAACGATTTGGCGAACAACACGGCAATCAGATCGATTCGGTCGAAGTATTCGAGATCAGCGAGTACGCTCATCAGCCTGACGCCAAACGGATCGCGGAGCTGTTCCCAGACGGAAAAACGGCCTGAACGCGACCCGTCCTTCGGAGAGGTGGCCCGGCGTCATTCGGGCCTGTCCCGACAACGTCGCAACGGGTTTGGTGTTCTAGATCGTGACAAAACACCGGGCACCTTTTTAGGCTCATGGCTAACGATTTGATCGTCACGGCAATAAGACATCTTCGATCACAAAATCGATCTCGTTCTCGACCACGGCGGTTGGAGTCTCATAAGTTAAAACGGCGCCATCAGCACTGTCGCCAAGGTCGAAAAGGTAACTGATTCCGATTCCCGTTGCTGTTTGCCGATAGAGTTGATATCCCAAATGCTCTTGGCGATTTTTTTCGGCGTCGGAAACGAAGACAGGGTTATTAAGTAAGAATCCGCGATGGCTTTCCATCGCTTGGCCCGCCGACTGAAACTCGACACCCAAGCGAACTTCGTGCAAATCACCATTCTTGCGAACATCTTCTAACCTCACCGTAACCGCGCCGCTGGATTGAGTCGCGGAAATCGTCTGCAGTGGGAAATCGAAACGATGCGACTCGCCCGGTAACATGGAACGGATTTGTCCTGCAAGAGTTGTCAACTTTGTTGGCGATCCGGCTGGCAGTTGTAATGAAAACTGCAATGTCGACATCGGTATTTCGCGACCGGTGGCAACATCGATATTGCCATAATCCCCCTGGGCCTTAATCGTTTGGCCATCGTCTAACTTTGCCGACAATCGGTCCAGCGGCAACGACACCCCGATCGGGGTCACACCCGGTTTCCATGCCAGTTCGATCTCGACGCTCAAACCGCTCAGGTCGCTTCGGCGCAAGACGCGGCGACTGGTGACGATCGTCGGCTCAAGTCGATAGATGCCGGCGTAGGCTGCCGTATCAACCCGGCTAGGTCTAGCTTCTGGGCGTGGTTGCAGACTGACCACTCCTGCGTCGCCACCGTAGTAATCGATATCTAACCCCGCTTCATCCAACACGTAATCCAGGGCATGCCAAAACGGTAGCGGAGAATCAAATGGATTGATCGGTTTATTATCATCCAGTGGGTGCTCAAACTCCAAACCGCTATCTCGACTGATCGCTTCCAGTGCCGCACCCAATGTCTTCGCATCACCCAGACGGATGTCGTTGGCGGTGATCGGCACCGCATCCGCCTTCGCGACCGGTTTCAACTGCTTGCGAATACGATTGAGCCGCATTCGCATTTCGGGCGCTAAATCGTCCGAATCTTTGGGCAAGAAGGGTCCGATCGGCAATCCCATGTCGATCAACTGGCGTTCGGCCGCGTTTCGTCGACCCGCTTGCGGCGCATCCAGTTCGGTCACCAGGCGTTCAATTTCAGCCAACATTGCAGGCGACTTGGTGTCGTCGGCTCTGGACGTTGCCGCGGAAAAAGCGAACCAGCAAGCGATCACGAGCCAACTGAGCCAGGCACGCCGCATTTGAGAAACGCGAAATCGAATTCCGAAATGATCAGTTCTTAGGCGCAAGTAAGTTCTCATGACGACACCACAATGAATGAATGGACGCCCCACAGGGCTAATCAGGGTTTATCCTTGTCCATTGTACCGTGCCCAATGCCGATTCGTGGAAAGGATCGCTTGTCAGGATGGGTTTTCGCTGCGATGTCTCGGAATTTTAGTTGGCGGCGGGTCCAAGATGCAGATCGCTTCTCTGCCATAGCCAAACGAAATCGATTCGAGTACCGTGTTTCCACCAATGATCGCCCTCGGGTATCAATGCCATGCAGGATAGCGATCGATTCGTTTTTGTGAGCATGTGGTGGCGCGTCGTAAAACTACTGTGCAACCGGTTCATCGTCATCATGATAGGTGGGATGTTCCTCAAGGCCGTTCTATCAACGCGTGGCAAGGCTTGACGCCGCCGCAGATGTTTGTCGGTTCATTTCTGCTTCTGATTGCACTGGGAACTCTGGGACTAGTTTTTTTGCCGGGACTGTATGTTGGCGAGTCGCTCGGTTGGCAGGACGCGATTTTCACATCGACCAGCGCCGTTTGTGTCACAGGGTTAATTGTCGTCGACACCGCAACCCACTTTACCCCGCTGGGCCAAGCGTTCATTCTGCTGTTGATACAGTTAGGCGGGCTCGGGATGTTGGCGTTTACCAGCATGATCATCATGGCCATCGGTGGTCGAGTCTCGCTTCGCACCGAATCTCTAGCCTCGGGTACCCGTGACGCTGCGCCACACGTCGATGGCAAACGTTTGGCGATTGATGTGGTTCGATTCACGCTCGCTTTCGAGGCGATAGGTGCGATCGCGCTTTATCTGATTTGGGCTCCGCGTTACGGATGGGTTGATGCGATGTGGCCCGCTCTGTTTCATTCGGTTAGCGCATTTTGTAACGCCGGTTTCTCCACGTTCTCCGATTCGCTGATCGGCTTCCAAGATTCACCCGCCACCTTAATGGTAATCATGGCATTGATTGTCGGCGGCGGCATCGGTTTTCTGACCATGGAAGAAGCGTTCCTGAGTTGTTTTAACAAAACGTGGCGAAAGTCAAATCGGATATCGCTGCACAGCCGTTTGGTGCTCTGGACGACAGGAATCTTGATCGTTGGCGGAGCGGTCTTATTCTATCTTTTCGAGTGGAAGCATACGCTCGATGGCATGAGCATTCGTGATCGAATGTTCAACGGGCTGTTCCTGAGCGTCACCGCACGAACCGCCGGATTCAATACGATTGACTATGCACAGGCGACTGACAGTGGCAACTTTTTAACGATTCTACTGATGATGATCGGCGGATCGCCCGGTTCGACCTGTGGAGGCCTCAAGACCACCACCTTTGCGCTGATCGGTTTACTCGCTTGGTCGCGTTTGCGTTCTCAAGAAACGACTTCATTCGCTGGCCGTTCGGTGCCTGACGAAACGATCCAGAGAGCTGTCGGTTTGGTGGTTGTAACGGTCGCCGTGGTTGCCATTGGGGTGTTCGCGCTGGCGGCGACGGAAGCACAGAACGATTCGCAAACCAGGTTTTTGCGGCGTGTATTCGAGGCGGTTAGCGCTTTTAATACGGTTGGGTTGTCGATGGGACTGACTGGCGAATTGTCATCCATGGGGCGTTCGACCATCACCGTGTTGATGTTTCTAGGGCGTGTCGGGCCTTTAACCCTCGCCGCGGCGCTGGTGATTCGGCGACCTCGAAAAAGCCGCTTTCGTTATGCTTATGAAGATGTCGTGGTCGGCTAACCACGATCGCAGGAGAGGATACTGATTTATGAAACGATTTATCATCATCGGCTTAGGTAACTTCGGTTACAGCGCCGCCGAATCGCTCAGCAATGCTGGCCATGATGTCATTGTGATCGATGTCGACGGCGATGTCGTCGATCGGATTGCCCCGCATGTCGCACGAGCGGCCGTCGGTGACGGGACCGACATCCAAACTTTGCAACGGATCGGTGCCGCCGATGCGGATATCGGTGTGATCGCTACTGGCGATGACATCACGGCCAGCATCCTCGCCACGATGGCGCTGCACGATTTGAAAGTCAAAGACGTTTATGTGAAGGTGATCTCGCGCGACCACGCCCGAGTCATGCAACGCATCGGTGTAACCGAAACCGTTTTCCCCGAGCGAGATTCGGCGACCGCGCTGGCCACACGACTATCTGGTACAGCCCTGCTAAATTACGTCCGGTTGGGTGAAGGGTTCAGCATTCAAGAGATGGCCGTTCCCCAAAAGTGGAATGGCCGGACGATTCGTGAACTGCAGTTGCGACAAACCTATGACATTACCGTCATCGCGCTTCACGATGTCCTGAACGACCGGATCCTGCCATCACCTGATCCAGATTCGACATTAAAGGATTCCGATACCCTGCTGGTCGCCGGCAGCGACGAAGCGCTGGCCAAGGCGGCCCAGTTGTTGTAAGGGAAAACGAATTGCGGTGCCATGACGATCAAAGCAAGTCCGGAAATATCGCTACGACACTTTTTTCAATGTGGCGTAACGGTCTGGGTTTAACATCTTGATGTCGATCGATGGTGGTTCACCGTCGATCATCGAACCGACAATTTCGCCAGTCACAGGCGCTAGGCTCAGCCCCATCATGGCATGTCCGGTTGCGATGATCAGGTTCCGTTTAATCGCTGTTCGCCCCAGGTAGGGCAGTCCATCGGGCGAACAGGGACGCATCCCTTGCCAGGGCGCGATACCGTCGAAGTCTTCTACCTTAAACTTTGGGTAATATTTCGGTATCGACTTCAAAATACCTAACACCCGTCGTGGGTTGATCCGATCATTGATGCCCGCGATTTCCATCGTTCCACCGAATCGCAATTGATCGCCAATGGGCGTCACCGCAACGCGTGCTTCGACAAAAATCGAACAGATCGTCGGTAATTCGACCGGTTGCGACTTGGTAACGCTATAACCTTTGCCAGCCTGCATCGGCAAACTCAAGCCAAGCTTTCGTGACAAGTCGGACGACCACGTGCCGCCGGCCAACACGAACTCGTCGCCAGCGATTTCGGCCGACGCCGTTCGCACCGCTGCGATCCGATTTCCATCAAGTTTCCAGCCTGTAATTTCTTCTTGATAAAGCAATTGGCAATCGGACCGGCGAAGAAAATCTTCTCGCGATTGAACGTAGCGTCGGGGGTCCAAATGGCAGTCACCGGGATAGTGGATACCGCCTTGGACATCCATGGTGATGCCGGGTTCCATGGCTGCCAACTGCCTAGCGTCCAAAACAGTTGCCGTGATCCCAAGTCGATCGGCCGCAATCGCGGTATGAGATTCTTCGTCAAGCGCCTGTTGCGTCTTGCACAGCATTAGAAGGCCATTTTTCTTTAGCCCCAACTGTTCACCGGAATCGGCCAACCGCGAATAAGATTCACGACTGGCCAGATGCAGATCACGCAGGACTGGTGCACAGCGTTTGACATGTTCCGCCGTTCCGGCCCGCCAAAATCGCATACCCCAGGTGAATAA
>DIUH01000301.1:0-3696 GCA_002428205.1 Planctomycetaceae bacterium UBA6163
CGCGGCGAACTCACGTGGTTGCGTTCACCGGCGGATACCACGGCCACTCACTCGGTTCGTTGGCTTTGACCAGCAACCGATACTACCACGACGACGTTTACAATTCCCACAACAACGTCACCCACCTGCCCTACGACGGCTACCTAGGCAAAGTCGACACGTCGACGTTGCTGGACAAACTGCTTCGCGACCCGTCCAGCGGATTGCCGACGCCAGCGGCCGTGATTCTCGAACCGATCCAAGGCGAAGGGGGCATCAATGTCGCCAGTTCGCGTTGGCTGCAAAACGTCGCCGAAATTTGTCAACGTTACGGAGTGTTGCTGATCAGCGACGAAATCCAAGTCGGCAACGGACGCACCGGCGATTTTTTTGCGTTTGAAGCCAGCGGCATCAAGCCCGACATGGTCTGTTTGTCAAAAAGCCTTGGCGGAGGCTTGCCGATTTCGCTGGTGATGATGCGGCCCGAACTCGACGTCTGGAAACCGGGCCAACACACCGGCACGTTCCGCGGCAACAACCTCGCGTTCGTCGCCGGACGCACGTTACTCGACCATTTCTGGTCCGATGGCAAACTGTGCGAACAAATACGCGTTAATGAGCAAACGATTCATCGAACGCTCCAATCGCTAGCCGCACAATATCCCGATTCGGTCAACGCTGTTCGCGGTCGCGGCATGATCTGGGGTATCGAACTGAAGCCGTCGGAACTGGCGGTACAAATCAGCCGCAAGGCGTTCGAACTCGGACTTGTGATCGAAACCTGTGGCCCAGAAGACCAAGTCGTCAAACTATTGCCACCGTTGATTATCAGTCCCGAAGAACTCAATTTCGGGCTTCAGCTGCTGAGCCATGCGTTCGGTGGAGTTCTAGGCGCGGCGAGCGGTTCCGCAAAAGTGTCAACCGAATCGATTACATGTACTGAAATCACCACACAATCGTGGAACTCATCGATGGCAGAACAATCCATTAATGTTCTCGCGAATCTTACCGATGAACTTGTCGACCAAGCAACAACGGATGCTGCCGCACCTGCAGACATGGTAGTAGGCAATGGCGCAGTCTTCATCGCTGATGAACAGTGGACCGAAGAGATCACGCTGCCGCTCTACAGCTAAACAAAGTGGCTTAGGCTTCCTAGCCTGCAGATATGGCGTAGGCTTCCAACCTGCGAACGCGCCGTGGGCTTCCTAGCCTGCGAAAACCAACACACCATGACACGCACCAAGATCATTACGCCATAACAAACCTTATGCCAATCTTACTCAACCTAGCCGACGATCCACTCACCAGCGAATCACTACGCGACTTCCCCACGCTATTCCGAACCGCCGTTGCCCGTTGGCCACACTCGTTAGCCGTTCAAGACGATTCCTGCAGTCTCACGTTCACACAACTTGACGAGAAAACCAATCGCATCGCCAACTTTCTTATCAACAATGGCCTGCGACACGGCCAAACCGTCGGCCTATGTGTCAAGAACAGTGCGATTGCGATCGCTGCGATGATCGGAATCATGAAGGCGGGCGGAATCTTCGTGCCACTCGATCCCGACTTTCCCGCTGATCGTATCGCATTCATGGCAGGCGATGCTTCCATCAACTTTATATTTTGTGAGCCGTCCTACCGAAATCGATTCGAATCCTCGTCGTCAGAAACAGCAAGCCCGAGCCGCAGGCTGTTCGATCCCGATTGTGTCGAACTCGACACCTTCTCCGACAACGATCCATGTTGTCCGATCGATCCCAACCACCTCGCCTACATCATGTACACCTCCGGTTCGACCGGCATGCCCAAAGGTGTCCAGATCGAACATCGCGCACTGGCTGCATACTGTTTTGCCGACATCGATATTTATCAATTAACATCACAAGATCGCACGCTGCAGTTCGGTACGCTTAACTTCGACATCGCGATCGAAGAAATCTTTCCACCCTTGTTGGTCGGCAGCGCCGTAGTCGTTCGCCCGCGAGAGCGTGTCGATGACGAAATCGAACTATCAGCGATCATTCGCAATAACGAAATCACTGCGCTGCACGTCGCCGCCGCCTACTGGCACGAATGGGTCGACCTGATGCACGCCGCCGGCAAATGCGTCCCCGAATCATTGCGACTGGTCATCGTTACCGGTGAAAAAGTTTCACCAGTGCATTACCAACGTTGGCTATCACTGGTCGCTCCCGATCACGCTTCGCTGCTGTGGTGCAACGCCTATGGGCCGACAGAAACGACGGTCACTGCAACCGTATTCATCCCGCCCAAAGGTTGGACCGGCGACAATATGCCGATCGGCAAACCGCTTAAGCGATACGCGGCCTACATACTTGACCCGAAAGATAGTCCACTCGAATCAGGCGAAACCGGCGAACTTTATATCGGTGGCGAAGCACTCGCACGCGGTTATCTGAATCGCCCGGAGAAGAATGCGGAAGCGTTCCGCGAAGTCCGATTCCCAGACGGCGTTACACGTCGAATTTATAAGACGGGCGACCTTGCCCGTTGGCTGCCAAGCGGCGACATCGAATTCGCCGGACGCATTGACCATCAAATTAAACTCGGATCGTATCGGATCGAACCTCAGGAGATTGAACATCACTTGGCGTTGCATCCGCGCGTTCGCGAAGCGCTCGTCTGTTGTGACGAAATCGATGGGCGGAAGTGCTTGACCGCCTACATCGCGTGCGGAACCGAAACACTGACCCCGGAAGAAATGATCCGTTCGGTTTCGGGGCAATTGCCAGATTATATGATTCCGCACCGTTATATCTTTGTCGATTCGTTTCCCAAGACGATCAACGGCAAGATCGATCGCCGTTCGCTGCCTGCCGCATCGGGGGCCGTAGCGGCACGCACGATCAATGACGCTCCACCGCAGACCGATACCCAGCGATGTTTGGCCGCGATTTTTGCTGATGTATTGCAGCTCGAATCGATCGGCATTTACGACGATTTCTTCGAACTCGGCGGCAGCTCGTTGCTCGTCACCCGCGTGATCTCTCAGGTCCGCAAGCACTTTGACATGCCGATCCCGGTTCGCGATTTCTTTGCCAACCCGAACGTCGCCATGATCGCCGCGCTGCTGGACCGGCGCGCTTCGTGCGGTCATTCGACAAGCGAAGATTCGGCGGCTGAGCAAGCATTGGTGCCTGCTACCCAGGGTCAAACTCACTCGCTGCCAACCCCCAATCCATTCTTCTTTCAATCGTCTTTTGAAGCGGGCACTTCTGATGAACAAGGCAGGCTGTTTGCGGTTCACTATCCGCCGTGTGCGCCATCGCGTGGACACGCGGTTTTAATCTGCTCGCCCGAAGGGAATGAATACGTTCGCTCGCACCGCAACCTTCAACAACTAGCGCTGTTGCTCTCTCGTGTTGGCGTGGATGCATTGCGGTTCGACTTCGCCGCGCACGGCAACTCGGGCGGTGACAGCGCGACTGTCGGCCCCGACCGCTGGCAGCGAGATATCCTTGACTCGCTCGATATGCTGCGAAAACTTGCCCAGCCATCGCGAATAACCGTGATCGCGATGCGCTTAGGGGCCACCCTAGTCGCCAACACACACTTAGAAGGTGTTGACGATTTGATTCTGGTTGACCCGGTGCTCTGTGGTGACACTTACTTAACGATGTTGGAAGAGTTTGATGAAGCCGAACTGACCGGCTTGAGCCGATACGATCGGGTCCGTCGTCCACAGGTACA
>DIUH01000301.1:3818-5189 GCA_002428205.1 Planctomycetaceae bacterium UBA6163
ATCCTCAAGCGGGTGAAATCATGAATGCGATTGACAAATCGGTCATGCAGCTAGAAACCGGCCACACTTTTGGCCGGTCCAATAACCTAGTCGGAATCGCTAAACTCGCCGCGACCGCGCCGGCGATTCGTTTGGGTCAATCGCGAGACCTGTGCGTCGTGATGCTGACCGCCGGAATGATGCACAACGCTGGCCCTTATCGTCTGCACGTCGAACTCGCCCAATCGCTCGTCGAGTCGGACGTTTCATCGTTCCGATTTGACCTGTCGGGAATCGGCGAAAGCCTTGCCGTCGGATCGTCCGTCGATTCGACAACGCGTGCCGTTGACGAAACGAAACAAGCGATCGATTTTTTGCAAGAAAAGTTCGGCTTCAACAACTTCGTGGTGTTTGGGCTATGCTCCGGAGCGGACGATGCCTTGAACGTCGCCCTCGCCGATGCTCGCGTCCGTGGCGTCGTCATGCTCGACGGTTGTGGCTATCGAACACCGCGATATCATTTTCATCGGCTCGTCAGTCGGCAACTGCCATTCTTGCTTCGCCGCGATAAGGTGGTTTGCAAGGCACGTTCTGTATTAGGTCTTCACGACCATTCCGCACCGCCCGCGTCGCTTGCACCGGGACTGGACATTCGCGAATTTCCCGATCGCGAAACTGCCGAAAAGCAACTGCAAACCTTAGTTGATCGTGGTACATCCTTGCTGGCTATCTACACAGGTGGCGTTCATCAATATTACAACCACGCCAATCAGTTTAAGCGAATGTTCCCTGGGTTGAACGATCGGGGACGCATCACCGTCCGTTACCATCGTCAGTGGGACCATGTGCTTTATTTAGCAGAAGATCGAATCGCCCTGATCGATGAGGTTACCGACTGGGTCGCAAGGTTAGGGGCAGATAGATTTTGAAAAAAGTAGTGAGTTTTTACAAACTGACGCGTAGGCGACAGCATCCCGACCGCAACGCGGTCAAACATCAAAGCCCAGGGTCGCGCAGCGCACCCTGGGCTAGCACGCAATATCGCCAAATCAACCCCGAAGGGGTTGCACAGGTCACAATGTTGAACCCCGTTGGGGTTCGTCCGCGATAGGTGCCGTATTCCCAGGGTGCGCTGCGCGACCCTGGGCTGTGATGTTGAACCCCGTTGGGGTTGAAATTTTCACTGGCTCGACTTGCCAATCAATTCGGCAAAAGCGTCTNNCCACATAATCAGTCTTCTTCGACACGCTGTCCGATGCACGGCCACCAAGCCGTTCGATCAATTCTTTAATCTCCGTGCGTGTGTATCGAACGAGCGTGCCCGTGACGACCAGCGTCTTGCCGGCCAAAACGCCACCACCATCGGATGAATCGCCGCCTGCCGCGTTCGGT
>DIUH01000033.1:0-12699 GCA_002428205.1 Planctomycetaceae bacterium UBA6163
GCCCAAGGGCCGCCCGAAGCGATCGCGGCGCACGCCTTGGTCGCCAAATCGGCATGGGATAAAGCGGGCAAGAATCCGCGTCCGGATGACCTACCGCCGCGTTCGTACACTGGAGAGTTTTTGGCTCCGTTGCTCGAACCGGGATTAATCGAAGCTCACCTTCAAGGTCGCGCCGCCGCTTCGATCGAATCGCCCAAGCTGGTACTACCGCCACGACGTGAGGTGACTCGAACCGATCAGCGGCAATCGCAGCCGACGCGTCTTTCACCGCGACCGAATCAATCGTTTATTCGTGAAACCGCTGGTGTGCAATCGGTTGTCATCCCATCAAGCGATGCGTCGCGAGCGCAGCGTGTTGCATCTCAAGCGGCCGAAAGTCGCCAGTCGTTTGAAGTCGGCGGTGACTTGCAAACGGCCCTGCCGGGTGCGGGCATTGATCCGCGTGAATTGAATCAGCCGTGGAAAATCCTTGGCCAGCGATGGCACTGGACGGCCAAGGGATTTCCTAATAACGCACAACCGAAATGGCCGCTGGAATTGGCTGAGAAAACGATTGCCACGCTACAGTCGATCGTCGGCATCGACCAAGTCCATTTGCAGTCGGCCAGTGAAATTCGCTTCGGTCAATTACCGACCGACTTGGCTTGGGCCACGTTGCAAACCAAATCGCCCGAAAGTTTGATATTGATGTTGGTCGGTCCAGCGACAGCGATCGACTTGGAGTTATTAGAAAAAGTGGGAATCGAAGGGACTGTCGAAATCATCGATAGTCAAAAGAACACAAGAACGACGCTGCACCTGAAGGACCTGAAACAGATTCGCAGTCGCAATTTGAAAACTTTTATTAGTAATCACTGGAAACAGGCGACCGGCAAGTGAACGGGAAATAAGTGCCTATCCTAAAGACCGACCAGCCAAGTGATCTGGTCAATTGCGCGACGCATATAAGGCCAAACAAATGGGCAATAATCGCCATAGACGGTCGCTTTGCCCGTCATGCCGGGACGAAACGCACCATCGCTGTTATCCAGTTCGATCAACGAAATGAAAACTACCTTATCTTCGCGCAATTCGCCCGCCGGATAAATTTCGGTGATCGACTGATCGATTGTGGGAGTGCCTGAAGCGTCGACACGGATTCTCGCTTTCGCGTTTTCCTTCACCATCGAAATCTCATATTCCGGAATCGCGATTTCCACCATCACACGGTCCAGCGGTGCGATCTCCAACAAGACACGTCCGAGTTCCAGCGAAGCGCCGACGGAACGCCGTAAATCGCCGCTGACAATCACGCCATCGATCGGGCTTGATACGGTCAATTGTTCAAGTCGACGGTCGATCAAATCGCGGCGGCGCACCAGTTGTTGGAACTTCAATTGCGCTTGCTGAGCTTCCGCGATCCGGCCGGCTGCCAGCGCGATATCCTTCTGCTTTGCCGATTGATAGATTTCCGCATCCAACGACTGGCGTTCCAATCGCAGTGGTCGACCGTCAAGCGTCAGCAATGTTTGACCTGCTTTGACCACATCACCCGGATGCACCAACACATCCTCGATCATCGCTTCGAAGGGTGCGGAAACGACACGTGGCGATTGCGGCTCGATTCGCACATCGGCTTTGACGCGATAAGGTGCCGGAAATAGCAACGCGATGGCCACCAGGGCAGTGACTGTAAACGCGATCATGCGCCGATTGCCATTCAAATAAGCCCATTTGGGCACCGCCCACGAAGGTCGATTCCAAATGATTGCGGACAAGGCGTTCGACCATCGGTTAAGATCAGCCTTAAGATTGGCATCGATCGGTTGGCCTGAAACTTTTAACAGTATTTGATTATCACCGCCGCCTTTATGATCGCCGGGGCGTAGAAGCGCAACGAGTAATTCGCCGGTTGGTAAAGTGCCGACCGTTGATCCAGGGTCGACTTGAATCAACGGAGCGCTGGGTGTTGAACTCGACTGGTCGTTCGAAGAATCATCAACGGATTGCCCGATGGGACTGTTGGGACTTTTTGGAGAATCGACACCTCGGAATCCCTGCCAAGTAGTGGCGAAGTTGCGAAACAATTCACTTTCGGCGCCCAGCCAACCTAAAGTAGGGTCAACAAATCGACGCAGTTTTTTGCCGCCGATACCTGCCTGAAACGTGACGCCTGGAAACTGGCCGGACAGGTGTTGAACGAGCGATCTTAGCGATTCTGTGCGAGTGCCCGACGTGCAAATCGAAACGAATTTAAGAAACGCGGCATCCGATTTAGCATATCTGGCAGCGTAATCCGGCCCGTCCGGTGATTGTGGATCGAGCGCCGAGAACAATTCTTGCAACGCATTGAGCGATTCATAAGGCGCGTGCATTGACGAAGAATCATTCGGCTCTGCTGATTTGCGGCCGAACGAGTCTTGGCGGTTGAGATCGCTTGCGTCGATGTGCGCGGGACGTGGCACCATCGGGACGCTGCCCTGCGGTTTCATCGAACAAGCCTCAGCGTCATAGCCACTGTTTTTTCATGGTAAACATTGGTCAAGCTAATCGGTCTTGTCATCGCAGCACTCCTGCATCAATTAATTTCGAGTCTGCGGTTACCGATGGCACAGGCGATCCTGCCTTAGGCGATCCTGTCTGATTCGATTCGTCAAGAGACGACTTGACGACCGGGATCATGCTAGGAAGCGGAAGCATCACCGGATCATTGACTCGATTGGTTGACAAAGGCTCGATCCCTTCAGCCAACAACAGTGTTCCCATCGCTTTCTGAAGTTCGATTAGGCTTAGCAAGTAGTTCACATGGTTAGATACATAGTCGTTTTCCGCTGCGGTTCGCTGTTCCAACTGTTCGAGTAAATCTTCTAGCACGAGGGCCGCATAACGCCCATCGGTACCCATGACCTCCCATCGTTGGCGGATCAGTTTTTCTTGTTTGACAGCTTCTACTAACAACCGCGCTTTGATGTCTGATTGGCTGGAAATCGCATTCAGGTTCTGCACCGCCATGGTAACTTCAGCCGATGTGATCGCGATCGCTTCGCGATAACGCTGTCCCATTTCTAAATAGCGTTGGTGCGACGAACGCAACTTCGATTTCGCAGCACGATTACCATAGGGCCGTTCGTAAACCAAACCACCTGAGACGCCGGGGACTTCGGTGAATTGCTCGACAAATGACCGACCGATGTTGTTTTGTCCATTCAATGCGGCCAGGTAACCTGAAACCACGGCATCCAACTGTGGCAACAGTTCATTGCGTGAAACCTTGATCGCCAGTGCGGCAGACTCTAATTCCATTGCTGCGGCGCGGACGTCGGTGCGATGGTTCACGCCTGTCAGGATTGCATCTCGAGGATCGATGGCCAGCGGCGAACAAAAGGGCATTCCGTTGGGAATCAACTCTAACTTGGCACCCGGGGTTAAGGTCGGTGAATTGACCAATTGCATCAACAGAACTTGTTGATTCAAAACAGTTCGCTGGGAACTAACAATCCGATCATTCAATCTGGCAATCCGTGTGCGAACCTTAGCAAGTTCCAATTGTCCGGAATCGAAGCCTTGTCGGGCTTCGATGATCGCGGCGATTTCGTTGGCGCGGTGCAGCGCGTCGAGGTTCTGCAGCAGGTGGCAGCGGGCTTCGTATAATTGCCAGAAGGCGCTCATCACACCGCCGACCTGCGTTTGCACCTCGCGGATTAATTCCTGCCAAGTCATTCGTGAATTGATTCGCGCCTGTAAAAGCAGGCGTTCGTTATAAAGCGTACCGGAGCCGGCTAGCAGCGGTTGAGTAAGGCTTAAACTTAGCCTCGCATTGCCTTGATTTCGGGGTTCAAAGAATTGGCTGTTGCTGTCCAGTAGGCCCGTCTGCTGTGAAAGGTCGACGGCGGTGCCTCGACGAGTGTTCTTTACGATTCCAGCGCGATTATTCCAAGATTCTTCGATCAAGCGATCGGGACCACCGGTTGTCAGCGTGTTGCCGACCGGGTCACCAGTACGACCGACACGGCTTTCTAATAATACGTTGGCATCAAACGCGGCGTCTTCTTGAATCACTTGTTCCAAAGCGATTGCGGTGCGATGCTTCACCGCCCCGATTCGCGGATTGTGAGTCAACGCATCGACCATTACGGTGGAAATATCAAACTGAATCCAATCCGGTTCCTTCAGTAACGTCTGGTGGGCGTATGCGTTCCACCAAGCGTTGGGGGCCGATGGTGATTCAGCCAGCATCTGTCGGAACGCGGATGCCTGGTCAGCCCCCGAAGAGAATTGAGGTTCTGTCGGATCAGGGAGCTGGGGCGTTTGAGCATGACACAATGATGTTGCAGATCGCGTGGGAACTAGTCCCCACGCAATGAGCATCGTCATCGCTAGCATGATCAACCGGTTCATATTGGGCGTGGACTCCGATCAATCGGCTACGAATCCGCAGCGGAAAGTTTTGTAGGGCCAGGAATCAAGGGTGCAAGTGATGTTCAAAACATCCACGGAATCAACCTTTCCTATTCATCGTATCGATGAAGGGCCCATTTCAAGTCGTTCGTCGGGAAACACTCACGGATCGGTGTATGGACGGTACCCCCAGTGCAAGAATCGTTAGAATCGGAACAAAGGAAAAAGACTATGGCGTAAGTCGTGACGGCGATAACCAACAGAGTTTACTGATAACGAGTAGCCAGTTTTTTTACCGCATCGGCTACAACGGATCGGAACGATTCCGGCGTTAAAACTTCCGCATCTGCGCCAAGCGACAAGACTTTCGGCAATAGTTCGCGAGGGTGCGATGCAGGAACTGTCAAGATGAAGCCACGATGTTCCGCAGGGGATGATTCGTCTTGTATCGGTTCTAACGATTGATCCGGATGCCAAGGATCTTCGCGCACCCAGGCGGCGGCTGATTCGCCAAGCCGAATGCGGACCATGACCGGTGAATCGCCAGAAAAGATTCCGATCGATCGGCTGAGGTGTTCGGTGAGATCGACGTTTGGGTCTGGTTTAAACCACTTATCCAGCGCCGTCGCGCGGGTAAACCGGTCGAGCTTCCAATGTCGCAACCGGTCCGCGGGATCCATAACTTCTGCCGCGGCGGCAACAACATAGATGCTGCTTTGATAGACCGCTAAACCATACGGTTCGATTTCACGGATCGACTCAAATTTTCCAGTCGGTTTGTACTGAACCTCCAGCACACGATGCTCGGCAATCGCGCGGTTAATTGTACGCAACATTCCCTCATGTTTTTCGTACGTTTTGCCGAGCGTGCCGATCACGTGAATCGACTTGCGGTATTTCTGAAAGTGGTCCCAGACACCCTCGGGAACCGATTCATGCAATTTGCTCCAGAAAGTTTCGATCCCTTGCCAATATTGTGTACCCAAAAGGGGAAACAGCAGTTCGCGGCCGATCGATAACGCGATCAATTCGGTCGAGGAGACGCTGATCTTGTGGATGCCACGTTCGACGCGGCCGAGCATGTAGACTTTGCCGCGTTCGAGCGTATCGTTGCGAATATCAAGGCCTGCGGCGGTCAACGCTTCGATGTCACGACGCACCGTCCGTTCGTGCAAGTTGGTTAAACCGAGATCTCGGACCAATTCGTCACGCAACTCTTCCAGCGTCCTGCCGTAGCGAGAGGCTTCGAGCAGTTGCATGATCTTGTGTTGGCGAATCAGCTGCTCGTTGCGGGCCATAAGTGGAAGTCCGATTTCCGTGAGTACGATTAGCGGAAGGGCGAGCGTGGGAAGATGGCCGGGCTGAACCAATCCATCAAAGTTGTCCGATCGGGTGGTTGAAGCGGCAGTCGCGAGTGATAGACACTTCCCAGACCAATCGCAAACTTCCTAAAAATCGCATCCGCCGCCACAGCAACGGGGGGCACCACACGATTGCCCCATCGCTTCGGCTCGCGCCACCGGCAGGCCACCACCCGAACGAATAGCCGGGGCCGCCGGTACGCTCAATAGTTTCGTCAATTTGTCGTCTCCACAGGTGGGGCAAGTCGGCTGCTCCGACGGGCTGCGCACCAATACCTCGACTGTCTGGTCACAGCCATCACAAGCGAACTCATAAAGCGGCATGATGTGGTCTCATGGGGGTGAATGACTTTTTGAATCCTGACTCGATACCCAGCACCCAACTCGGCGGGTAAACCGAAGCCTGAAATCAATTATCGGATGGAAATCTCGATCGGTTTGTCGGAAATCGTAACCACGGCATCGGCATAGCTTGGCGGCCCGGTAATCCCGCGGGCATCACGGGAGAAACCGTATCGCTCTGAAGGAATGCCGATCGCATTGCGATCAAGTTTGCCGTTGTCGTTGACGTCATGATAGGCCGCGATCGCGATTTCGGTAACTTCCCCTGGGATTCCAAAGCGGCCTTCGCACAATCCGTCCCGGATTTTCCAACTGTCTGTGCCGAGCGCTTGCAGTGGGTCATTAAATCCGGTCGGGCCGGCATACACCGCCAAACGTACCACGCCTTCGTCAGAGCCTGCCCCCAAGACGCGAACGGTAACCACTTGGCGGTTTTGCTCACTCGCTTCGGCCAAAAACTCCGCTTCCTCCGCCTCTGCGTCTCGATTAATCAGGTTGCGTGGAAAACTGGGTGGCAAGATTCTTGCTTGGCGACAGGCTATGATCGATGAGCCGAATACGACAATGATGCCGACAATTCCTAGCAAAAAGTTGCCATGATTCTCCCGCCAAAGGTTTGGACGCGCCAAAGTGGAGTCATCGTCTTTCGAATTTGACAATTCCGTGTATCCCATGGCGCGATTCAACCGAATAGTAAAGAAGTGATCATTTTAACGCGCAAACGCGACTCCGTGGGTGTGACCAGTCGGGTTCTTCCAACGCATGCCCGCAGGCAAGATCCTTCACTTGGACTCTGCTTGCCAGTTTCGCCCACTCACGTGCCAGTATTCTAAGATTATGGGCAGGGACAAGGCCGCCATCGACACAAACGCCCCTTCCGCAGCGTCGGCAGAGCCCATCGTTGTGCCGGAGGAGAATTCTGACGCGGCGATTTTGCCGATCGCTGGTGCCTTGTCCAGGTCTCGCGGCGTCCCGACACAAATGAGACGACGGACCCAGTCGGATTCGCCAGCGGAGTCCGTCGGACAGTCTGAAGCCGGCGATTTGCCCCAGATTACCAGCCAAA
Organism: Planctomycetaceae bacterium UBA6163; assembly: GCA_002428205.1. Lineage (GTDB taxonomy): Bacteria > Planctomycetota > Planctomycetia > Pirellulales > Pirellulaceae > UBA6163. Next base: position 7,147 of record DIUH01000033.1, read on the forward strand.
CACTGCGTTTGGCGCTGCGTGTTCAATCGATCAAAAAGCGATTTCGCAAAGTCGAGGCGATTCGCGACGTTTCGTTCCAACTGAATGTCGGCGAACGGCTGGCGCTTCTGGGCCCAAACGGTGCCGGCAAAACCACGCTGATCCGCTGCCTTGCCGGAAGAACCAAACCCGATTCCGGTTCGATCGAACTGCTTGGTAACCCGTTGCCGCCAACCGGCGGCCGCGATCAACTCGGCCTAGTCCCCCAAGATATTGCGATTTACGGCGATTTGACCACTCGAGAAAACTTGGTCGCCTTTGCCCGCTTTCACGGCCTGCGCGGCTCCGACCTGCGTCGCCGCGTCGATTGGGCACTGGAATGGACCGGATTGGCCGATCGCCAAGGCGAATTGGTCGGCGGTTTTTCCGGTGGGATGAAGCGCCGAGTAAACTTGGCGTGTGGCGTGATGCATTCTCCCAGCGTTCTGCTACTGGACGAACCGACCGTAGGGGTTGATCCGCAGAGCCGCCAGCGAATTTTTGAGATGTTGGACCAGCTTCGCGATTCGGGGACTTCGATCCTGTTGACGACACACCATCTGGACGAAGCCGAACAGCGATGCGACCGGATCGTGATCATCGATCATGGTCGCGTAATCGCCGACGGAACGCTCGATGACCTGATTCAATCGACGATCGGACCATCGCGTCATGTGCGGCTGCGGATCGATCGACCGCTGGAACAACCGATCATGCCTTGGTACGTCGGCCCGATTCACGCGTCATTAGGCGAAGATACTCGAGTCGATGAATGTTGCCTGCAAACTCGGGTCAGCGATGTGGCGGGACAACTGCCAGGCTTGCTACAAGGGGTCAGCAGCGCCGGCTACTCGATCTTGAACGTCGAAGTCCACAGCCCGTCGTTGCACGACGTTTTCTTGCATTTGACCGGCCAGGAGCTGCGAGACTGAACCCATGCGGAAATGCCTTGAGATGTTGCACCGCGAACCAGTGGCGGCAAAATGATTTGGACCGTCTTGATGGTTTGTGTTCGCCGTTTGGTGCACAACCGCATCGAATTACTGCTGGCTTTCGTCGTGCCGATCGCCTTCTTCAGTATCTTCGCGCTGATTTTTGGCGGCGGCGTCGGTGCCGGGTCGACTCCGAATATCAAAGTTGTGGCCGTCGATACGGTCCGCAGCGATCAATCGCGNNGGCGAAACCGACCAGGACGCCCAGCGTGACGAAGAACGGCTGACCCAGCGGCAGGCAACCGCAATGGTGCGCCGCGGCAATGCGGCGATGGCGATCGTGATCCGAAAAGCCGAAAACGGCGGCATCCGGGCGGAATTGCTCAGCGATTCATCCGACCAAGTCGCCCCGCAAGTCGTCGCCGCGCTGGTCCAGCGGGCACTTCTGAGCGTCTCGATGCCCCAGCCACCACCGGTTTCCGCCTTCGCCCAAACTTCCGGCGTCGCCCAAACCTCGGCCGTCGTGCAAGCCGATTCGCGAACGCCGATCAGTGCGGCACCCATTGCGAGCATCGTCCCGGCAACGGTCGACATCATTGATGTGCTGGGCGAAAACAAAAGCAATCCCGTGGTGACGATGTACGCCGCAGGGATCGCCGTGATGTTCCTGCTGTTCGGCGCGACCGGTGGCGGCGGAGCGTTATTGGAAGAGCGCGAGAACCAGACGCTCGACCGGTTGCTGACCACCGGGCTTTCAATGGACCAACTGCTGCTGGGCAAGTGGCTTTATTTGACGCTGCTCGGACTAGTGCAAACGACGCTGATGTTCGTTTGGGGACAAGTCATTTTCGGCATCGATTTGCTCGGCCACCTAGACGGCTTCCTGATCATGACGCTCGTCACCGCCGGGGCAGCCGCGGCTTTCGGACTGTTACTAGCAACGCTTTGCAAGACACGTGGGCAACTAAATGGATTATCGGTCGTTGTTGTTTTGACAATGAGCGCGCTAGGCGGTTCGATGGTACCGCGATACGTGATGAGCCAATCGCTGCGAGACGCCGGGTTATGGACGTTTAATGCGTGGGCACTGGATGGATATGACAAAGTCTTCTGGCGCGACATGCCTGTCGGTGATCTATGGCCGCAGATGAGCGTGTTGATGGTTTGTGGAGCGGTTTTCCTGGTCGCAGCACGACTCTTCGCCATTCGCTGGGAAACCCAATAACCAGAGTGCTGGTCAAAATCGTCGCTGACCGCTCCGCCGGTCAGTAACCATTGGGTCACACCGACATTCCAATAGGTTTGCAAATCGATCGTTCGCCCCGGGCTACAAGCATCGTGCGAAAAATGAGTGTCGCCTTTCGCTCCGCGAAAGTAGCGTTCTGGCGTTCTTTCGCGGAGCGAAAGGCGACTATAAAAAATCCGCGCGATCCTTTTGCAGCGGCCATCTCGCCAACCGTCACTCGATTGTCTGTGATCATATGCTTAACCGAAGCACGAATCTCGCCTTCATGGCCAGACAATGGCTTCTCCGCCGTCGCGGCTCGATAGGTCCCGTAGAATCGAACCACCACCGTAATCAATGAAACGAACGGCTCCATCGGCTAATCCGAAGTTGGCACCTCCAGGATGTAGCGACCAGTAGTGCAGCGTACTGCACATATTACTTAACTTACCTTTTTTGTAATAGGATGTTCCGAAAGCGCACTGAAACAATGCTCCTTCACGAAGATTTTCTTGCTCAACCCCCAACAAAGCATCCGTTGATCCTTCACCGCGCTGGCCATACCCTGCATACCACCATCCGTACCAAAAGTCTGGGCTTGGTGGCCGCTCGCCGACTATAAGCGTATGACTAGCCCCGTCCGTAATGTCGCGAAACCGTATTCTGGAATCGGCGAACAAGACTCCGTTGTTCCAGCGGTGATCAAAGCCGATGCATCCCAGGTAACTGGTCAATCCTACAACCCATCCCTTATGTGTCGCTCGCGGGCCCGGCACCCTGGAATCCGACGGGCAAGCAAAGTTCGGAACCCCCGTCCACGATCCCGAATGTTTACCAGAAACATTGGGAGACACGCTCAGCGGATCTGGCTGTTCAACGAACGCAGCCTTCATCTCGCTTGCGATCGCAGGTTGTTCAAGGTATTCCAACAAATGCGTTAGCCAATAAGCATGCACATAAGCATTGCCCGGCTTGTCGGTCGATTTTCCTGGTGGGAAAAAACCTCTGGCATCATGATGCTGGTGCATTGCTAACCCGATCTGCCGCAACCGGTTCTGGCATTGCAACTTGCGACTCGACTCCCTGGCGCTTTGAACAGCCACCAAGCTCAATGCAATCAAAACACCGACAATCGCAACAACAACCAACAGTTCAATCAGCGTAAACGCAGAGCGAGGTTTTAAGTCGTGTGGCGGTAGCCCGCACATGCTTCGTATCATGGAAATCTCATGTTTTCCAACGCGGAAATCACCAACATAATTTAATTTCTTTGGTAACAATCGTATCATCCGGGAGCATTCGACACTTGACCAGAATGCTTTGCGGGACCAAGAGTGTCGAATCTCGTTTCTCGATTCGGATTAAATGCGTTTGCGCTGCCTTTCCAATCGTTTCATGCGATATCGAGAAACTGTCCGAAGGAGAAATCGAATCAATCTTTGCACCCCTTGCCGTTCGTACAACTAATTCGTGGCTTGGCTTACTAGAAAAATCGATCGTTTGGGGAGTTATGCTGACGAGAGGTTCATGGTCAAGTGAAACGGGAATCTCGAGCCTCTTGTCGTCGCCCGCAGTGAGAACGATAGTTCCTTGCTGGCTGNNACCTAAGCTCGGAGGGATCGTTGTGACCAGGACCAGATCACTCAGCTCCGTTTTTACAATCCGCGCAGAGGAAATAAACTCCGGTATCGATTGAACCTTGAGGGAGTCTTCAAGTGCGGTATCCAGACAAATCGTGACTCGTGACGTCAAATCCTCGGGGTCGCCTTCGGTGCGACTTAAATGAAGTCTATTTGGTGTCGCCGCAAAAACACCAGNNACAATGGCACTCGTAACTGAAAGTTTGATTCACTTTCCGTCACAACGGCCTCGACCTGCTGCACGACGCTGCCATTATAACGGACGTTGACGGTTAAATCTGTCGATTCTTGCGGATCGAGAACCAGTTTCTTCAATTCTGCTGACGTACATCCGCAAGTCGTTGAGATGACTTCGTTCAAAGCAACCCTACGCGGCGAGTCGTTAATGACCTGCAATACCACCGTTGCTGATCTTTTCCCATCACTCACTTGAACGTCCTGGTTTCCTTCAAGTCGCAACATTGGCTTATCTGGATCGGTAGTGGATGCTGCCCCACAGCCAACAACGAGACACAAACATGCAGAAGCGCCCAGCGAGAATAGAAGTTGTTTTCGCGCTAAGCGTAGCCAATGACGCATCTCTCTTCCCCAAGCAAATCTTATCATCGTTTCGCGACCGCCTTCTTCCACGCGAGAGCAGCAATTCCACTTAAGATTAAAGAGAATGCCAGCGCGAACAAAATCCTTGAACGCGGACTCAGTGAATCTTCATTAATCAGAGCCGGCATCGGCACGGGGCCGTCGACCGACAGCACAACTCCTTCGGCATTGATGATTTCGCCCGTAATCAGGTTCGCGACGCGACCACCGGCGGGAATTTTCGGAGTGAAAAGCTCAGGTGAAAGAGGGTGATTGACTTTTACCGTCGACGGATCAATCGTGACCTGACCGCCTGATCGAAACTCGCTTCTTAAGCCATCCTTTTCGGTAGGGCCTTTCATCACATAATAGTAATTCATGCTTTTACCACGCTTCGGAATCCAAACGCCGTCAAGCTCAAACGTTTCAACAATTTCCGATGAAAACTGTACAATGCCAAACTTCGCGCTTCCGGTGTGCCAATAGCGAGGCATGTAGTTCCGACTCTTTACGAAAACAGCTTCAAACATTACTTCTGTCGCATGACCGTCATCGATCGCGTCAGTAACTCCCGCGATACGGATCTCATCGTCCAGATCTTCAATGACTCGCAGCGATTTTGCACGGCGAATGTAATCAATTAGGTCTTCCGGCGGATTGGGGTTGACTCGTTTTCCAAGCAACCTCCCAACCGTACTTGCGATGATTAAAGCATTCGTTGGCACTTGCCCCGGTTTGTAGATTGAACCGGAATTCTCGATTGGATGGTACGCAAAGATCTCCTGGCCATTAAAGGCCGCTAATCGACGGTCCTCCTCAATGTTTTTGAAGCTATCGTCAAAGCTCTGCCCCACTGTTTCGTACCGCTCAAGGGCAAGCCCCTTCGAAAACCAAAAACGGCCTTTTATTATTAATTCGTGGTCGACGCCATCAAGCTTTACAATCGGTCGCACTCCGATCCGCCCGGGTGGGGCTGTTTTACGAAACTTTTCACCAATTAGTGTATACTCGATGTATTCGCCTTCGAAGGACTCAAGGCTATCTAAGTACTCTGAATATAACTCAGCGACACGCAGCGCACGTGGATCGAGTTCGTCACCGCGAGCACTAAACCCACTACTCAAAACCGCAAGGAATACGATGTGAAATAGAATGCGGT
>DIUH01000033.1:12789-13131 GCA_002428205.1 Planctomycetaceae bacterium UBA6163
CCCAGTTGCCTGACTCGTTTTTAATTTGCGTGTGGCATTGTTTGCCTTGATTAAACCAGCATACTTCTATAATCACACTTCCGTCGCAAATTACGCATGTTTGCGTTCCGCATGCATTGTTCGGCGTGAGACATTCGTTCTCAAAAGTAACAATGCCACGTGCGCAAGTCTTTACCTTACATTCATGATCAATTGTAATCTCGGTGCTCGCAGGCCCGCCAGGTAAACCCAGGTCGTTCGGATTCGCATGAACAGATACATTGATTAGCCAAAGTCCCGTTGAGACTACTACAACTAGACCAAGGAGTTTCTTGGCGTTTAAAAACGATTTCATAATAAGTG
>DIUH01000133.1 GCA_002428205.1 Planctomycetaceae bacterium UBA6163
GTAGTAGGCACACTCCGTGTGCCGTGACAAAAACGTTTTTCAGAATGGGATAAGTTGCTGACGGCACTCGGAGAGTGCCTGCTACTTTGCTGACGGCACTCGGAGAGTGCCTGCTACCTTATCACGACCCAAACGGATCGGCGAAAGGATCGGCCGCTGGGGCTCCGCCGGCCGGAGGTGTGGCGAAGGGGTCATTACCCGCAGGCGCTGCACCGCTGCCAAACGGGTCAGTAGCATCCATGGCAGCTGGCGCGTTACCCGCAGCCGGTGCCGGAGCGCCGTCGTCGGCGAACGGGTCATCCATTGGATCGGGCAGCGCATCCTTAGCCTGAACCGTAGGTTGACCAGCAGCCGAATCATTGTCAAACGGCGACGGTGCACCAGGGCCAGGAACCGGCAGCGGCCGAACGCCCGGCATCGCGGGGCGTGGACGCGGACTTGGCGGAGCTCGCAAGACTTCCGCTTCCGCTGCCTGTTGACCTGAGTATCGTCGCGCGGCATCGGCGGCCATTTCGGCCTGAGCGCTTAACCGGCCTTCGGTTCTGGCTTTTTCGATCATCATCCGCTCTGAACCCTGAACGCGAGTCAATGCGCGTCCGACTGATCCGCCAGCCCCATTGCGGGCTTCGATCGCTGCGCCAGCACGAAAATCCTCCTCGGCTTCGTGGTCGCGGCCCGTGCTGATCGCCGTTAGACCGCGGAAATAGTAGGCTCGTGGGTCGTTCAATCCGCCATCGATCGCACGAGTAAACAGGTCGTAGGCACGAATCAGGTCGTGGGCATGATAGGCGTGAACTCCTTCGCCATACAACTCTGTCAGCACCGAATCCTGGGCGACCGCGACACGGGTTCCACTGCCACCGGGAACGAACCCGGAGCCACAAATTGCGGCAACCGCCAAGGCGGTCGATACGAGCAACGATCGGGACATGGCCAAGATTTCCTTGTCAATCAATGGGCCTCGGAGGAATCGTTCCGAAGCACTAGCGGATTAGTTCAAAAAAGTAAGCGTCGACGGTAAGCCTACAAAATAGTCTGCAAACGCCCGACCGGCAACCAAAATGCAAAATCGATTGGAGGAAAGTGGCCTAGGCTTCTAGACCGGGAAAAGTTCTTCATTTACAAGCTGGAAGCTTACGCCACTTGCTCGATCCGCTTTTGCTTCAGGAACTCAATCGCCTTGTTCAGTTGCGGGTCGATCGTGCGTCCCTGAGCGTCTTTGGATGACGCGGCGGGCGGTTTCAGCGGCAATGTTTCGCTCGCTTCCGATGCCGGTTCGCCTTCCGCATCACCTTTCTGTGACGATACCGGAAAGCTTGCCCGTTGCCATTTTTGGACCAATTCACGATACGCTTCTTCGGTCATCGTGATGGCCATTCCCTCATCCGGACTGACCCCCCACTCTTCGTCCTCGGGTGCATTATCGATCCGGTGGATATTCTTGCCGTTTGGTCGGTAATAGCGAGCCGTAGTAAGTTTCAGTGCGCTGCGGCCCGATTCCAGCGGCAACACGTTTTGCACCGTCCCTTTGCCAAAAGAGCGTGTTCCGATCACCGTCGCACGGCCATGATCCTGCAGGCAGGCGGCCAAAATTTCGCTGGCCGAAGCCGAGTTCCCATCGATCAGGATCACTACCGGAATCTCCTTGGGAACCAACGTTCCCGGCGTGGCGTCGAATTTGGAATCGATTTTTCCGCCCCGCGTCTTGATCGTCACGATCCGCCCCGTATCGATCAATTGGTCGCAAATGTTGACAGCCGAAACTAGTAATCCGCCGGAATTGCCACGGACGTCCAAGATCAACGCTTCGTAATCGCTGCCCAATTCTTCCAAAAACACCTGACGTAATTCGCCCTCGGTCTTCTCGCCAAAACTGGTCACCCGGACGTAGGCGATTTCGGGATACTTTCGCAATCGAAAAACCCAGTGGTCATCGGGGTCACGATGATCACCAACGACGGACTCCAGCGCGATCGATTTACGGGTGAGCCGAATTTCCAGTTTCTCAGTCTTGTCGTCCACTTCGCGCCGCACGCCGATTACGACATCGGTGTTGACAGGCCCACGCAGTCGATTGCTGACATCACGAATCTCCATTTTCGAAACGTCTTCGCCGCCGATCGACACGATCTGGTCTGCGGGCATCAGCCCTGCCATCAACGCCGGCGACCCGACCAACGGGGTGATCACCCGAACCGGTTTGCCGGCTTCTGGTTGCTCGACCAAAATCCCCACCCCCGCAAACTCCTGCTGAATCACGTCGTTAAACGCCGAATACATATCCGCCGGAATGAACTCGCTGTGCTGGTCCAGGCTCGCCGTCAAGCCTGTCATCGCCGCCTCGACTAGCGATGCGCTCTCCACAGGATCGACGTAATAGCGATCGATCAGTTCGATCGCATCGCCCACCAACATCGCCCGTTTTGCCCGTTTCGCTGTCACGAAACAAACGGAGCAAATAAAGATTGCCACGATAATGATGTGGATATTGCGTGGAGGCATGCAGGATGCTCTTTTTCAATCATAAAGTGGTTTAGTGATACTGGCGGCCCTGTTTGTAGTACCGCCTTTAGGCGGCAATGAGATCACCAAATTCCCCACCGCCTAAACGCGGGACTACGAACGAATCCATCTTACCCGCTTACCAGCCATAGCGGCCAGTCGGAAGAAAAACTTGCGATACTCGGAAGACTTCGTCACCGATGTGGAAAGCAGCTTGCGTGCGACCTCTCCCACGGTTGCCAACTGGCCCAGCAGCGCAAACAATCGCAATCCCACGCCAGCTAAAACGCAAAAATTGATCCGGAACAAGCCGCTTGCCAAACAGGCTTGCGTCTAACCCCTGATGCATGGAACACGTTTTCGCACAGTTCTTTTCGCACGGAAATTAACGAGCGATGTCGAATGCGAAGATCAGCTCTTGGTCGCGAAGGTAGAGCGTGCCGTCAGCGATGACGGGGTGGGCCCAAATCGCGCCGCTGCCTCGGTCGGTTTTGGTGGTTTCGGGCAGCTTCAGTTCGCTAATCTTCTTGAACGATTCGCGACTCGGTTCAACTAACCATAAGGTTGCTTCTTCGTCGTTGTAACAGTAGAGCAAACCGTCTGCATAGGCGATTGAACCACTGCGGTTTGGTCGCATCCGCTCCATCCATAAGGCTTCACCGGTTTTGACATCCTGGGCCATCCAAGCTCCACCGCTGACCTTTGTCGCGCCATAAATCACTCCGTCGATCAACACGACGCCGCCGTGGTGGTTTTGCATCGACTTGGTGCTTTCATGATAAACCTGTTCGGCTTGTACGGTTCGGTTTTCGCCGGCAGTGAGCTTAAGTAAGACACTGCCTGCGCCATAATCGCTGGTGTGATAGATGTAATTATCAAACGGAATCGGTGTGGGGATCACAGCAACGTCGTTACCCGTAGCAGCGTTTTGGAATAGCAGCTTTCCGGTTTCGGTATCAAACGCAACCAGTCCCGACTTGCTGGCCGTCACATAGAAGGAAACGTCGCCGACCGTATGTTTCATGGGTGAAACATACTGCGCGGCGTTTTGATGACCTGTCGATTTCCAAACTTCTTTGCCGGTCTTTTTATCAAAGCCGACCATAAAGCTGGTTCCGCCCGGAGTCGCGATCACGCGGTCGCCGTCGATCAGGACCGATTCACTGAATCCCCACTTCGGAATCGACCCTTCATAGTCGGCGACAAAATCGACTGACCAAATCAGTTCGCCTTTATCGGCGGTCAAGCAAGCGAGGACGCCCGCGTCGCTGAGTGCATAGACAAAATCACCATCGACCGTCGGTGTGCTGCGTGGGCCGCCACCCCAACCGTGTGCGTAATCTTCGCCGCTCGTTGCTCGGCTGATTTTGGTTTGCCACAGCATTTTGCCGCCGTTGGTGTCGATGCCGATCGCATAACAACCGTCTTCGCGCGTGCCCATCGTGTAGAGGACTTTGTCACGGATGGAAAAGCCGCTGTAGCCGACTCCCGAATCACGAAACTCCCATTTGATTTTAGGCCCACCGGCGGGCCACTCCTTCAGCAGCGGCTGTGGTGCGGCGATGCCATCGCGATTGGGCCCTCGCCACTGGGGTGAATCGGTGTCACCGGCAAACGCGGCGGTGGTGATCGCAAGGCTGGCAATGCAGAGCGAAAGTCGGCGGATGATCATGGTATCGAACTTGGATCGAAATGGCGGGGCGGGAATTCAGGGACGTCAGAATCAGCTTCGATTATACGCAACAGGCTAAAGCCTGTGCATCAGTTGGAGCCGATCAGTTCGGGCGTCGTTTGCAGCAAGATCATGTCGCGATAGCGGCCGGATTTTTCCAGCAGAGCATCGTGCGTGCCGACTTGGACGATTCGTCCGTCATCCACCACCACAATTTTATCGGCACCGCGAATCGTGCTCAGCCGGTGAGCGATGACAAACGCCGTGCGGCCGCGCAGCAGTTCGCTCAAGCTTTGCTGGATCAGCCGCTCACTTTCGCTGTCGAGATTGCTGGTCGCTTCATCGAGGATCAAGATTTTCGGGTCAGCCAGGATCGCTCGGGCGATCGCGATCCGTTGACGCTGGCCGCCGGAAAGCTTGAATCCGCGTTCGCCGATCAGCGTGTCGTAGCCGTCGGGCAGGGCGCTGATGAATTCGTCAGCGGCAGCGGCTTGCGCGGCGGCGATCATTTCTTCGTCGCTGGCGCGGCGACGAGCATACAGAATGTTCTCGCGGATCGAGCCGTCAAACAGGAATACGTCTTGTTCGACGATTCCCAACATCCGCCGATAACTTTGCGGATCGACGTCGCGCAGGTCGTGGCCATCGACGTGAATCGAACCGCTGGTCGGGTC
>DIUH01000174.1:0-233 GCA_002428205.1 Planctomycetaceae bacterium UBA6163
GTGGTCGTTTGGGACATCCAAACTGGCGACCGCATCATTGAAGTCGGTGAAGAGCTTGATGAAGTGCTGGCCGCCGATATCAGTTCGGATCAAAAATTAGTCGCCATGGCCGGGCCACAGCGAGTGTTGCGGATTTACGCCACCGAGACGGGTCAGTTGCTGCATGAGATTCGCAAGCACACCGAATGGGTTACGTCGTTGGAGTTCAGTCCGGACAGCGTGCTGCTGGCCAG
>DIUH01000174.1:241-16049 GCA_002428205.1 Planctomycetaceae bacterium UBA6163
CTCGCTTTGCCCGGACATACCGCGGCAGTCACGGATGTCGCCTGGCGAGGCGATTCGAACGTGGTTGCATCGTCCAGCGAAGACGCCACGATCCGATTGTGGGAAATGGAAAATGGCGGCCAAGTGAAGAACTGGGCGGCTCATGGTGGCGGTGCACTATCGGTTGATTTCACTCGCGATAATCGGCTGTTTTCCTGTGGACGCGATAAAGTATCAAAGTTGTGGGATCAAAACGGTACCCAGCAGATTGCGTTCGAAGCCTTTGACGATCTGGCGATGCGAACCGCGTTTTGTAACGAGACCAATCGAGCGATTTCGGGCGATTGGACGGGTGAGATCCGCGTTTGGAACGCCGCCGATGGTGCGCGGGTTGGTCAATTGGTGATGAATGTGCCGCCACTGGAAAATCGGCTCGCCGAGGCTGCGCAGACGTTAACGGCCAAACAGACTGCGCATCAACCGCTGGCCACCGCATTCCAAACCGCTCAAACGGTTTATGAGAAAGCTAAGAGCGAATTTGAGACCGCTCAAAAGCAAGCCGCTGATGCAAAGGCGAAAGCCACCGCAGCGGCGACCACGCTCGCCGCCGGAAAAGAAACGCTGACGAAGATCTCTGCGGATTATGCGGCGGCGAAGAAAGCGGCCGATGACGCGGTCGCTGCGCTGCCGGTGATCAAAAATGCAGCCGAAACGGCGGCCGCTGCTGTCGCACAGTCGCCCGACGATACCAGTCTTGCCACCGCAGCGTCGACGATCCAAGCGACATTTGTCGAACAGGAAAAACAGACCAATGCGGCGGTTGCGGCAGCGACCGAGAAACTCGCGGCGATGCAGAAGGCGACTGCCGATGTCGCGACGCTCGAAAAAGCGGCAACTGAAACCGCTGCCGCGATGACAACAGCCGTCGCTGATGAGCAACGATTGATGCCATTGGTCAAACCGGCCGAGGATGCGTTTGCGGCGGCGAAGGCTTCCTTCGATCAATCATCCGCTGAAGTCGCCGCGGCCCAGCAGACGGTCAATCGTTGGACCGACGAACTGGCATTCGGCAAGAAGATGGCTGAACTGATGACACGACGTGGGGAAGCGGCCAAGATGCTGGAAGAGCAAGAGAACTCGCTGGCAGGTTTGCAAGCGACCGCAGACGAAGCCGCTGCGGCACTTGCCATGGGTGACAGCGATCTGGCAGCGGCAAAGGGTGAATTGGCCACGAATGAGACAGCCTACAAGGCAGCCTTGACCACGGTCGAGGCCGCCAAGCAGAAACTTGTCGCCGCGACCCAAGCCAAGAATGCATCAACGGCAACCGTAACGATGCTGCAGCAAGTGATCGCAAAACTGGGCGAGACCAGCGGGAAAGCCGACGAAACCCTAGCGATGCAAAAGGACGATCCGGCGCTCGTTGCGATCGCTCAAAGCGTCAAGAACGTGATCGCTGAAAAGACAAAGCTGCTCGAAACGGCAAACGTCGATTTGGTTGCGAAGACCGAAGCCGAAAAGGTGGCGACGGCTGCGGTTGCGACCGGCGAAAAGGCGGCCGCTGATTTACTTGCCGCGGCGCCAGCCCTGCAAAAGAAAGTGGCTGATGTAACGGCGGCCCTGCCACCGCTGCAGAAAGTCGCTCAGGAAACCACCGCTGCGGTCGAAGCGATGAGGCCGAAAGTCGCATCCGCACAAGCAACCGTTGAAGCGATCGCGAGCGAGATCGCGACTGCCCGGGGCCTTCAAACCGAGGCCTAAGCAATGAGCGGGAAATAAGTGTCCGGTACCTTTTGCGAGGAACTCGCCCTTCGGGTGCTTCGCACAAAAGGTACCGGACACTTATTTCCCGCACGATCCTAAGGCCAAACGTTTTTCCTCAATCGATCATTCTGCAGCCAAATGTTTTGCGACCGCTGCCAGCAGCGGGTCGATTGTTTGCGACTGAATGCGATGCGGCGGCGCCCAATCCAGCCACTGGTATCCGGCGTGCTCTGTGCAAACGACTGGGCGTTCGCGGTCGACGATACCCAAAAAATAGGTAACCGTCTTTTCGAACACGGTGTTGCCTTGGTGGCGATAAGTGACCGGGTAAGTCAGTGAAAATGAAAAGGCGGGGTCGAGGGCAATTTGCGATGCTTTGATCCCAGTTTCTTCTTGGGTCTCTCTTAAGGCAGTCTGCTGTAGGGATTCACCTGGCTCGGTGTGTCCCTTGGGCAGATCCCACCGATCATGATGCCGCATCAACAGGAAACGCTTGGGCGACCCGTTCGACATCAACAAGATTCCCGCGGCGGTGACTTTTGGGGCTTTGTTTTCCATAATGCGGGCGTGCGAGTTAAACGAACGCCACCAAGGGGATCAGATTGTCGCTAGAGTCACTGCGGGGATGCCAAACAGGGTTCCTGGGCCGCTACACTATGGGCCGATCAACCCGTCGGCACGACGCCGCGGCGACGAAACTCACATCGCCTGGAACCCTTAGAAACTATCCATGAAAATCTACACCAAGACCGGCGACATGGGCAGCACCGGCTTATTCGGTGGCCCGCGCGTATCCAAAGACGACGACCGAATCGAGGCTTATGGCACGGTCGACGAACTGAACGCTGCGATCGGCATTGCCCGGGCCTCGGAATTGCCGACCGACATCGATGAACAGCTTTCGAACATCCAAAGCGAACTGTTCTCGATTGGTGCCGAGCTGGCCACGCCTGACCCCGACGCTTTCAGCATGCGAATCATCGGCGACGCTCACATTGCGCGGCTTGAGCGCGAGATTGACGCTCACGAGTCGACGCTACAACCGTTAAAACACTTCATTTTGCCAGCGGGATCGGCGGCCGCGTCACACTTGCATTTGGCAAGATCGATCTGTCGCCGTGCTGAGCGTCGGGTCGTTACACTGGTGCGTCGTCACGAGGTGAGTGTCAGTGAGGAATTGCTGGTCTACCTCAATCGGCTGGGCGATTTGTTGTTCGTGCTCAGTCGGGTCGTCAACTCGCGAGCTGGGGTGGATGAAGTGAAGTGGATCAAACCGGTTGCGGCCGCTGAACCTGGGGCCGGAAACGAAACCGCACCTACCAGCGAGGGCAACTGAGGGCCGGTCGAAACGGTCGCTTCGACTTTGACGCGGATCAGATTGTAGCGACCGATTTCCACCATGTCGGCGGCTTGCCCGATGGCCCCAGTTAACTCAAAATACAGCTTCACCGTTCGCTGGTCAGTCAGAGATTCATTATCTACCGTAAGGGTTAAACCACCGTGAAGAAAGTCGAAGCAATTGTCCGCCATTTCAAGCTAGAGGACGTCAAAAACGCCCTCACTGAGCACGGCATTCACGGCATGACGGTCAGCGAAGTTCGCGGATTTGGGCGTCAAAAAGGACACACCGAGATTTATCGCGGCACCGAATACGCGATCGATTTTGTGCCGAAAGTTAAAATCGAAGTGATTTGCACTGACGAAAACCTGCAAACGGTGATCGACACGGTGTTGCAAACGGCACAAACCGGCCAAATCGGCGACGGCAAATTGTTTGTCACCAATCTGGAAGACGCCATCCGAATTCGCACCGGCGAGCGCGGCGAAGACGCCCTATAGATTCGTTGGTGTCCCTGGGTCGCTGTTGGCGCGGGTTCTGGCACAAACACGTTCTTAGTCGACGGGCATGTCTGAACCCTCAACACCGCTGATCGATCCGGTTGTAATGCATGCTCGCCAACGTTTGCGGGACGGACGGGAGAAGATCCGCAAACGTCACGACGATGGAGCGACCGGACCTCAGGTCTGCGCCCAGATTACTGAACTGTTCGACCGAGTCATTCTGGAAATCTGGAACGACATCGTCGCCACTCAAAATGCGCGGGAAGTCGCTTCGCGCCTCGCGTTGATCGCCCATGGTGGATATGGGCGCTGCGACGTCGCGCCCTACAGCGACGTTGACTTGATGCTGGTTCCCACTCGAGGTGTGGCGAAGTCGGTCCAACCACTCGCATCGGCGCTGTCGCGAGGAATCGTCGACGCTGGCATGCAACTCGGTTTTTCGGTCCGATTGCCTGCCGAAGCCTGCAAGTTGGCCTGGAAAGATCCCGTGATTTTTTCGTCGCTGACCGAATCACGGCTGCTCTGTGGCAGCTTCCATGTCTATGAGAGTTTCTTTGCAACCTTGCGCCACGGGACAATGCGTCGGCGAAACCAATTGATCGAATCGGTCCAAGAAGCCCGGCGCGAAGAGCGGGCCAAGTGGGGCGAAACCAATTACCTGCTGCGTCCTAACGTCAAGCGATCACGAGGCGGATTGCGCGATCTGCAATTGATCCGCTGGATCGGTTTTGCGTGTGAAGGCGAAACCGAACTCGATCGCTTGGTCAAACTCGGCAGCCTTCCGGCCGGAGACTTCACCCGCATTCGTCAAGCGCAAGCCTTTCTATTGCGATTGAGAAACGAGCTGCATTTTATCAACGGGCGCAGCCAAGACGTGCTCGATCGCCCGACGCAAATGAAGATCGCCGAGAAGTGGGGCTACGAGCCGCAAGAAGGGCGTCTGGCGGTCGAAATGTTCATGCAGGATTATTTTGAACATACCCGTAACGTCCGTTATGCATCGGCCTATGTCTATGCCGACGCGCGCCGATCGTCGCTGATCTCACGAGTCTTTGAGCGCGTCGTTTCCCGCCGTGTCGACGAATCGATCCGTGTCGGCCCGTACCACGTTTGGGTCGTCGACCGTTTCTTGCCATCGGCAGCCGGGAACCTGAGCGAAGTGCTTCGGTTAATGGATATCGCCAATCGCTATTCGCGACGAATCTCCCACCGCACTTGGCAAGCGATCCGATTGGCGATGACCAACCGTCCGCCCGGCGAACCCGATGCCGCCGCGGTGCGATCGTTCTTGTCATTGATGGGCCGTCCAGGGCGATTGGCGGAACTGATTCGCCAATTGCATGAATTGCGAGTGCTGGAACAATTTATCCCGGCGATGAAGCGGGCCCGAGGTTTGTTGCAGTTCAATGAATACCATAAGTACACGGTCGATCGGCATTGCATTCGCGCCGTCGAAGCCGCAACACAATTTGAATCAAAAGAAGGGCCTGCGAGAGAACGTTATCGGCGTTTAGGCGACAAACTGATGTTGCACCTGTCGTTGCTGATTCATGACCTTGGTAAAGGTTTTGAAGAAGATCACAGCGACGTCGGGAAACGCATCGCCGCGGAAACCGCAGATGTTTTGGGATTGGACGAAGAATCCTCTGCGACGCTGCAGTGGTTGGTTCACAAACACCTGATCATGCACTATGCAGCTTTTCGCCACGATTTGAATGACCCACAAATCATCGCTAAGTTTGCCGATGACGTCGGCACTGTGGAGCGTTTAGAGTTGTTGACATTGATGTCGCTGGCCGACTTGACCGCTGTCGGCCCAGACGTTTTGACGGACTGGAAAGAAGACCTGATCGAAGAACTTTATAGTCGCACGAAAGCCTACTTAGAAACCGGCAAATTGCCCGGACAACTTAGCCCGCAAGCGATCCGTAAACGCGACGAAATCGAAGCACTGCTAAACGCAGAGTCGGCGCATCCGCTGGCCCACGAACTGTTGCAACAGTTGCCCGAACCGGCACTGTTGCGACCGACCGCCGAGTTTACGTCTAGTCTGCTGTGTGAGACCGTCGCATTTGTTAAGCATGGCGGCCAAGCCTCCACAATCTGCCGAGGCCGATTTGATGCCAGTCGCGGTGCGATCGAATACACGGTCGTGATGCAGCCCAAAGCCCAGCCGATCGGAATCTTTGCCCGTGCGACGTCAGCGCTGGCCGCCTGTGGATTGTCGATTCTAAAAGCCGAAATCACAACGCTGCGCGATGACTGGATCTGGGACACGTTCTTAGTCGAAGACCAGGGCTCAACGTCCAATCAAGACGAACATATTCGCGAGACCGGCGAGCGGATTGCCCGGATGATGATGTCCGGAAAGGCGATCCCGCCACAACGAAAAGTGTGGTCGTCAACCGTTCAATCCGAAGCGTCTAAAATCAAGCTGCAGCCGGCGGAAGTCAGCTTTGATAACGATACCATGGATTGTTACACGATCCTTCTGTTGTTTGCGTACGACCGCCCAGGCTTGCTCGCATCGATATCGTCGGTATTAGCGAACCTTAAAATCGTTTTGCATTTCGCAAAGATCGACACCCACCTCGACCAAGCGGTCGACGTGTTTTACATCAGTGAACTTGACGGCGCGAAAATCAACGCCGAAGACCGATTGGAACAAATCCGAGTCGCGCTGCTTGAAGCCGTCGATCACAACAACGAATAACGCCTGTTTTTTCCCGGCCGGCAGACGATATTCATCGAATATTGCTTGAACTTGGTATTTTGCCACCTTATAAAGCAAAGCTGGTATTCACCGCTTTCAATCTAAGGTCGCACCATGGCCGAATCCATTTACCATGAATTGCTCGACTCCGCCGGCCAGGTCGGTGCAGTGGAAGCGTTCGAAGTAATCGATAATCGCTGTATCGATGAAGCCGCCACGCTGCTGGAACAGATCAAGCCGATCTTGAACTCACTGGAAAGGCTGCCGCTTCGCCAGTGTGTTGTGCCGGTTCGGTTTCAGAAAGATTTTTTCGATCATCACATGAATGATTTGCAGCAATTGAGGAAACTCAGTTGGGCATTGCAATTTGCGGCGAACGTTTCGGCATACAGTGGTGAATATAAAGAAACGGCTCGATATGGAATGATTCTGCTCGATCTCGCAAACGCCGTCCGGCGCGGCGGGTTGATGGTCGATTATCTGATTGCGGTCGCATTCGCGGGCTGCGCGGTTGAACGGTTGCGAGTCGTACGAGAACACTTCCCGGACGATGTTCGTCGCGAGTTGATTGCTGCCGTCGCGCGCTATGACATCGACAAGGAACCGTTCAATGAGATCGCGGAGCGCGACGCGCTGTGGGAGACCGAAACAGATTATTATGAGGCCAATCATACGGAATTGTCGGACGATTATTTGCTGGACCCTGCCAGCGAAATACCTATTGAAGATCAACGGATTGCTATCGAAACCGTAAAGGAGTTTTCCAATTGGCCTCAGCATGATCGGCAGATCGCTTATGCTCATGCCGATTTCCGTACGTCGGCGATGGCTCGCTTGTTGGCTGTCGATTTGGCCGTTCGTTGCTGGAAATCTGATAACGGACGATATCCCAAAACGCTTGCCGCTTTGGCGCCAAAGGTCATGAGCGATGTGCCCTGTGATCCCTTCACCGGCACCAACTTCATCTATCGATGTGACGATAATTCTTTCGCGCTCTACAGCGCCGGACCTGACGGGATAGACCGGGGCGGCAATTTTGCTTCGTTAAGCAAGTTGTATTGTGAAGGTTATGACTTGAGTCTCGATTGCGGCGACTACGAAATGGACACACCTGACGAACCCCACGCCCGAGCGAGCCTGATCGGGCGGCTTTGGACAAGAATGAAGCTTTCGCTGGTAAGACCCCAAGCATGAGCTGAAACGCGTTTACGCCAAACAAGGGGTGCACTTTTCGGATGAGTGAAGATGCACGGACGACGCCAGAGTGGCTCCGACCTTTGCTTAAAGGCTGCGAATCGGATAGACTAGGGGCGACGATCCGCATCGGACGTCTCCCGCCTGTCGTTCTCCCGCCCATGTGAGCTCAGCCTTGTTGATGACGACTCATTTTGGCAATTGCCTCGTGCAATCTGCAAATCGCCTTAGCGCCCGCTTGGTCGTTGCGAAGCGATTGACTCTGGCAATCTGTTTTTCGCTGATCGCTGCGGCAGCGATCGTCGGACCAAAACACTCGCTGGCCGAAGAAAATGCCACCATCGATCAACAAATGGTCTTTTTTGAATTGAAGGTGAGGCCACTTTTGGCCGAACACTGTTGGTCGTGCCACGGCCCCGAAGAACAAAAAGGTGATTTGCGGCTCGATTCGTTGACCGCGATTCATGCCGGTGGTGAGTCGGGGTCAGCGCTAGATTCGGATGATCCGGCGGCGAGCCTGCTGCTGGAAGCGGTCCGCTATGAATCGTATGAAATGCCACCTTCGGGCAAATTACCCGGCGACCAAATCGCAATTTTGGAACGTTGGGTCGAGATGGGAGCCCCCTGGCCGGGGCAAGCTGTCGATCTGGAGTCGATGCCGCCCAAGTCGCCTTCAGGCAGCAAGATCAGCGATGAAGATCGCAAGTGGTGGGCGTTTCAACCGCTGTCCAAACCTTCCGTTCCCGACATCTCGGCGATCCAAGCGGGTACCGGGCCTTTGTCGGCTCAGGCTGCGACAACCCACTGGAAAGACAACCCGATCGATGCGTTTATCCTTAACGCAATGTCTTCCCAGTCGCTGTTTCCAGCGCCGCCGGCCGATCGGGTTTCGATCGTTCGGCGATTGTATTTCGATTTGGTCGGCTTACCACCAACGCCCGAACAAGTGGCCGATTTTGTCAACGACGATTCTGCCGGTGCCTATGAACGACTGGTCGATCAATTGCTCGACAGCCCTCAGTTCGGCCAGCGGTGGGCGCGACATTGGTTGGACCTGGTACGTTATGCCGACTCCGACGGCTATCGCATCGATCACTATCGCCCCAACGCTTGGCGATATCGCGATTATGTGATTCGATCTTTCAATGACGATAAACCTTATGATCGCTTTGTCCAAGAACAGCTCGCGGGCGATGAGATGTTTCCAGGTGACAGCGATGCATTGATCGCAACCGGCTTCCTACGACACTGGATTTATGAATACAACAATCGTGACGCATTCGGCCAATGGCGAACCATTTTGGAAGATGTTACCGATACCACCGGTGACGTTTTCTTAGGGATGGGGATGCAGTGCGCGAAGTGTCACGATCACAAGTTCGACCCGATTTTGCAGCGTGATTATTATCGCCTTCAAGCCTTCTTCCAACCGCTGATGCCGGTAGACTCGCCTGTTCCATCGCCCGGTGAGCGACAGCAGTACGAAGCGGAGTTAGCGAAGTGGGAAGCGGAAACGAAAGAACTGCGTGATAAGATTTATGAGATCGAGTTGAAGTATCATCCGGCAGCAACACTAACCGCTGTCGAAAAGTTTCCACTCGAAACACAGGCGATCTACAACAAACCGATTGACCAGCAGACACCGCACGAGCGCCAAATCGCTTACTTGGTTCAACGACAAGTCGATTTTGAGTTTGAACGATTGGACGGCAAGATCAAGGGCGACGACAAAGAAGCCGTTTTGGAACTGCGACGCGAACTTGCCAAGTTCGATGCCAAGAAACCCAAGCCATTGCCGGTTGCATTGACCGTTCGCGATGTCGGTCCGCAAGCCCCAGAGACGATCATCCCCAAACGATCGAAGGATCCTGTGCCGCCCGGTTTCTTAACGCTGCTGGACGACAGCGACGCGGAAATCCAACCAATACCAGACTCGCCCACGACAGGGCGCCGAACAGCTTTGGCGCGTTGGTTGACACAACCGGATCATCCGCTGACTTCGCGCGTGATCGCCAATCGACTTTGGCAATATCATTTCGGTCGTGGCTTGGCATCCAACGGCAGCGACTTCGGCAAACTCGGTGGCCAACCGACCCATCCTGAACTGCTCGATTTCCTGGCCACTTATCTGGTCGAGAACGCCTGGAGCTTGAAGACACTGCACCGTTTGATCGTGACTTCCGCCGCTTATCGTCAATCAACGGCGCACCCGCAATTTTCTTCGCTAACCGTGATCGATCCGTCCAATCGCTTCTACTGGCGATCCGATACGCGACGGTTGGACGCGGAACAAATTCGCGACTCAGTGCTGGCGGTTTCCGGAAAATTGATCCCAACCACCGGTGGCGAAGGCGTCATGGGCGACACGCCACGGCGGACAGTCTTCACGCGGTCGATGCGAAACTCGCGCGATCCGTTCTTAGACGTTTTCGACCTACCGGCGTTCTTCACCAGCGAATCGTCTCGCAATACGACAACAACCCCTGTGCAGTCGCTGATGCTGCTGAACAGCCCGCAATTGCTGCGTTACGCCGAAGCGTTGGCCGATCGCGTGATGGACGGCAACAACGATCCCGCACTGGCGATCGAAAAGCTTTGGCGATTGGCCTACGGACGCACGCCCGACGCGAATGAAAGAGATGCCGCATTGGCGTTCTTGGATTCACAATTCAGGGTGATCAGCGAAGTTTCACCCGATACAAAGGCGCATGAGTATGTGATCGGAAAAATGGCTTATCGTGATGGCGCAGCGATTTCGGTTTCGCCGGAAGTCGATCAACCCCGCCTAGCAGTCGCCAATCGGAAAGAACTTGAATTAGAAGACTTTACGGTCGAGACGTTCATTCAACCGCGATCGATTTATGATACCGGCAGCGTTCGTACCGCGGTGTCAAAATGGAATGGTAAATCAGGCTCGCCTGGTTGGGGCTTGGGGATCACTGGCAAAGGCTCTCGCCGCAAGCCACAAACCTTGGTCATTCAATTGTGGGGCAAGAAGCTCAATGGAACATTCGGCGAAGCGGCCCTGTTTTCCGATCATCATATCGAGATGAATAAACCCTACTTCGTCTCCGTCAGTGTTAAGATGGCCAAACCGGCCAGTGGCGAACGCGAAGCCGAACGAGGCTCGGCAACATTCTTCTTGAAAGATTTGTCAAACGACGACGAACCGCTTTTGTCGATATCCGTGCCGCACGATATCGTTGGCGGATTGACCAATAACCAACCGCTGGTGATCGGCGGTCGTGGTGATAAGACCAGCGTGTTTGACGGATTGATCGACAGCGTAAGGCTCAGCCGTGGCGAACTCGATCAAGGCCGCTTGTTGTTCACCGGTGAAGCGGTCGCCGAGTCGACGGTCGGTTATTGGCGGTTTGAAAGCGATCCTGGCGTTCGACGTGACAGTTCGCCAAACGGACTGGATTTGATCGACTCCAGCGCGATCGCGACCGCCTCTGATCCGATCGCCGGAGCGATGATAGACCTTTGCCATGCCGTGCTTAACTCCAACGAGTTCTTATACTCACCTTGATCGACTCGGCATTAGAAAACTGTAATGAGCAATCCCATGCGTAGGCCCCACATCGAAATCCCAAACTCTCGCCGAGAGTTCTTGACGCGCAGTGGCGCAGGCTTTGGCGCCGTTGCGCTGGCCGGTATGCTCGCTGGCCAGCGACGCGTGGTCGCTGCGGACGCAAAACCAGCGACCGATTCGATTCACGCTTCACCGATCGGTCCGCACTTTACGCCCAAAGCCAAGCGGGTGATCTTCTTATTTATGGAAGGCGGCCCCAGCCATATCGATACGTTTGACCCCAAACCACTGCTGAACGATCTGGCGGGCCAAACCTTGCCGGAAAGCTTTGGTAATGTGTTGACGGCGATGGGCGAATCGCGATCACCGCTCCTGGCCAGCAAGCGTCAGTGGAAACAATATGGCCAGTCGGGTACCTGGGTTTCGGATTGGTTGCCGCATACCGCCGAATGTGTCGACGATATAGCGGTGATCCGATCTTGCTGGGCCGATGGTGTGAACCATTCGGCCGGCGTATGCCAAATGAACACCTGTTCGATCCTTGGCGGCAGACCGTCGCTGGGCAGTTGGGTCAGTTACGGTTTGGGGACCGAGAACGAGGACCTGCCGGCTTACGTTGTGATGCAAGACAATCGGTCGTCGGTCGTTAACGGACCGCGAAATTGGAGCGCCGGGTTCATGCCAGCGGCATATCAAGGAATCCGCTTCAATGAATCGGGCGATCCGATTCCGAATCTTTTTCCGCCCGAAGGCGTGTCTCAGTCGCGTCAAGTTTCCAAAGTCGGTTTCCTCAACCAGCTCAACCGATCGTTTGCCGCACTGCATCCCGATCAATCGGAATTAGAAGCACGGATAGCAAGTTACGAACTCGGGTTCCGCATGCAGGCCGAGGCACCGCAGACGATCGACCTGTCGAATGAATCCGAATCGACTTTAGCGCTTTACGGTATGGATCAGAAGGAAACCGCAAACATGGGACGGCTTTGTCTGCTGGCCCGTCGAATGTCTGAAAGCGGTGTGCGATTTGTACAGATCTATCATGGTGCAGGCAGCAAGTGGGACGCGCATTCGGGCATCGAAAAGAACCATACCGAATTATGCCGCCAAATGGACAAACCGGTCGCCGGCTTATTAAAGGACCTGAAACAACGTGGATTGTTGGACGAAACCTTAGTGGTTTGGGGTGGCGAGTTCGGTCGCACGCCGATGTCGGAACAGGGCAACGGACGCGACCACAACCCGACCGGATTTACCATGTGGATGGCGGGCGGTGGGGTGCATGGCGGACAAACGATCGGCAGCACGGACGAACTTGGCCTGCGAGCGGTCGAGAATCGTCTGCACGTTCACGACCTGCACACATCAATCTTGCACCTGATGGGTCTGGACAACATGGAACTGACCTACATGCACAAAGGCCGCCCCGAACGGCCAACGATTAACGAAGGCAAGTTCTTCGAACCTTTGGTGACCGGCTAGCGTCTTGGAAAGCTGAGATTCAAGACTCCACTGCGGATGGCATCTGCTGCCCGCTCGAAGCGCCAGCAAATGGGTGACAAACCCACTGGCTGGCTTTGTGGCATAAGCCGTTTTGGAGGGCAAATCATCAACGCGTCGGCACCACAGCCGCAGTGCCGGTTCCCATCGGAATCATCAGCCCCTGTTGCGGTCGCCCTTGGGCAAGTGCTTGGCGGTCGAAGGGAATCGAAAAGACGCCGTAGTTGCCGCTGGACGTGTCCAGAACATAAAGCAATGTGGGAGCCAGCACACCAGGACGAGCACCGCGCGACATATCCGCTTGGCCCGTGACCATCAAATAACTGCCCCCTTTTCCTCCGGCTCCCACCAATTCGCCAGCATTCCCGGTGAAAGTCGCCATAAACTTACCCACGCGTGGATAAAAAACGCTGCACTGGACGACACCCGAATTGTGATCCAGCACAAAAAATCCCTCCGACTCTTCGCTGACCACACCGGTTGCGATCGAGAATTTTTCGCTCGAAACCGCACCGACGGCATCGATTGTTTCCGGCAACGGGAAGGGAAACTTGCTAGCGACGGCGGGATTATCGCCACGACTAGCGGAAGAAACGCCGGCGAAATAGCCAGCTGTGGCTAGCGAAACGATCGTCACGCAAGCCATTGTCATGCACGCCACGGCCCACCCGCGGTTAGTTGCCAATTGCGAAACCGACGAGGAATCACTTGCCTGGGCCAATGGGACGCTGCTGTCGCAGCAGGATTCGGTTTCAATCGTTTGCCGGTTCATGTTTTGCCTGATCATCCCGCGGATTCAATGATTTTGCTGCCAACGACGGCCACGACGCCATCGATGGCCTCATTGTAGGCAAATCTCGATCACTTTACGATTGCAATCGTAACTTCTAATCTACTTCCCCACCCTTCGCAGGAAACCTGTCTGATGAGCATCAACGCACCGCTGAACCGGAAACTCCGTATGGGCTTGGTCGGAGGCGGCCAAGGCTCGTTCATAGGCCGTGTCCACTCGATCGCCGCATGCTTGGATAATCGTGCCACCGTCGTCGCCGGGGCGCTGTCCAGCAACGCAGAGCGAAGCAAGGCTTCGGCCCCGAGTTACGACATCGATCCGTCGCGAGCCTACGGCAGTTATGAGGCGATGTTTGACGCCGAAAGCAAATTGCCGACCGGCGAACGAATCGATTTTGTCAGCATCACGACACCCAATCATACGCACTTCGAGATCGCTCGCGAAGCCGTCTTGGCAGGCTTTAACGTCATCTGCGACAAACCGATGACGTTCGACCTGGCACAAGCCGAAGAATTGTTGAAGCTGGTCGAAGAATCGGATGTCGTCTTCGCCGTGTCACACAATTACACCGGATACCCGCTGGTGCGAATGGCTCGCGAGATGATCCTCTCGGGTGAATTAGGCGAAATCCAAGCCGTCCGCGCTCAATATATCCAAGGCTGGTTGCGAACGAAGTTGGAAAGCGAAGATCAAAAACAAGCGGCTTGGCGAACCGACCCAACCAAAAGCGGTGCAGCAGGTGCTTTCGGTGATATCGCCACCCATGCTTATAACTTGGGACGATACATGACGGGGCTGAAACCCGACAGCGTTTCGTGCCACCTTAAGTCGTTCGTCGAAGGTCGCCAGTTGGATGATTATGGTACCGCGATCATTCGTTATGAGAACGGCGGTTTGGGTACCGTCACGGCCAGCCAGATCAGCCATGGTCGCGAAAACGATCTGTCGATCGAAATCGATGGCACTAAGGGGGCGATCCAGTGGCGGCAAGAAAATCCTAATGAAATGATCGTGCGACAAAACGGCAAGCCACATCAAATCTATACCCGCGACCCGAACGCACCTTATATGAATGCCAGCGGCGCCGCGGCATGTCGATTGCCCAGCGGTCACCCAGAAGCGTTCTTCGAAGCGTTCGCAAATATTTATGCGTCCGCATTCGATGCGATGGCGACTCGGGGTGGCGGCGGCAATGTCGAACGACGCGATACGATTTATCCGAACGTGTATGACGGAGTCGAAGGGATGTACTTCATCCAACAATGCGTCAACAGCAGTAAGCAGGACGCCGCGTGGTTGCCACTGGCGCACTCCGCCGCCCGTCGCTAAGCACTGCCTTGACGAATTGAGGTTGATTTTACGGTGTAGATATGTCGCTCGCTCTCGATAATGCTATCGAATCAATCGTTGGTCGCGTGGCCGTGGTAAACAGCCAATCGACCGCTCCGGTTGCTGGGCGAGTGTTATCTGCGCCAGTTGTGGCTGATCGCGATAGCCCAGCTGCGGATGTGTCGGCAATGGACGGTTACGCCGTACGATTGACTGATCTCGCGGTCGCCGATTGCCTACCCATCGCTGGCGAAGTCCAACCAGGAACCGCTCCGGTGGAGCTTCCACCCGGTACAGCGCTTCGGATCTTTACCGGTGCTGTGATTCCGATCGGTGCCGAATTGGTGGTCAAACGCGAGGACACGATCGAGTCGCCGACGGAAGTCGCTTGGTCCGATGTGGCACGGCGCCTTCCGCTCGGTGCGAACATCCGGCGGCAGGGTGAAAACGGCCGCGGTGGCGATTCCATCTTGCCATCAGGAACGGTTCTAACGGCCGCTTCGATCGCTGCGGCAGTGAACTTTGGTGCAAGCCAAGTGAGCGTTTTCTCTCGGGTAAAATGCTCCGTGATCGTGACCGGGAACGAACTGCTCGATGTCTCGGCCACGCCGCAGCCTTGGCAGATTCGTGACAGTAACGGCCCCACGGTGGCAGCGATGATCGATGGTCACGCCTGGTTACAACTAGTCCACCAAATGCGCTGCGGCGATGACCGCGACGAACTGCGGACGAAGCTTGCCACGGCGATCGCCGACAGCGACACAGTCATATTGACCGGTGGCGTTTCCAAGGGCGATTATGATCACGTGCCCGAAGTGATTGCGTCCTTGGGCGGCGAAATACTGTTCCATCGTTTACCGATCCGCCCCGGGCAACCGGTGCTCGGCGCCGTCACATCATCTGGCAAGTTAATTCTGGGATTGCCGGGCAACCCGGTCAGCACCGCGTGTTGCATGCAGCGAATCGGCATGCCACTGCTGCGACGAATGGGCGGCCATACGAATTGGCGTGTCCGGCCGTCGCACGTGACGGTCGATAATGCCGACGACAAAACATTGCCGCTGGTCTGGATGCGGCTCGTCCGATCGATCGGTCATGACGCCACAACCGGCACCAATCGCGTCCAATACATCACATCGAAAGGCTCTGGCGATTTAGTCGC
>DIUH01000174.1:16193-16829 GCA_002428205.1 Planctomycetaceae bacterium UBA6163
ATTTGTCGTACAATCGCCGCCAGTAGGCAATCGATGAATGGCACAAAATGGTTGCGCCGGTGGTAATCGCTATTATCTACCAACTTGACCAGCGCGAATTGCTGCGAGTTGCCCTTGCAGGAGCTGGGCTCCCTGCAGTTGGCCATTTTCTTGGAATCGAGCAATCGCCCGCTCGTACATCTCAATGCAAAACGGGCTCGGCCGACTGCCGCGAGTCTTAGGAATCAATGGCAAAATCGAGGTGTAAAACGGCAGAATGAGCTGAGCGGCTTCGGGTGCACTTGAGCAGATCAATTCGATCTTATCAATCAACTGAGGTACATATCTGCCTTCGTCGGGGAACTTGCGGACTGTGAATGCTAATCCATTTACGGCATCGACCGTCTTTCCCATTTCGACTTGATATTCAGCCAACTTCAGGCGTGCTTCACAGGCTAAGTCAGGACGGCCTGCCGATTCATAAAGGACCACCAATCGCTCATATAACAGCGTTTTAGCAGGAAGCTCTTTTTCATAAGCGATCAAGTCATCGAACACCTTCCAGGTGAAGTCGGGATAGTTTGCGAAAGTGCGAAATAGGTTATCCAGAGTACGAGCCATCAGCTTTTTGTGGGTTTTACCAACCTCGGGACTTCC
>DIUH01000174.1:16924-17181 GCA_002428205.1 Planctomycetaceae bacterium UBA6163
GTGCCGACATAATATTTGTCGCCAAAATAGCGCCCAAACGACTCGAGTGTGAAACTGATACTACTGCGTGTGACATTCTGCAGCTCAACCCACATCACCCAGGCGTGGTTATCGCCATAGGCCGACTTGCCTCTCACGTAAGCCGCCGGAACGCCGATACTCTTTCCGACTCGGGCGGCGAAGTCGGCTTGCATCGCACAAACACCGCCGAATTGCTTGATCATCGGTAAACTGTAAGGCTTACCGGCCAGCTTACA
>DIUH01000174.1:17250-18045 GCA_002428205.1 Planctomycetaceae bacterium UBA6163
CCTTGCATAAACGACTCGGCTTTAACGATGTAGGCAAAATTATCGATCGCCTCGGCAAGCCCGTCTGGCAATGTGCTTTTCGTTCGAATTTGGTGGTGAACATAATCGTAAACGCCGTCTTTCGGCTTGTCCCAGGTGACACATAACGCAATCGCCAAATCGGCATAGCTATGAAGCCGGTCGGGAAACTTTCGGTAAAGTTCTGCGAACAGCGAGAGTGCGGCCTGTACATCATCAAACTCGGGCTTAATGGCCGTGTAAAACTCCTCGCGTATATCAGGATATTTCTCAAACCAAGCCTGAATCGCATCATAATCGTCCGCATAAGCAGCGCGGATTTCGGCATCGTAGGAGGTCGCAAAGCGTGTTGCGAACAGTTTACGAAGGTTGGGATAGTATTTGATTTTGAATAGCGATTGGTCCTTGAGCGCGGCCAACACTTCCGTCAGATCAGCCGCCTTGGCGACGCTGGCTGCTGCGAGCGACTCCGCGAGCCCGACAGGTGGGCTGGATGAGGTGCTGTCGGGAGCCGGTGGTTTTTCAGCAGATGGCTCCGCTTCGCCGAAATTGATTTTTACGGCATCGCCCAACCCCAGTGACGGATCCGACTTGCCGGCTTTGCCGGACGACAAGGAGAGCATGATTGCATCGCCTGGTGGTTGAGGCGATTCGTTGCTCGCTTCGGCCACTGTGGGCGACAGGGCCGCTGGTGATTCGTCTGTGGTTTTGCCAGCAGCGCCTAACTCTTGCTCTTGCAGTTCGCTCGACGAGTTTTCGGCAGGCAAACTCGCAGGC
>DIUH01000174.1:18247-18497 GCA_002428205.1 Planctomycetaceae bacterium UBA6163
TGCCGCGCGATCTATGCTTGTCTTTCTCTTTGGGATTGAGCGTCGGTTGATCGGTCTGGATAACGAACCCATTAGCGGGCGCAAAGACTTCCGGCGCCTCGGCGGCGACGGCGTCGGTCATTAGGTTTGCAGAGGCGATCGGCGAATCATCGCTGCCAGGTCCCAAGTCATTCAGCGCAGCGATTGACTTGCCGGCTTGAAAAGTCGGCGCGACGGGCTGCGTCCCACTTGTCTGAACCGTGGTAAACGC
>DIUH01000384.1:0-28588 GCA_002428205.1 Planctomycetaceae bacterium UBA6163
CCGTTAAGGCTGGTTGACCAGTATCTGAACATTGCTTTCGGTCGGCTCAGCCAGATGTTCCTCGAGCCTTCGTTCGCACAAAAGATACCGGACACTTAAAACCTATCCGAAAACTGCCCCTCGCTCACGCAACGGGTTAAAATTTTTTGAGTTTTCGGATAGGTTCTCATTTCCCGCACGATCCTTAGCGGCGAATCATTTACGCGTTGAACCGATTTAGGCGTGCGCCCACGGGTCACGCTCGGGGCGACCGCGAAGGCTGTTCGCTTCGGGGTCGTTGACGAACATGCCCGACTTGGGATCGATCGTCAATTTTCGCTTCAGCAACCAGGCGAGCGCCGCGGCGTGACAAGCGATGTGCGAATTACGCATCACTTGCGGATTCGCATTCGTTTTGCTGCCTGACTTGATGCAGTCAAAGAAGTTGCGGGCGTGGGCCGTAACGTCCAAGCCGACGACCTTCTTATAAGTGCCTTCGAGTTGAGATTGCAACGATGCTGGTGTGACGACAATATCGCCACTGTCACCGGTCTCGACCGAGCCTTGATCGCCGACAAATCGAACCGGACACGTTCCCAGGCTTTGCACCCATCCAGGGCGTGCGCCAAACGGTGTTTGTAGGAAATCGATCACCAGCTGAACGCCGTTGGCATAATGGGCGACGATCTTCGTTTCTTGAGGTTCGTACTCGATCGGCATCGTATCATCAGCCGCATTGGCCCACTGGCAAAGGTCGACTGTGTGGGCGCCCCAGTCGAGCAACTTGGCGCCGGAATCGAAATCCCAATAACCACGCCAACGGCCAGCGACGTATTGTGAGTTATAAGGTCGCCAGGGTGCGGTACCGAGCCACAGGTTCCAATCACATACATCTTTTGCCGGGGTCGGTTCGCCTGGCAACCAAGTGGTTTCGACGGCGGGTGTGTATATCGATGCATAGAGTGTGTGGATTTTACCGAGCTTGCCGCTTTGTGCCAAGTCAACGGCTTGCTTGAAGTTTGGTACGCTGCGGCGCTGAGTGCCGGCTTGGAAGACGCGTTTGGTGGCGTCCATCGTGTCGGCCAGGTCTTGGCAATTTTGGATCGTTAGGCCACAAGGCTTTTCGCTGTAAACGTGTTTGCCCGCGCGGGCCGCCATGATTGATGCCGGAGCGTGCCAGCGATCACCGGTTGCGATCAACACCGCGTCGATGTCTGGTCGATCGAGCAGTTCACGAAAGTCGTTATAGAGTCGGCAATCACTGTTGCCATAATGTTCATCGACCAGTTTCTTTCCGGCATCGCGTCGGGTGGCCTGGACATCGGCGATCGCGACGCATTGAACGTCGCTAAGACCGAGCATTGCTTTCAAGTCATACGTACAACGGGGCCCGATTCCGATTACGCCCAAGGTCAACTTATTGCTAGGCGCGACTTTGCCTTCACCGCCGATCGCGGAAGCGGAGATGATCGCCGGCAGCGATGTCGCGGCTGTCGCGATTAGGGAGTTGCGCAGAAACGTTCGACGCGACGCGTTATGGCCGTGAGGTTCTTGGCCGTGAGGTTTTACGGACATGAGGCGAATCCGGGGGAGAAGTATTGGGGTAGGACTTAGCGTTGCGACCGCCACGATGCATGGTGCGTGATCGTCGTGCAGGTTGCCGGAAGTCATTCTAACCCGAAACTTTGTTCCTCGCATGTGCAAGTCGCGATCAGCCCGATTTGTAATACCAACCGAACTCATCGGTGCCATCACCATCCCAATCACCGACGATCGGTACCGCTTCGGCATTGGGTCTTGGAATTGCGATTTGCAGGTCATTACCGGTGATACGGCGATCACCGTCACTGTCGATAATCCACACATCGCCACGGACAACGCCAAGATTGGTGATCCCGTCGCCGTTCCAGTCGCCGACGATCGGAATGTCGCCGGCTTGGCCGAACGAAACCTTATCGTCTTGAGCGGTTAAGCGTCCATCGCCACTGGCGTTGAGCGTCCACTGGCCGGCGCGGAAGATTGCCACCGAGTCGATTCCGTCGCCGTTCCAGTCACCTGCCAGCGGCGTATCAGGCTGTTCGCCATAACGGAAGACGTGGTCAATGGCATCGGCACGAATCTGGCCTCGGAGCCCTTTCCGCAACTCACGATTTTGGTCGAGGTCAACTTTGCGAGATGATGCGGTTTGCACAAACTCTCGGCGGCGTTTGTTTGCGGGGCTTGGCAACCCTGGGTCTTGAACGATCGCTTCGGGGTCACGTTCCCACTGGCGACCAAAGATCGCGATGTCGGCTTTACCGTCACCGTCCCAATCGCCGACGACGGGGCGATCGAGTTCAGTCCCAAGTCGCAGCCAAAGATCACCTTCGTCCCAGACGCCATTGCCATTGAGGTCGACAAACCATTGTCCGGCAACGAAGATAGCCACTTGGTCGACGCCATCGCCGTTAAAGTCGCCCACCAGCGGTACCGCATCGTCATCGCCTAAAGAAATGGCTGAGCCGACTTCGACACGATTGCCTTCGCGATCGACCAACAACCAGGTTCCCAAACGCTTCGAACCCGGGACGAAATTGTCGTCAAACACTTGACGTGAGACTTGCTTGTAAGCGTTGGTAACGCCGTTGCCACGTGGCGAACCGCCATTAATGATGCTTAAGTGCCAAGTCACTTCGTACTCGGCATCGGCGATCAAGGGAGCGCGTAATTGTTGGAAATCACCAAAGCTGGCGACTTTTGGAATGAACGGAAAAATGCCGATCGGCGGCGCAACGACATCGATGATCGGGCCAGCGGGCGGTGGCGTGGGCGGTGGCAGCAAGGGATCTTCTAATAAGATTTCGCTGAAGTTATTCTCCGCCGATGTTTCGCCCGCACTGACGAAGATCCGAATGATCGCATCGGTTCCTGGGTCGGTTTCGGCGCTCAATCTAAGGCTATTTAATACGGCGGCATCAACCGGATCGGTAATGATGTCGGCAACGTTGATCGCCGTTCCGCCAAGCGTTCCGGGTGAATCGAGTCCATCAATGTATCCTTCGGGCTGTATTTGATAGACGTGATAGGAACCACCGCGGATACCCGTAAACTCATAAAATCCATTAGCATCGGTGACGACTTCGATAAAGCCGGTATACAAGCCAGGCATTGCCCGATCAGCCGGGACCGGTTGCCCGTTGGCACTGCGCAATTGCATCACAACNNTCTTGGAACACATATCCCGAAATTGATGCTGGCGGTACGTCGGTAAAGTCGTAATCAATCCCCTTGTCACCACTGGATAAAACGATCGAGCTAATGATATCGTCGATCGCGTCATTGCCGCCCAGCGAACCGACAATTTGGTCTTGGTGGAACAGGCCATCGGGCTGGATTTGCCGAAGCGAATAGGTGCCAGGTCGCAAGCCGGTAAACTGATAAAAGCCATCCGCATTGGTGCGAGTCGTGTTGATGGTTTGCCCGGCGGCGTTTCTTAGTTCGATCGTTACCCCGGAGAGCACGCGGTCGTTGCCATCAAGCCTTCTGTTTCTGTCGAAATCGATAAACGATTTACCTGATATCGAAGCGGGCAATTTTTCACAGAAGTTATACTCGACTAAGTTCTGGCCGGGACCAATCGGTATCTCAGTAATGATGTCGCCACCCTCGGCCCGACCACCACCGGAGCCCGGACGTGCCGCGCCGCTGAAGTAGCCTTCAGGCTGGGTTTCGACAATCTTGTATTGGCCTGGTGCTAGCCCATCAAACTCATAAAACCCTTGTTCGTTGGTATGAGTGAAGGTCACCAATTGGCCTGCGCCGTCGAACAATTCGATCAGCACACCGGCCAATCCCGGTTCGTTATCTTGGCGGATACAGTCGCCGTTGCCATCAACGAAGACATAACCGCTGATCGATGACGGTAATAATTCGCCAAAGTTATATTCTGTCAGGATCGCGCCATAAGCGATTGGCACTTGTGAGATGACGTCCTGCAGCGAATCGTTACCGCCAGCGGAACCCGCCTGTTGGCCACCTTGCAAGAATCCGACCGGTTGAGTTTGACGAAGCGTGTATTGTCCGGCGGGCAGGAACGTGAAACGATAGAAACCCGATGCGTCGGTTGTGGTCGTCGCGACTTGACGGCCCGTTGCATCGATCAGGTCGACCCGTGTTCCCGCGATTGGGGCTTCGCCGCTATCGCGTCGATTGTTGTTGTTTTGATCAACATAGACATAACCTGAAATCTCGGCGGGCGGCTTTTCACAGAAATCGTAGTCAACAGCGACTTCGCCCGAACCGAGTGTAATGCTGCCGATGCGATTATCCGTTTCTTTGATTCCGCCGGCGGAACCGGGGCGTGCCGTGCCCGAGAAGTAACCCGCCGGTTGCTCCTGGACCACGGTGTAAGTTCCTGGTGGAATAGCCGTGAACGTATAAACGCCTTGGTCGTTCGTTTGAGTTGATGCGATTTCAACCCCTGATGCGTTGAGCAAGCGGATCGTCACACCGGCGAGCAACTGTTCGCCTGGGTCGTAAAGGCAATCATCATCGGTGTCGACGTGCACTCGGCCGGATAAAGTGGCGGGGCGAAGCTCGCCGAAGTTATAGTCAATTCCGCTTTGCCCCTGACGAATCGCGACCGAGGTTATCAGATCGCCTGGGTTGACCGCCGCGCCAACAGTAACGCCATTGATCGTGCCGGCGGTGTCGCGTCCGTCGAGGAATCCGGTCGGCTGAATCTGGCGGATCGAATAATTGCCAGGCATTAAGCCTGTGAACTTATAAAGGCCCTGGGCGTCAGTCTGGGTGGTGGCAACCACTTGTCCTGAAGCATTCACCAACTCAATGGTTGTTCCGGGGATCGCTTCTTCGCCATTGTCGCGAATGCCGTCATTATCGCGATCATGGTAGACGTATCCAGAAATCTGTGCGGGCGCCGCTTCGCAGAAATCATAACGTGTACCGGTCGCGCCGGCGGGCAATACGATATCACGTATCAAACCTCCGCCGACAGCCGAACCGACCTCAATCCCGCTGATGCGGCCGACATGAGCCTTGCCGTCGATCAGCCCTTCGGGCGTGATTTCGATAATGCTGTAGGTTCCCTTGGGAACGTCTTCGAATCGATACTGGCCGTCGGGGCCGGTAGTGGTGCGCGCGATCGTAACGCCGCCTGGGCCGACCAGTTCGATCGATACGCCGGCAAGCGGGGTGCTGCGTCCATCATCGCGGCCACCGCAATCTTCGCCCGGCGGTGCTAGGTAGACTCCGCCGGTGATGATGCCGCGTGGCAGTTCGCCGAAATTGTAATCGGTGCCAACACTGTTGCTGTTGAGTTGGACATTTCGGATCGCGTCGCCCGGTTCATCGGCGATACCGACAATGCGGCCATCGACGGTACCTGCGGAATCGCGACCGTCATCCAGGCCGGGCGGCTGTGTCACTTGGATAATGTCATACAAGCCAGGCGGCAGATTTTGAAAACGGTAGGATCCGTCGGCCAGCGTTTGGGTTTCGATTGGTGAGAACGGGGCGATGGTATTTCGAGGGACCAGCCGAACGGTTACTCCGCCAATGCCCGCTTCACCAGGATCGCGTCGGCCGTTGTCGTTGTTATCTCGATAAACAAAGCCGCTTACTTGTGCCGGTCTGGCTTCGGCGAAATCATAATCGACGGCGTGCAGATCACCGAGCGGGATGTTGATTCCGGTCAAGATATCGGACGAAGCGGCACGTCCGACGGGACTGCCACCGATCGAACCGGCGACCGCGCCGACGCTAAAGAAACCTGAAGGTTGTGTTTGTACCACTTGGTATTCGCCTGGCATTAAGCCGAGGTTGGTACCGAACAGGTAGGAACCCGATGCCGAGGTCACTTGTCGGTGACCGGTGTCAATAAATTGTCCGGATGTTTCGTTTTTGCGAAATAGTGCGACGGTAACTCCGGGCAAAATCGCTTCGCCGGGATCCCGTCGGAGATTCAAATCGTCATCGATCCACACGGTACCGGCGATCGAAATCGGTTTGGGAGTTTGGTTCGCGGTACCGACGGCGGCGGCCGATCGACTTGGGCGACTGTCGACCGTTGGCCCTTCATCGGGCGGCAACCTGAGTCCGAATTGGGCTGCGGGGTCGCCGAAGTCATTTTTGAACAGCGCCTCGGAGGTCGTTGCCTCAAAATGCGGTGCGGTGAAAGACGCGGTGAAAATCGCGTCTTCCATTTCCTGGCCGCTGGCGATTACATCGAGCGCGGCATTGAATCGATCAAGGTCGGCATGCATTCGCAGCACTTCGTCCAGATCGATCGAAAACTCCAGCAAGTCACCTGCTTTGAAGTTCGTTAGTCTGACGACAAGCTCGGTCGTGCCATCGGTCACATCAGCGGTGACGTCGACACGTTCACCGGAGATTGAATCGATCTTCGTAACTGCGAATGGGTGCCAACCCGCTTTGCCGCGTCCGCCTGGAGCGGTATCGAAGATCAAGTCGCCGATCGACAAACCATCTTTGTCTTTGTCGGTCGAAATGCGAAACTCCGTCATCTGGGTACCGGCCGCACCGCCGGTAAACGACATGATGAAGCGATCGGGAATCTCGTCGCTGCCCCAACCGCTATCGCTTTCCAGATAATCGGTTTCCAAGTAAACGATCCCGACATGAATCGGGTCCGCCGTCATCATTCGTCGCGGTTCGAGTTGTTCGGCGCGCAGTGGCCGACGTGTTGCGAATTGACGCGCGGGCGCAGTTGCCGACTTGGCGCGTGGGCGCCTGAAGATTCCGATTGGACTCCACATGAACTAGGCACCTCCCTGTGCCCTGCGTCGACTCGTTGCAACCGTCGATTCTGTGGCCTACAAAAACGATTGTTCTTAGCCGTTAATAACCATCGGTGCTTATCGTCCCGTCGCTTTATCCCGCTCGGCCAATCTTGGATCTCGGCCATCGGAAACGATTGTTTTGAAGACCCGAGCGTCAAACCCACCGCTGTATAAGACTCCGTCCGCATACACCAATGAGTTGATTGAACCGCTGTGGATATCAATATTTCGGGTGACTGCACCCGTTGTCACATTCACCAAGCGGATTCGGTTGTCGCTGCCAGCGACTGCGATCGTTGATTTATCGATCGCCGCTACCGTGAAAAGTTTGCAAGGCAGAAAGTCGACTTGTTTCTTAATCTGATAATGATCAAGATCAAAAATCGTCGCGGCGCCATCTTCGCCAACGGTCACTGACCAGTTGGTACCGGGCAGGAAGACGATATCGCGGACCCGCGAAGCGTGGATCGTGAACTCGCCGATCTCTTGACCGCTGCGTGGATCGAAAAGATGTAACTTGCCCGATCGACCGACGACGGCCAAGCGATTGCCCGTGCCGTTGTAGCTGATCGCGCGCAGGTCGGCACAATCGCAATGCAGCGAAGGTCGATCCGTGTTGTCAAACAGCATCAATTGTGTGTCGAAGCCGACAGCGGCAAGCTGACTTCCGTCGGGTGAAAATCGGACGCCGAAGATGGTCGGCAGGTCGTCGATTTGGCGAGCGATCGACCATCGGTTGGTGCGATCCCACAAGGTCAATTGACCGTCATTGCCAGCGGATGCGAGCAACCGCCCATCGCCCCGAAATGCGAGAGTTCGCACCAAGTCACGGTGGCCGAGCAGGCGTTCTTTTTCTGTCAAATCCGTGGCGTCGAGCAAACGGATGGAGTAGTCATCGCCGGCGACAGCCAGCAATTGGCCGCGCGGATCGATTGCCATCGCCGTGATTACGGGCGGGCGGTGATCTTCGCTCAACGGCTCGATCGCTCGGCTGAGCGGTGCGGCAATCCCCTCGCCAATCGCCAGTCCGGACGTTCCAATGATCGTCGCAAGCAACGATGATGTCGTTAGCAGGCAGCGACGGCGGTTGATTTTGATGTTCGTCATATCCGTACAATCCCCATGGGGTGTACCATCGGACGGCAGATGCCCGTTCCATGACAAAAGCTTGCCGCGGAAGCAAAATCGACGCGGTTTGCCCCCTTAACGGTGGAAAATATCGACACCTTGGACGGTTGCGGCTTTCCCAGACCTGCGATGTCGGGCAAAATAGGGGCCGGCGCGGGCGGCCAGAGACGCGTGCGTACACCTTCCATTCTTACCTTAATTAAATAGTTTTTTCGTGGAACGTCGCATCCTTACCTGGATTATCACGTCGACCCTGTTTTTGGCGATCTACATGACGTTGAACGTCATGTTCGTTCCCCAACCGCCTGTAAAACCGGTCGCCAAGCAACCGCCGGTTGCTGAAGATGGCGTCGCGGTCGATGGCGATGCGGCTGGACAGCAGCTCGCTGATCCCGATCGTGTCGCTGGCGCTGATGCAGACCAGCCGCTCGCTGGCGGAGTCGCCGCCGCGGATGCTGAGTTCGACAACGCCGCTGCGGCAGCGCCGTCGTTGGTTACCCTGGGATCGATGGACCCGGCGTCGGGCTACTTTATCCTCGCCACACTGAACACCCGTGGTGGTGCGGTCGAGCGATTGGAATTGACCGAGCGGACGCCGCGTGGCAATCTGAAGTTCCGCCGAGTCGACACCAATAGCGGTTACCTCGGATACCTGGCCGCCAAATCGTCACCCGCCAGTGATGGTTGTGTTGTGCGAGTCATTGGTCCGGGGACGCCAGCGGCGTTGGCCAAAGCGCCCGGCCCGGATGTTCCCGACGGCTTGATGGTCGACGATTTGATTGTTGCTGTGGGTGGCAAAGCGATCTCTTCCGCGGTCGATCTCGAAGCGGTTTTGGCCGATACCCGTCCTGGCCAAACGCTGTCGATCGAGGTGGTGCGTTCTTCCGCCGGCAACCAACCGCTCGTTTTCTCTGCGACGCTGTCGGAGCACCCGCTCGACTTGGTGCGATTGTCCAGCACGGGCGGTGCCGACGAAGTGGTTGGCAATTTCGACCGACTTTCCTGCCGCGTTACGTTAAGCCAACTTGGGGCCGCTTCGATCCCCACGGGCAAGCAGAGCATCAGCGGTTTAGCTTGGATCGCCGACGCCGTCTATGTGCATGATGTGAAGGAGGCCGAAGGTGTCCAAAACAACGCGGTCTTTACGTTACCACTGCCAGTGGGACGACTCGGTGCGACCGCGACCGGACCGCTGGAGATCACCCGATCTTATAAGCTGAATCCGGCCAGTTATATGCTTGACATGGATGTGGCGGTTCGCAACGTCGGCGACCAACCACAGAAGGTCGCATACCGGCTTGAAGGTCCCAATGGGATTACGCTTGAAGGTTGGTGGTACTCGACCAAAATCAGTCCGAACTTTATGGGTGGCGCCGCCGCTCGCGATGTCGTTTATCGGACCCAGCGTGACGGCCATCGACTGTTAAGCGGTTACGACCTCCTGAAGCGTGGCAAGAATAAACCGGTTGACCCGGATCAGATGATCTTTGTCGAAGACGAACCGGAACCGAGCCGAGCACTGGCATATGCCGGGATCGATGCCCAGTACTTTAACGTCGCTTACTTGCCGCCCGAGGGTACGACAGAGTTTAAAGATTTTCGCCGTGCCGCAGCGACACTTGTCGCCGACGCAACCGCGATTCCCGTTCACCAGGAACGCGCCGTCAACGTCAGCTTCTTTTTGGATAGTGTCGTTCAAGAAGTGCCGCCACAAGGCGAAGTATCCCAGCAGTGGCAATTGTTCGCCGGGCCTAAGGCGCCTGAGTTGCTCGATTCGTTGGGGCTGAGTGATACGATCGAATATGGATGGTTTGGTGGCGTATCGAAGTTCCTCGGGTGGATCTTACACGGGTTTAACTGGATGATTGGCAATTATGCCATCGCGATCATTCTGTTGACCGTATTGGTTCGTGCGTGCCTGTTCCCGCTCAGCCGTAATGCCGCCATCCATGCCCAGCGGATGCAAGAACTTGCGCCGGAATTGAAGAAGATTACGGAGAAATACAAGGACGACATGGAAGCGCGGTTGAAGGCCCAGCGCGAGTTCCAAAAGCGTGTCGGGTTCAATCCGCTTGCCGGTTGTTTACCAGCGTTGTTGCAGTTGCCGATCTTTATCGGATTGTACCGGTGTTTGTCGGTCGACCTCGAACTTCGCCAAGAAGCGTTGTCGTCGCGATTGCAATGGGCCAATAATCTGGCCGCCCCAGATATGTTGTATTATTGGGGTGATTGGTTATGGGATTACCTTTCCGGTCGTGGTACCGGGTGGTTGGGCCCCTATTTTAATATCCTGCCTGTGTTTGTTGTGATCTTGTTTCTGATTCAACAGAAGATGTTCATGCCGCCGGCGACGGATGAACAACAGGCGATGACACAGCGGATCATGACCATCATGACATTGATGATGGCCATTTTCTTTTTCCGTGTACCGGCGGGTTTGTGTATCTACTTTATCACCAGCAGTCTGTGGGGGATCGCGGAGCGAGTTGTCGTCAAGCGAACCTTGCCACCATCTAAGGCGATTCCGGCGATGAGTGATGGTGATGTGGTGGACGGGACGGTGACAAGCAAGAAGACCGAGAAGAAATCGTTTGCCGATCGCGTCCGCGATCAGCTTAATCCCGAACCGCCCAAGGCGTTGCCGCCTAACAAGCGAAAGAAGCCTTCGGGCAAGCGATAGGCTAACGTTAGGCAAAGGGATATTAGTGATCGTTCCAGAGTCGCGGGTCGATCTGATAAAACTTTGCCAATAAATCGAACAGCGCCTGATGGTGATAGTGCGTTCGATTGGGTTGTTCGAAGAACGCTTCGCTGGCGACCGCAAAGAACTCGGCTTCGTTGGTCGCGCCATAAGGATCAAGCACGGTAGCGCGGCGGTGTCTTACATCTTCAAGTAATTGTTGATACTCGATCGCCGCCACACGTGCCCATTCGGCTTGATCAGTGGTGCTGGAAAACGGGATCGATCCTCCCATTTCGCCATCACGCCCGTCCAAGTGATGGGCGAACTCATGAACCACAACGTTGTGCTGGTTTCCCTGGATGCCGATCCTTTGGACTTCGGGCCACGACAAGACAACACCGCCATTGGCCCAGGCTTCGCCGACCGTGGGCGAGCGGTTTGATTGATCGTGACGGCGAATGATGCCGGGAAAAACGAGGATGACCGAAACCGAATCGAAGTAATAGTCCTTTGCGCCCAGCAGCATGACGGCGGCGTGGCCGGCGATCCGCGTTCGAATTTCATCGCTCAGCACCAACCCTTCGCACCCTTCCCAGTGGCACCGGGCCAGCATCACGGCCACGATTTGTTCCAGACGGCGTCTCATCGCCGCATCTAACTTTTGATGCGCCGCGATGTGAGCTTTCAACCACTGCGTGCGGTCGTTATCAAGCGGTTGACGCAGTAACCTGCGGATGTGCCAGCGGCGAAAAAGAGACAGCATGGTGTTTATCGTAATCCTTGCTGGTGCCAAATCGATTCGGCCGTTGTGATGCCATCGAGTGCTCGGGCGATCATCGCCGATCGTCGCAGGGCATCGTCCAGAGGTTCGGCCCAAGGCCCCTGGTGAGCCCGGTCCCACGCGACCTTTGCTATCGCGATTGCCGGATCGATAACCGTGTCCACGGGATCGCCCTGTGGCACGGTGTCAGAGAGCGGATCAGCGGGTAAGCGATCGTAGTAGGATCGAAAAAATGTGGTCGCGGCAAAGAAAGATCGCATGTGGACCTGGTCCGCCAGTGCCGCCTGCAGTCGCAGACAGGCGTGTTCGTGGACTCGCTTGGCCGGGTCTGAATTATCCAGGCCCCAATCCGGTTTGGTGAGGCAATCGGGGCCCTCGCAAAGCGAATGACAAACCTCATGGAAAATCATCTGAGCCACGCAATCGTCGGGGTCGAGCGTTTCGGGCGTTCCGATCGTCAGCGTCCCACATCCGTCCCACGACGCATTGACTTCGCTGCTTCGATGGACCCGCATCCCCATTTTGGCTGCCGCTTGGATCCAAATGATGTCCAGGGGATCGCGGTAAATGGTACTAATCTTTCGCACGCGCCAAGTTATCCGTTAAGCCCCAAATCGATCACGTCATCCAGCAACCTCGCAGTGGTCAGATCAGAACATACCCCAAAGAGTCTCCATCCCCAACCAACCCTCACGCTTTCGTTGGCGTCGACTTACCCGACGTTGTGGAATGCACAGCCGGCATTGATTTGGCCTGTTTTGGGCGAGATTAAGCCGGCAAGTCAATGTGAATGGTTGGCAACAATGAATGGGGGTGGTCGGAGTATCAGTAGTCACGGGGCAATGAACACGGGNNGGGATTGAAGCGGGATTGAAGCGGGCGGTTGGACATCAGGGTAGGGAAAAGTTAGGATGCCAGTCGGGTCTGAGTCATCGTTGGTGGCTTGGCTTGGCGGTGCCGTTCTCTGTGCGTTTGATAACCTTTTCCCCTTCTATGGCGTGAAATCTACTGTATCCCAACCGCGTGACCCGATGCGTGGATTCGTTCTATTCCTGACGCTGTTGTTTGCGGTTACGGCGGCGTTGATCAGGACGTTTTGGGGTGATTCCAACCAGGCGTCGGGTTCGATTGGCAAGGTGGCCCCGATCGGACTTGCGCGTTTGGCGATGGTGATGGCGGCGTTATGGATCGCCTGGCCGGCGGTACGAAAGCCAGCGATGTGGTTGCCGCCCGGAGCGTTGTTGCTCGGTTTGGTCGCTCTGGGCGCCTGTGTCGTCCAGCCACGTTTGGCTATTGCGTTGGTTCCCGCGGCTTCGGCGTTGATCGCTTTCGCCGCTATATTGCGGTTTTTTCGAGGCAAATGAGCGGTTTTCGGTGACTGGGCAGAACAACCCTCAGTCAGCGATTTTTGCTCATAGCCGCTAAAATCGGAAAAAACCTACCCTAGGCGGGTCGACTTGGCCGAAACAATCAAAAACCGCTGCGCGAACGGACTGAGTGTTCGTGTCGCATCACCGCAGATCTTGGGTTGAGGATTGTAGGAGACTCTCCATGCGACGTTTACTTCTGTCAGCCGCGATCATGGCGATCGTTGCTGGGGGGCCAGTTCAGGCCCATGCGGGTGATCGCGAGATCGCTCAGCAGATTATTGACCGATTAAAGGTTCATCGCGACGCCGGGTCGCTGAAGGACTTTACGCTTGACCTAAAAGTCGACCAGGGCGTCGTGCTGCTGCGTGGCAGTGTAGGTAAGGCGGAGCAAAAGGCAAATGTTTTGGCCGCGGCCAAGGACATCGAAGGCATCACCAAAGTGGTTGATGAAATCGAAGTCCGCGACGCAGCCAACAGCAGCTTTTCGCTGAAGGAAGCCCTGGCAGGAAAGGCACCGACCGCTGGCCTAGGTGCTGCGGCACCTGTGGCCGGAGCACCNNGTGGTGACTGCGGCACCTGTGGCCGAAGTGCCAGTTGCGGCTAAAGCGCCAGCGTTTTTCCCACAGCCATTGGTTTTGCCAGCAGGCGAAATCGGTGGGGGCATGTTGACCAGCGACGTCCAAATGGCCGCCGCGACCGAAGAGGAGACCAGTGGAACGCTGGATTCGCAAATCACCGCTGCGGTTGTCTCGACACTGGGCAATGCCCAGCGTCAAGGGCAATTG
Source organism: Planctomycetaceae bacterium UBA6163 (assembly GCA_002428205.1). Taxonomy (GTDB): domain Bacteria; phylum Planctomycetota; class Planctomycetia; order Pirellulales; family Pirellulaceae; genus UBA6163. The sequence goes on from DIUH01000384.1 coordinate 13,527, forward strand.
AAGGGCTTTGGCGTCGACGTCAACACGCGTGACGGCAAGGTTTTTCTTAGCGGACGTGCCAGCTCGCAAGAGCAGCGTCGGTTGATCACCGAACTCGTGCGATCGACGCCTGGCGTTTACGACGTCAACGAGGATATCACCGTTATCGGCCGCGGCGCTCAACCGGTTGCTACAGCCGAACTGGAACCGTTGCCAGAGCCGTTGACCGACTCGTACGTGGCTAGCCCAGTTCCACAACAACGTCAAGGAACGCCCGCTCAAATGGCTTCCTCGCGTGGTCAGTCTGTGCAAGCTCAACCAGCACCGTATCAGATGGGGCAACCCGTTCCGATGCAACAAGTTGGTATGCCGATGAACGGCGGATACGGACCGATGCCGGTTCCGATGGGACCAGCACCGGGTGTCGGATCGGGGCCGCGTTACGAGCAGCCTTACTTGCCGAACTACGCTTGGCCGGGCTATGCAGCGTATCCGAACTACGCCGCCGTCAGCTATCCACAGCAGTACAGCCCTTCGGCGTTCCCTTACATCGGACCGTTTTATCCCTACCCACAAGTTCCGTTGGGATGGCGTAAAGTGAGTCTTGAGTGGGATGACGGTTGGTGGTTCTTGGACTTCACCGACAAGTGATCGGGCGATCGGTCGTACGACTCACCACATCCCGTGCGACCACGGTCCGGTGATCCAGTCGCGTGAACTGATCGTTCAACCCCGATCGACTCTTCCGCCAGCGTGCTTCGGCCCGCTGGCGTTTTTTATTTGGCAAAGGGTTATCGATCGCTTGCCGATTGGACTGATAGGGCATTGGGTCCGGAAGATCGGCCCGATGTTTTGCCCCGATGNNGGCACAATGCGTTGGCACAATGCGTAAGGGGCATCCTCCCAAGCGATTGATCGCTCGGGCAGATACCCGGCACAAGCCTCGCAGCTGCTTGGCCGGTGCGTGAACGCTGCTGGACGTGTGGATGACGCGATGATGCGAAAGATTTGGCCAGAAAACCGAACTTATCCGCAAGATCGATACAGCTTCACACGATAACTGTATTACGAGCTTCGCCGGGGAGTGATGCCATGAACGGAATTTTGTTGTACCGTCTCGAGAAGAATGTCATGTCACGATTGACCAAATGGGCCCATCGGCCCCAGGCAACCGCACTGGGTATGCTAGCCATAACCATGGTCACCAGTATCGGTTGTTTAGGTGGCCTGCCGACGCCGATCATTCCGATCCCGGTGAGTCCGCTTCAACAGCATCACCAGGAAGAAAAGTTCTGGAATAAAGAGCGTTATGATCGCGTGCCGATCCTCGGGCCCACGACTTCGGGCGGCCCAGTGGTTGCGCTCGATCCACCCTCGGATGATGAAGTGATGCAAGCCTTGGAAAGGGCCCGTCCGGTTCAAGGCGGAGTGCCGTTTTTGTACGAGAAACAACGCAACAACGTTCGTATCATCAAAGAAAAGATTGCCGACTATATCGACCCGCCGCGGTTTTATCCGCTGATCGGTCCCGCTCAACTGCACCACGCTCACTACAAGTGCACGATTTACTGCAGCGAGCGAACGATTGTCGGTTACCCGGTTCCTCATACGCTGGACGACAACGAAGTGATCGAAGTAATCTACATCGACCATAACCACTTCCACATGGTCGGCGACGTCGAACCTTACACGACGCCGAACCTGTAATCGACCAAGCTAGAATCGAAACGAGGTCGTGGGGCGGAATCGTCCCACGACCTTTTTTTTTGCCGCCATTTGCATGTCAACTTCCCAGCGACACCCGACCGAACCGATTCGTCCGCTAGCCGACTTGTCGGCCGTTGTAACCGGAGCGTCGGGCGGAATCGGGCGGCAAATCGCCCTCGCTTTCGCCACTGCCGGGGCCAAACGGATCGGTGTCCACTTCGCCAAGAATCACGCTGCGGCGCAGAAAACGGCTGACGAGGTTGCGGCCCTCGGAGCCGATCCGATTCTTTTGCAGGCCGATTGCGGGTCGCCATTGGCATGCCGCGAACTTGTCGACGATGCCTTCCAGTGGTTCGGTCGCCCCGACGTTTGGGTGCATGCCGCCGGGGCCGATGTGTTGACCGGTGAGGCCCAAAATTGGGACTTTGACCAAAAATTGGCCCACTTGATCGATGTCGATTTGATCGGATCGATCGTGGTGGGACGCCATTACGGTCGTCGCATTCGCGAATCGGACTCGCATTCACCGGGCGGGCGACCGGCCAGCTTGATAATGATCGGGTGGGACCAGGCGACCGAAGGAATGGAAGGCGATGGTGGCCAGATGTTCGCTCCGGTTAAGGCCGGGGTCGAAGCCTTCGCCAAATCTTTGGCCCAGGAATATGCCCCACAGGTGCGCGTCAACACGATCGCCCCGGGATGGATCATGACCAGTTGGGGTGAATCGGTCAACGAATATTGGGATGGCCGAGCGAAAGGCCAAGCCTTGATGCGGCGCTGGGGCACGGCTAACGATGTCGCGGCCGCGGCGGTCTTTCTGGCTAGTCCGGCCAGCGAGTTCATCACCGGACAAACCCTCAACGTCAATGGCGGATTCAGCAGACGCTGGGAAAGAAATGAACCATAATGGAATACTGAGCGTCAAACGTGACGTTTGCACTGGTCCCTGCCGATAAGCCTACTTTCACCGAATCAACGATGATGCCTACTCTCCCCCAGCGTTCCATTGGCCGTCGCGGTCTAGTCGCTATCGTAACCGCGGGGGTCGCAGTCGGCTCGCTTACCGTCGTGATCGCCGGTGAGCGGCGTGCCGCTGCACCGAAGTTTTCTGGTGATTCCTTTCGCGGCACATTTTTCCAATCAGCGGATGAAGCCATTCGTGGCCAACGGCCATCACTCGGCCAGTCCATCGAACCAGCACCACGGGCCGTTGCTGCCGCCGCGAAACCCGCGGCCACCGGCGGTACCGGTGGCGATGTCGACAGTGTGTTCACATCCTTGATTTCACCGGCGTCTTTGGAAGATGAAATCAAACGAGTTCGCTTGATGTTTGACGCAGCCGTCACCACGCCAGGTGCGTTCAAGAGCGGCGAATTCCAAAAGGCTCGATTACACTTGACCACACTGGCGTCGTTGTTCGCCGTTGTGGTTGAACATCAAGGGGAAGTGCGATGGAAAAAAGATGCCGCCGCGGCACGCGACCTCTTTGCCCGTTCGGCCGCCAACTGCAAGTCGGGTTCGCCTCAGGTTTATAACGAAACGAAACTTCGCAAAGCAGACTTGGAAGATATCATCTCCGGCGGTGGTCTTTCGAGTCGTCAGGCTGAAGCCGAGAACGATTGGTCAATGATCGCCGATCGTGTGCCTCTGATGATTTATGCTGAATCGTTACTCGAAGGGCCGTTGAAATCCGGCACTCGCAATGAGGAGGCCGTAAAGTCTGAGGGCGATGCGGTGCGGCGTTCGGCGGAGTTGATGGCTGTGGTCGGTCATATCTTACGAACTGAAGGGATGGTCGACGCAGATGATGACGATTACAAGACGCTGTGCGCAGAGTTTGTAGAAGCGAGCCGTTCCGTTTCCTTAGCTTTAGATCAAGGCGATGCAGCGGCGGTCGGACGGGCGGTTGGCGCGATCTCACAAAGCTGTGCGAAGTGTCACGAAAGTTATCGCTAATTCGAATCACATCCCGATCCAGATCCCTTCTTCTCTTTTCATAAACCGATTCAGCCATGGGCATCCGTTTCGCCTGCAATCTATGTGAGCATCCGCTCAATATCAAACGCGAACTGGCGGGCAAGATCGGCGTATGTCCGCAATGTGGTGGCAGGATCCGAATCCCGTCGGACGATGCCCCGCGATCCCAGCCTCTGAACGCCCTATCCACCAAGGCCGGATCGACAACCGAGCAAAACCCCTACGCGCCGACCGGCACGCTTGCGACTTCGCAAGAAGGTTCTGCAACACTCGACACGCTTGATTCTGACAAGCCAATGTCCCGTTCCCCGTTGGACGAACCCGGCGCCCAGTGGTTCGTTCGCCCGCCTGCGGGCGGCCAATATGGCCCAGCCAGTGGCGAAGTATTAAGAAGCTGGATCGCCGAAAATCGTGTGACCGCCAGCACTCTGATTTGGCGCGATGGTTGGTCACAGTGGCGCTCGGCTCGTGAAACGCTGCCCGAATTGGCCGATCATTCACGGCCACAGGACCCGCTGCATAACGGCATCGATTCCAATGGTTTATTTGATGACACGCTGATGGCCGCATCCCATGCGCCTGCGCAGCCGGTCGCCGGTATGTTGACAGGCAGCGCCTCGCTCGGCCAACAGCGCAGCAGCCGAAGTCAACGTCGAATGGTCTTGATGATCGCCTTAGCCGTTGTAAGTCTCTTTCTGATCCTCACGCTCGTCGTGATTGCCATGCGGTCTTAAGATCGGTCGATAAATAAGTGTCCGGTACCTTTTCCCGCGATGGCCTCCATTGCGGTGATCAAGTATTTGAAGGCATTGCGGCTCTGCAGCCGACACGTTTCAGACACCGTCAGCAGAGGCTCCAGATACCGACTCACTCATTGGCCCTGTGTCGCAAAGCTCAGTTTTCGGTAAATCACTGCCGGACGCAGTGCCCGCTCGGCCGTATTGTTGGTCAGTTCCACCCATTGGGCCCACAGAAATGTCCACAGGTGGTGACGGCGAGGCCACAGACCGCTACTCGGTCCGTTCGATCATCGAAGTGCGGCGACCGCGGCCGAGATCGCGTGGCTTGCCGAGTAGCTGTGCAATAAAGTAAACAGCGGACTTGACACAAGTTCGCCGCTGGATGTCAACGTCTCGCTTTTGAATCTCATACCTTTCAACCTTTAACCTCGGTAACTATTCAGCTACTTGGGATTGATATTGGCTGATTTTAGCGGCTCAGTTCTGATTTGCGAATCATGGACGAAGCAACCGCTACCGCCGCACCGCCGATCGATTCGAGTTTTCTCGCTAAGCTGCTCAGAAATCAGCTTAGCGAAGCCGACGCGAGGGGTTTCGTAAGCGGTGATCCTGAGTGCTTAGTCTTTACGCTGCTGGCGATTTAACAGTGTATCGCCAATGCGTCTCAAGCCATCGGCCCCGACACGCCGTCCGCTGCAATTCCGCCCTTCGCGAAACCGCCTGCCAAGCCGAAGAATCGGAAAGGCAATAAGAAACGCGGCGGACAACCCGGTCACACCGGACGCAGGCGAGAGCCTCTGCCCGAACCGGATCGCACGCGAGAACACATCCTTCCATGCTGCCCTGATTGTCACGGGCCACTGAAGCGAACCGGCGATAAGCGAACCCGCCGCAGCGCAGGCATTCCTGAAGATCTCAAGCCCGTCATCACCACAGACATCCTGCACCGCGATTACTGCCCGGCGTGCCAAAAGCGAGTCGAACCCAAACTGCCTGACGTCTTGCCGCGTTGTACGCTTGGAAATCGCACGCTGGTGCTTTCGGCGATGCTGCACTTTCTGCAAGGGCTGGCGCTCGGCCAGATCGTTGATACGTTTAACTTTCACTTGCGAATGAAAGTCACGTCCGGTGGTCTGGTCCAAATGTGGCACCGCTTGGCGGACTTGTTGTTCAGTTGGTACGAACAAATTCACAGCGAAATCTTGGAAAGTGCGAAGTTTCACGCCGACGAAACCGGTTGGCGAGTGAGCGGTCAAACACACTGGTTGTGTTGCTTTGCAAATGACGACAGCGCTTTTTATAGGATTGACCGAAGTCGTGTTTCGCCGGCTTTGCAAAAGTTCGTCACCGAAGTTTTCGAGGGCACGCTGCTTACGGATTTCTAGTCACCGTACGACGCAGTCGTCTGCACCGACAAGCAGAAATGCTGGCCGCACCTGCTGCGTGATGCTACGTCGGTCAGCGAGAAGCCTTCCGAAGACCTCGAGTGGAAATCGTTTTCTCGTCGTTTGGTGGGAGTGTATCGCGATGCGAAGAAACTGCAGTCCAAGCGGGCGCAGCTGGCCGAACGTGAATACGACATGGCGGTCGCGAAGCTGGAAGATCGACTTGCAAAGCTGGGCAGTGAACCATGGGGGCATGCCGCAGCGACACGATTGGCGAAACGATTGGCGAAGTATGGCAATGAACTGCTGACATTCTTGTGGCATGCGGACGTGCTTTCGGACAACAACGCTAGCGAGCGGGCGATTCGTCCCGCGGTGATGATTCGCAAGAACAGCTATTGCAACCACAGTGATCGCGGGGCGCTGACTCAGTCGGTTCTGATGACCGTGTTTCGCACGCTTCGCGTACTTGGCCATCAGCCACTGGCCACCACCCTCAACGCGCTGGCAGCCTACGCGACGACCGGCAAGATGTCGCCGACGCCCCAGGCGGCTGAATAGTTACCGATTACGAAGGTATTGGGTTACCGGACGATAGGCGGCCACAGTCCCTGCCGCAATCAATCCTAGGACCAGAAATAACTTTACAAACGTTTTCATATCCAATAGGTCGTTTCAGCGGATCACCGCGAAGGATGCTCGCGGGGTGCGGCGATTACAGCCACCAAGTCTTAGGTTAGCCGACATTTTGCACCGATCGCGTGCGTTTCTCGGGCCTGCACTTTTCGATCCATTGCCTTTCGCCGCCTGTCGTGGGGGGGCAGTCGTCGATTTCACCGATCGGGCCGACTCATACTGCGGTACCGCTTGGTTCGGTTCTGCTGGTCTTGTCGCGTATGAAGTCGCGGTCAGGCGGCTTCGCTGTTTTTGTTCCCTGGCCAAGCAGTTTTCTGTTGACGCTGTTCTTTGTTGTTCGAATCAACGCTAGGCGGACATGGCGTACAGCGAAATTTTTATGCAATGCCGCCTACGGACCCTTAAGTCCTTTACCGATGGTCTCGTGGGAAAGCCGTAGGGCCCATTTGTGATCATTGCGACCGGATCGCTGTTTGTGTCGCGACGGGCGGCATCGTTCGCAATAACCCAACAAACGCATCGAAGGTGCAGAGATGTTTAAGAGTTTGATTCCAGCGTTGGCAGTCGCTTTGCTAGGCAACTCAATCGCCACGGCGCAGTATTTCGGGACAAGGTATCCTGCATCTTCTGAATACCGCCAGCCTGCTCGGCCGATTCGTATCGCACGGGCAACGGATAACGCACGGCCAACTGGTGAAACCGATAGCCTGGACGATCTGGATTCGCTGGATGCTCTCGACGCACCGGTTTCGGGGGATGTTCCGCGGTCAGTGTTGGCAACACCGCTGGCTTCACCCGACTCGCTTGACCTGCTGGAACCACCAGCGTCGCTGGACACTCCTGAACGACTTGAACTACCTGAGCCAGCGGAGGTAGATCGGCCAGCGTCTGCTAGTGATTTAAACGGTGTTCAGCCAGAAATTACCGCGCAAGACCTGCAATCGCTCAGTCCTTCCCGCGAACCTCGCAGCATCGTCGAATCATCGCCTTCGCCGCTGACGCCACTGCCCGGCCCGATCAATTTCAACGAGGCGATTGAGCAACAGCAACGTGACCAGGCTTATGTTCACCAGCATTCGGCATCGTCGCAGTATTTCGGGGCCTCAAGCCACATGCTGACGGGCAACGCTGCCTACACGCCATCGGACTGCGGTAGCAGCCACCAGCAAGCAAATGGCTGCGGATCTTGCCTAACGCCACTCCCTTATCGTGCCCCCTTGCTGCCGCCATCGAACAGCTTTCACGGCCACTTCAAGGCGAATCCATGCTACTACGATCTTTGGGCAAATTATCCCGCCGAAGCGGCAGCGGCTTGTGCGCACAATCGAGCGATGCTGGCACCGACTAAGAAAGCCGGTTGTCGAACTTGTGAGTTAGTCGATCCGCTTCCGTGCCGATAACTGTCGACCGATGCCTCGAAAAAAATATCCGACGCTTCGGCCAAATCGACTCCAGATTTAGATGCGGAACCGTCGATAGATCTTACACCATGGATTGGGAGGGTGGAACGAAAGGTACCTTCGTTCCAGCGATTGATGGGCCATGGTGAGGCAGGGAGGGCTTCACCATGGCCCCTCTTTTTTCTTTGTCCCGAAACTGCCGTTTCACCCTAGTGGTCGATTGCACAGCGGAAACGCAAATGAGTGCTTCTGGGCCTATTGGTGAATGGTCCGCAGCACTGCTATTTACTGCGAAACGCAGCATCCGGTCTATAGCATTCATCCGGTGGGTGATTTAATCAAACCCAACATCTTTAAGTTGTAGACGTGCCGATTGACGCACCGGTTTTGACTTCCACCATCCCAGCACAACCCGGCCTGTAAAGCCGCTTTTGCGGAACATTCTGTCAAATACCAAAGCCTCGTCGCGTTGTTCGCCGCGGGTGATTGAAAGCAAGAATGTATCAGGCGGGTGAGCCATGAATCTTTTGGCCACAACTCGGGTCCACCGTTCAATCCGATTTGCATCGATCAACGGATGATTGGCTAGCAATAATCGCAGGGCCGCACCGCCGCGTTCATCCCCAAAATCGTAAGTCGCAATTCGTAACCCGCTCGTGCCGCTCGTGCTGGTCGTAGTGCCGGCCGAATCGCTTTCGCCGGTCACTTCCTGTATCGTTCAAGCGAACGGATCAACCCTTTTGGCGTTTGCAAAACTGGCGATCTGCACCAATTTCTCGACCGCTTCATTCGCTTTCGCGATTAGCGCCTGGTATTTTGAAGGAGTGATCAAACCGCTGCGAAGCTCCCGATCCGCTCGGCGCAAAGCTGGTAAGATCAGAGGGGGCGGAAGTCGAGCCGACAACGGATACCAGCTAATAAGGCAAACGATTTGCCGTAGCCACGTGTCATGCCTAACCAAAAAGTGTTGGCTCAGCGACATGCTTAACGACAAGAGGTGCAAAGAGTGTGCCAAGAGGGTAACGCATCGCCTCGTGATTCCCTGCCCCTGGCGTGTGCTCGTTCACGTTGGCCGTCTCTTTGGCAGCCCATCGACCAATGTGGACATCGTTCTTTTACCGAATTCCAACGCGATGCGGCTGCGTTTTGACCGAGCCTTAACGCCAGTTGCCAAATTGTATTATCCAGCCAGTGCCCGCGGGATTGCGGTCGCCTAGCGTAGCCCCGCACTGCGTCGGGGGCTAATCGATAACACGCTTAGGAGGTCTGCAGTAGGAATATCTGCGATCGCAAGTTTCACTTCGATAACAAAAATAATCTCATCAAACACCGATAACTGGCACACGCAATGCAAGATCACCTCAATCCAGTCCAGTACGACTGGACGAAGGGCTCTGCGGACGAGCCACTTCGATTTCGAACAGCACAACATCAGCCGTACAGCAACGGAGAATTTGAAGATGATTACCAAGGAAGAGATGCAGGGTTCTTGGAACCAACTCGTGGGTGAAGTCCAAAAACGGTATTCGAACATCACTGGGGACGAACTCAACGCGGTGAAGGGGAATGTCAATCAATTGGCCGGCCTGATTCAGCGAAAGACGGGAGTTGCAAAGGAGGAGGTTGAGCAGTTCTTAGACGGAATTGCCGGTAATGCTTCGCGCTCATTTGATAGAATTTCCGGTGCGGTACAGCAGTATGCTGGCACGGCCAGCGACGCTGTTCGAGACGGCTACGAGCGAATGCAAGAGCGATCACACGAAGGATACGAAGCCGCTCGCCGAGTGGTGAAGACCAGTCCTGTGGAGTCGATGCTGGTCGTCTTTGGTGTCGGTTTGGTCGCGGGTCTGTTTGCCGGCGCATCGATTTTTGGTCGACGAGTGTAGTGATGAATCGACAAGAGCAGATCGTTAGAGAAATGGCGGCGCTTAGGCTGTCCGGTGCGGCATCTGCCGATCGACTGCCTGCGGCCTGGAATCGGGCAAAGGATTGGCGCGAGTACGTGCGTGCTTTCCCTTTGCAGTCGGTTGCCGCCGCAGCGCTTGTCGGCTTTACCGTCGTGCCCAAGCGAAAACCGGAAAGCGACACCCAGTCGCACAGCCATGGTCATGACTATCCCAATCGGCGACAACCCGATTTCGAATCAGGGGTGTCGGCGAAATCAGAAGAACCGGAGCGAGGTTTTTTGGGTTCATTGGTTGCACCCGTAAAGCCGTGGGCAGTGGCACTGGCAACGCAGGCAATTCATCGCATGCTGCTAAATCAATTCAATGTATTGTCAACAAGGATTTTTACTGATGAACGCCAGTCCGACAACGAAGGCCACGCAGCCAGCGGGTTTGAACAAGTCGCCGGCAGTAACAGGCCGAACCCGAGTTCAGTTGGCAGAAGAAACGGCCATTACAACGGACAACGGCGAAACGATCAATGAAAAATTGATTTGTCTGATTCGGGCAAGACCCGGAGTGAGTCTTATGGTTGCGGTTGCACTAGGGGGATTAGCGGCATGGATTATCAAGCGACGCGTGTAAGGCCACAAGCGAGCCCGATTCAAGGTGTGACCGACAGATTGCGAATGTTTGTTGTCACCGTAATGGATTTGATCAATCTTCAATCGCAACTGATTGTCGAAGATTCAAAAGAGGCCCAGCGATATATCAAGGCAGCGGGGATTGCTTTGGTGTTTGCCGTCGTCATCTTGGTAACGGCATTACCCATGATCGGATTCGGTGTCGTCGAGTGGCTAGTCGAACAGGGTTGGCAGCGTTCCATCGCATCGCTGGCTTTCGGTGCGACATTAGCCATTATAGCAGCGGGATTGATAGCGTTTGCTTGGAAATCGAGCAGTCGTGCCACTTCCACCTTCGCGAATAGCCGACGCGAGGCGATCGCCAACCTCGCCTGGATCCGTGATTCGATTGAACGACAGAATACACACGAATGAACAGTACTTAATGCCCATAGATATCTCGCTCAACCCACAAGGATCCTAATATGAATAGTGCGACCACCACGCGGCCCGAGCGGCAACCGTCTGATCGAAGTCAGGCGTCAGTGTCTCGTCACGACGAGCCTCAGCACAACGCAGAAGATTTGACCGAACTGGTTAATGAAATATCAACGGCGGTTGAGCATTATTGCCGCAACCGGCCACGTGTTGTTGCCGGCGTGTTGTTTGCGTTCGGATTCATCGTCGGTTGGAAAGCAAAACCCTGGTAGCCATATCCAGCCCAGGTTCGTCAAGCATGGATCGATCAATTCATGTGGTGATCAAATTACATATCGATGCTTTGCATCGACATGATGTTCGATAGCGTTAGCAATTTCGAAAACGATTGTCGCGATACTTTCGCGCGGCATCAAACACTTATTGGGAGTATTGAAAGTGAAGAGTTTAATTTTGACCGCGTTTGCGGCGATGGTGTTGATTGTTGTTGGTTGCGAAGACAGTGTTTATGATGAACAAGCAGACGCCGTCCGCGACCAAACCCAGATGGAAGCCGAGGCGGTGCGTCAGAACGCTCAGCAAGAGGCTAATATTCAAGAGCGTCGCGCTGACGTGACGGCCGATAATCTTCGTGATACACAGTCGGAGTACAAAGCCGATGCTGTTGAAGAGATCGGCGACATTCGGGCTGAAAAGATCGAAGACGAAGGCGAAGTGAAAGCCGATTTGATCGAAGAGCAAGGTGAAGCCAAGGCCGATCGTCTGGAAAGCTTGGACTGAGTCAGAGCTTGACGCGTCGATATCTTGTGTCACCCGTAATTCAACGGCAAGGCGGTGATCCCTTTGTGGACGCCGCTTTTTTATTTAATGACGTTGATATATCAAGGCCGCGCCTTTAACTCTGGTTTGCCGCTCTGTATGACCAGGCAGGAGTCTTTCGGCAAATTATCCTCATGGCGTTAGTCACGGTTCCCGCAAATAACCGGGCTAACGCCCGAGCGGCTTAAGACGTTTTACTAGAACATTCCTGCCTCGCTGCTTAACAGCCTATTCGAAAGCCAATGCGGGCTTTAACGGCAGGCATCGTGCGAAAATAAGTTTGGGGGTATCTCAGCGATACTGGCGGGTTAATAAATTCAACAGCCCGCTGGCGTTGCGGGAGAAGATGACTCTGTCGATCTGCGATTCGTGACAGAACCGATCGCCCGAGGTTCTCCCTTGCCATCCCGGGGCACTATCGAGTTCGCCTCGCCGCTACGCGAGAGAACGACATCGATGTGACGCCATAACCCAGACTTCCTGAGTGAAACATTTCTTGCCGCTCGATTCACGCTGAACGCGCATCGAACAAATTGGTTAGCCGGTCGAATCGGATCCAATACGGTACACATCTTGCAATATGACTTCGCACTAGATCGCGGCTGAGTCGTACTTCACGATCTCGGCAAGTCGCTCAAGACAACTCTGGAGAGTAGAAATGAATTGGGACCAAATACAAGGCAAATGGCAGCAGGCGAAGGGGAGTGTGCAGGAGAAGTGGGGTGAACTGACCGATGATGATTTGCAAATCGTCAATGGAAAGCGTGAACAGTTGGTTGGCAAAGTACAAGAGCGGTACGGTATCGCGAAGGAAGAAGCCGAACGTCAAGTGAAAGATTTTGAAAAGTCTTGCAACTGCTAGATTTTAGTAGGTCGTTGAGAATTATAATCCGTTGTCCTATTTAAAGTTGGAACCAAGAATAATGCGTCACTTAATTACTTGCGGATTGTGCGCAACAATTTCCGCTGTGTCTGTGCTGGCGTCGGCACAAAACATCGTCGCTCCCACGCCGCCCGCGGCAGAGAATCGCGACCCCGTGAATCAGCGTCTGAATCCCGGAGCAGCGGACCAGAAGACGTCTGCGACAACCATTCGTGTCTCGCAGTTAATTGGTATGGATATCGTTAACTCCCGTGGCCAGGACGTTGGTGAGGTTCACGACGTTGTCTTAGACGGAGAAACGGGCCGGTTGCGATACCTTGCCGTCACCTATGGCGGTTTCCTCGGTTTCGGCGACAAGTTATTTGCTGTTCCCTACGAGGCGTTTCGTTACCAAGTCGATCCTGACGATGGGGACGAGTATGTTTTTGTTTTGGACGTAACCAAACAGCAAATGGAAGGTGCCCAGGGTTTTGATCAAGACAATTGGCCGAATTTCGCTGATAATACGTTTACGGCTGAGCTCGATCGGCGGTACCGAATTGAGCGGCGAGATTCTGAGGGCCTTCGTCGCGGTGTGGACGTCCGAGTCAATCGCAGCGGCGTCGATGTCGATGTCAAACGCGACTGAGGTTTTTGAGGCCCCGTGCTTTGTCAAAGACAAGGTTTACGGTAGTGGGATTCGCCAGAATTCCATTTCCACCTATGCCAGGGCGAGGAATTTTGGCGAATCCCACTACGCCTCTGAAGATCCTCGAACCTAAGTCATTAAATTGACAACGCACTCGCTCGATTTCTCAATCTTCATTTCATCCCCCCAGACGCTCGGTATTCTGGGGGGATGCCCGTTCACGTGGAAATGGAAGATGAGGGGGTTGCTTTCTGGTTCCACGAATTGGCTGTGAGGGCGTTTGCGAGAAAATACAGGGGGCGTATTTCCCGTTCACTGTTGGCGTGGTTGGTGAAAGATTCGCGTCGCGCCGGTCGTTCGGATACAATCCGAGTCGCGTGGTCGATTGGCAAGCTGGTCAGGCACCGTTTTTCGGTGCGAGCGCTCAAAACCAGCACCGATTCGTTCACCGTCCGGCCTTTTACCCCACCTTTGATTCGGAACCATCGAGATGCGATACAATCGGCGCGAAGATGCCAACACAGCGTCTGAAGTTACGGCGACCACAGTAGGTCTTTCTAAGTCGACGCGACGCGAATGGATCAAGTCAACTACGGCGGGGGTACTTGCCGCTCATGTGGCAGGTGCTTTCTCGTGCCCGTCGATCGTGCGGGCAAGGAATCTAAATGAGAAGTTGAACATCGCCGTCATCGGTTGCGGTGGTCGTGGCGGGGCGAACCTGCAATCGGTGAGCTCTGAAAACATTGTTTCGCTGTGTGACGTTTATGAACCGAGTTTAAGTTCCGCCGGTGGCCGTTTTCCCAACGCACGGCGATTCACCGATTTTCGCAGGGTGTACGATCACGAAAACGAGTTTGATGCTGTTGTGGTCAGCACGTGCGAGCACACTCATGCATTTGCGACGCTGCCGGCGCTGAAGCTGGGTAAGCATGTTTATTGCGAGAAACCGCTGACCCACAACGTCTGGGAAGCAAGACTCGTTCGCGAGGCTGCGGCCAAAGCGAATGTTGCTACGCAAATGGGAACTCAAATTCATGCCGGTGAGAATTACCGGCGCGTGGTCGAATTGATTCAGGCGGGTGCGATCGGTCCGGTGCGCGAAGTTCACGTATGGGTCGGTCGTGCTTGGGGTTGGCAGGCAACGGCGGCCGACGCCCAGGCAGCGAGAGACATCGTTTTCACCGCCGAGCGTCCTGCCACGGAGGATCCTGTGCCAGCGGGTTTAGATTGGGATCTTTGGCTTGGGCCAGCGCCTTATCGACCTTACCACAGTGTTTATTTCCCAGGGCCAAAGTGGTATCGGTGGTGGGACTTTGGCAATGGCACGATGTCGGATTTGGGCAGTCACTGGATCGACCTGCCGTTTTGGGCACTGGAACTCGATAAGCCGCTAACGATCGAAGCGGAAGGGCCTCCAGTACATGCCGAGATTGCACCAGCATCGATGCGTGCAACTTACGAATATGGTAAGCGGGGTGATCTGCCGCCAGTGAAGGTTGTGTGGCACCAAGGGACATATAGGCCGCCAATGCTGGGACAGGATGGTATTCCGAACTGGGATAGCGGAGTGTTGTTTATGGGTGATGACGGAATGTTGATATCTGACTACGGCAAACATCAACTATTACCGGAGGATAAGTTTGTCGATTTCCAACGCCCCGAACCGACGATTGAGAAGTCATTGGGGCATCATCAAGAATGGATTCATGCTTGCAAGACGGGTGCGCCGACGACTTGTAATTTCGAATATGCCGGTTGGTTGACCGAAGCGAACCATTTGGGCAACGTCGCTTATCGTGTTGGTAAGAAACTGCACTGGGATGCGGAGTCAATGCGAGCGACGAACGCTCCTGAAGCAGACCAGTTCATTCGTCGCGAGTATCGCAAAGGCTGGAGTTTAGAAGGATTTGCCT
The DNA here is from genome assembly GCA_002428205.1 of Planctomycetaceae bacterium UBA6163. Taxonomy (GTDB): domain Bacteria; phylum Planctomycetota; class Planctomycetia; order Pirellulales; family Pirellulaceae; genus UBA6163. Next base: position 28,541 of record DIUH01000384.1, read on the forward strand.
AAAAGAAGCTATTTGAGAGCCAAAAAAAAGCCGCGGCAATGCCGCGGC
>DIUH01000384.1:28620-32123 GCA_002428205.1 Planctomycetaceae bacterium UBA6163
TATTGATAGTAGTAGTTGCCATAACGTGGGCTGCGGTACAACGGCGACCGATAGTTTGACCGATAGCGATTGTTCCAATCATAGTAATTGCTGTCCGAGCGGCGATAGCGGTTCCAATTTCGACGGTCCGAGCCGCGTTGGACTATAAGGGTCTCTTCGTCGTCGCTGGTAAGCGGTAGAAACGAGAGGTCTTTATCTTTGTCCGCTTTTTGTTGACCACCAGTCATCTCTTGAATCTGTTGGCGAAGTTCGCGGATTTGCTCTCGCAATTCGTCAAGGGTTTCTTCCAGCACCTCGTCGGTTTGGTTGGAACCATAAGACTCAGACCTTTGCGCGTCCATCGGTTGGCGGGCTTGACGCAAGAATTGCATGGGTGCTTCGTCGAGACTTCCAAGCGTGACGCTTACCTGTTGTTCGTTATCGCCGCGCATGACGGTAAGTTGCATTTCATCATCGGGACCTTTGTCTTCGACGCACTGCACAAAACTTTTCGCGTCCATGACGTCTTTATCGTCGACTTTGACAATTCGATCACCGGTCCGCAGGCCAGCTTCGGATGCGGGACTGTTGCGAACGACTTGGTGCACTTCGACACCTTTTTCGGCTGCGGGCCGCAACATGACACCCAACCAAGCTTTATGACTGGGCGGTTCGTTTTCACCGATCGTAGCGGCACGTAATTTTTTCTCCGATTGTTGGCCGTTTCGCCAAACGATCAGCGTCAATTCCTGGTCTTCCCCAAGCTGTTCCATCATCTTGTTCAATTCGAGAGGCGATGTGACGCGTTTGTTGTTTACTGACAGGATGTAATCACCTTGGCGCAATCCGGCGGTATCAGCGGGGCTGCCCCAGATCGTGTCGAGCACACAAACGGCATCACCGGGGCATGCGCCGACGACGACGCCGAGTGCTGGCGATTCGTCTTCGGCGTGAGGATCAACTGCATCACGACCGCGTTGCGCCTGCGGCTGTTCGCGGCCTTGTTGCCGTGGATCAGAAGCTTGCTGTCGCGTTTGCGATCGTTGGCCGGTTGGTGAGGGCTCGGTTCGACGCTGAGGCTGAGTCTGCTCTTGTTGCTGCTGTTGAGTGGCGCTGCCTTGAGGGCTTTGCTGTGCGAAGGCGGCGTGGTCTTGGTAGGTGATCAAAGATCCGACGAGGGCTACAGAGAGGGCCAACCGCTTGGCAGATTTACTTTTGGGGTGAACAGTCATTGAAAGGACTCCTTGGGGGGTGGACTAGAAATCGGTTCGCCGATGAGAGATGGCGATGTCCCAAGAACGCCTGACGCAAAGGCTGGGCCAACCGATCCGTAGCTCAATACCGACACATCTGCCGGATGGCTTCAGGCGTTTCTAATAACCCAAGTCGCTTATACGTTTACAAAGCCGCAGGATAAGATTTTCGTCGCGTTCAAATAGTTAATGCGGTCGCTGGACAGCCAGAACGTGTACGCAGATCGTTCAGCAAGCAGTCAATTGATCTTTGCTAGCCTTTGGGAAATAAATTTCCGGTACCTTTTGTGCGAAGCACCCAAGGGCGAGTTCCGCGCAAAAGGTAGCGGACATTCATTTCCCGACCTTGGCCAGGACGGCCTGCAAACCACCAGCCTGTGGAATTAGTATTAAAGATTCATTCCGGCTAAATGATTCAGCAGGTCTTGCGACAATGGCCCTGCAGATGCGGTTTCGCGAATTTGTGCTGGTGTTTTGGCACCTACCAAGGCCGCTGTGACGCCGGGTTGTGAGACCGCCCATCCGATAGACAGTTTCGCGACAGTGGTATCGTGCTGCTGTGCGATTCTCCACAGGCGATCGATCACATCGTGAGCTCGACGCCGTTTCTCGCCCTGGAAAATCTCATATCCTGGCCGGCTGTCACCGACATCGAATTGGTGGTCGCGGGAGATTTGTCCGGCCAGCAAGCCTTTCATCAATGTCCAATAAACGTAAACTGACGCACCGAGCCCGGCGGCCGCTGGGATGATCGAATCGAGGGAGTGCCTTTGCAGCAGGTTCAGCGGGCACTGGATCGCGGAGCAATTCACATAAGACGAGAATTGTTGCAATTCTTCACGGTTGGCATTTGAAATTCCGATTCGGTCGGCTAGGCCTCGTCGGCGCAGTGCATCGATCGCGTCGGCCGATCTTTTCAGATCGACCTTGGGATCGATGGCGTGAAGCAGCAAGCAATCGAATTTTTCTAGACCCAACCGGCGAAGCGATTCTTCGGCGTCGCTGGTCAATTGGTTAGGAGATGCGTCGGTATACCGTTTGCGGTCGGGTGACCATCGTTGGCCAACCTTGCCGATCACTTTCAATGAGGGCGAATCGGGCTGGTTGCGATACTCGGCGAGAATCTCGCCCAAAAATCGCTCGGCTTCGCCATCAAACCCATAACTGAACGCGGTATCAAAGGTATCGATCCCAGATTCGATCGCCTGGCGAATGGTTTGGCGAGCCGTTTCGGGCTCGACCGTTCCGGAGGTGATACCGGCCAGCGGCCAAACGCCGAAGATTACCGAGGGCATGATGAACAGCGATGGGTGAGTGAGCGGATTGATCGATGACGCGTCCGTGCGACAGTGTCTAGACCGTTTGCAGTTGATGTTCAGCGGGAGTGTCAACGTGTTTGTGCTGGGCCGTTGCGGCGCGCATCGTGATCTGCACCGCCCAGCGCCCGGCATGATCGGCGCGAACGTTCCAATGGGGCATTACGCAAACGCTTTGGTGGACCAATTCGAACCCACCTTCGCTTTGGCTGACCGTTTCTACTGGGAAGGCCCAGATGCCGCCGGGTTGGTTGAAGTCGAGGCTGATATCCAAGCCTAGCCACTGGTCGGTAAGACCGAGGCCATCGGCATCGGCAATGTTAAGGCGTTTGCCAAGTTGACCAAGGACTTGCCCATCGGGCGAACTGAAGTAGCGATCCTCAGCACCGGACGGCATGCCGGCGAAGTTCAATTCGACGGCAAAGTGCAATGATCGATCCTTGGGCAGGTTTTCTAATAGATAGGTTACTGAGACTTCGTCACTGCCGGCAACAAGCGTGATCGCCTTGGTGATCGTGATCGGCAACCCCCAAGCGTTGCCATCGCGTCGCATTTGAAGTTGGACGCGATCGCTGGCCCGGCGAATTTTGGCTTCGAACGGCAGGTCAACGAAGTCGCCACGTTCCATCGCGGTGCCGCCAGCGATTGCATTGAAGTCGACTTGATCATCATAAAAATGATCCATCAATGTCTTGCGTGGGAATCGATCATACGAAAGGCGTTGATCGAGTCCGGCTTGTTTAAAGACGACGCGATCATGAATACTTGCGACCGAGTCGCCTGATGCGGATGGGCCCGCGAGCACCTTGCTGTGATAGGCTTCGGGCCGACGTTGCATCGATGCCAATAAGTTATGTGCGATATGGGTGAGGTCCCATTGATAGAGTCTTCCGCCATGGCCCGGCGCGAGCCAAAGTGTAAAGTGATCGTTGGCTAGGCGAACTTCTTGCAAGAG
>DIUH01000454.1:0-2896 GCA_002428205.1 Planctomycetaceae bacterium UBA6163
TCGGCACTGAGCGTGATCACAACGCGATCACCCAGCACCGGGGCGGAATAAGTTCGGGCGACAATCCGCTCAGTCGTTTTCGGGTCACACTTGGCATCGACGGCGACCAAACCACCGGCATCGAGTTGTGATTGGATAAAATCTTTGCTCATGATTCAGCCGACTCCTGCTTTTCCACCTTGCGTTTGGCATAAATCGCGCTCGCCATGCGAACCCCTTCGCTGAACGTCACTGGCCCAACGTCGCGCATCGCAACCGCTTGCTGTTTTCTATTAACAAAGATCAGCTCGCCGGTCTCGGTCTCCGCTTCGGGGTATTCGGCACCGACATAAAAACGCGCTTCCAGCGGATCGCTCCCTTCCCAAACTTTACAGGTCGCATAGCCGCCGCGAACCGGATAGCCAAGGCGACGGCATACGCCCAACGCGAAGTTCAATTGTTCAAACATCCCGCCGGCGTAATCACGGATCGATGTCAACGCTGATTGTTCTTTGGTCGGTTGATAAACCGGACGATACAATTGTTCGATCGGTTGGTTTGCACCGAGGTCACCGACCAGTTCTCGCAAGTCATCCAGTTCTTTGATCAAGATCGGATGCGGCACCGCGATGGAAGCACTTTTGAGCCACTTCGATTCGCCATCGAGATCAACGATCCCCAGGCCACGTTTAGGATCGACATCGCGCAACAATCCGACTCGATCGAAATCGATTTTGCCGCTCTTGTCCGCCGCAGCGATCACCATATTCTCTAAAGCCGATCGCCACGCTACGTCGGGCCAGGTTGTGACGATGGCGTCGCGGGGAAGAACCAGCGAACGTAGCATCCAACGTTCAACCGTGTGAAGGCACTCGGTCGCGTGTTCATCCAACCAAGTTGTCAATGCCTGCAACTGCTCAAAAATTGGCTCGTCTTTCAGCCACGGTGGAACCGCCGCCAGTTGTTTTCCTTTTGCATTAAGGCAAACGATTTTGCCGTCGGAAAGACCGAGTTTGTGCTCCTTCGGAGCGTCGATCCACGACGTGGGCGATAAGGCCGGTACACGAGTAACCACGAATTGCTTCCTGGCAACGAGAAGAATGAAAAGTAGTTCCCTCATCGTAAGGGCCCGGCGGTCCAAAAAAAAGCACCGGACCGCATTGGACTTAACGCAACCGCTGGTTACGAGTCAAAACCTGAAGCATTTCACGGCAAGCGGCTAATGCCGAAATCTCCTACGACATCGATTATGAAGAAATTACTCATCCGCTTTCGGCTTTGACATTTCAGCAATCGTCTTGATCGGCCACCCGAGGTGGCGGCTGAGAAATTGAAACGAGCCATCGCCATTGATCGTGTGTGGACCGACAAACCACTCGATCTCCGTACGATCGCCGATCCCCAACTTCGCCGCATAAAGATGACGAACTTTGGCAAACTCGTAAGCGACCCAGTGGTCTTCGCCAACTCCATCGAAATGCCCCCGTTCGACCATGAACGGACGTGGGCAAATCAATGCCGCCATTTCGGCATAGTTGAATGTCGAACCGAGATCCCACTCGAATATCTCATACTCGCCAGTCCAAATGTAACTATACTTTTCGCGAGTCGTAGCATTCTTCAAAACCCACTCGTTGAAATCCGCCGAACAGATCGACAAACAATAATCGGTAACGAGCGCCGGTACACGCATCGCCGTCTTGCCACCGTAGCTGAGCCCATAAAATGCGATCCGCTGGGGGTCGCAATACGGCTGTGTCTTTAACCAATTCAAAATCTGTTGATGTTGTGGCACGATGATCGAAAAGAGCGTCTTGCCGATCGGCTGCGCCTTTCGTTGCAGCGTTCGAAAACGGTCTTTGAACAGATAGGGGTTCTGTGGCGCAAAGACGATCAATCCGTTTTCGCATAACTTGGCCGCGAAATCGTGATACGCACGGTGATCGCCCAAAAACGTATCAGTCGGACGTCCTTCCAAACCGTGCTGGCAAACGACAACCGGCCGCTGCTCGCCCGGTTGCAAATCTTTGGGTAATAGCAAGACGCCATACGCAAAAACATCGTCGTACACATCCAGGAAGATTTCATAACCGACCCATTTCTCCGTTTCCCATTTTTTTCTTGATCGGGCGTTGGGCGGTAAAAGCGTATCGTCAAAATGACCAATCACTTCATCTCGATAGATATCACGATATGATTCAACCGACTTCTCGAAAGCTTCGACAGACCGCGTATCGAGTTTGCTCATGAACGCGTTTCTTACAAACGGACTCTCTTGCAAAACCGCCTGATTGTGTCGATCGATCTGCTGGATCATCCGTTGGCGTCTTGCCTCGATAGATCGCAAAAGCGAATCTTGCGACGATTCGATCGGCGACAATTGGTCTGAGGCAACGACTTTGTTTCCAGAGTCAGTTTTCTTGTGATCGAGGCCGGCTAGGAAGTGATTGAGTGATTGATCGTTTCCCGCAAGTTCGTCGCTCGGTTTGACAAGCAAAAACTTTGCCTGAATCGGCTGGGGCAGTCGATTCCTAGCGACGTCGAACAACTTTTCTGCCGCATCGGGGCTGGGAGATTTTAATTCCGCTGGCGCACCACCGTCACCCGACAATACGATCTCCGGCCCGCGTGAAGTTTCAATCACCAGGTTTCGTCCCGCGATCATCATGGCAAGTTCTGTGGCCCCAGCGTGTGAAAGCAAACGAAAGAAGTTTCTGTCGATCGGTTCGTTCCAGCTCGCTTCGCGTGGTCCGAAAAAACCGCTGACCGCCACTGACCCAATCCTTGTATCGATCGCTGCGGCAAACAGCGATATCATTCCACCTTCGCCATACCCATAAATACCAATCGAATGTTTGGGCGACTCCAGTTCGATGCGATCGACCAGTGATAAAATCATTTGCACCTCATAACCGGC
>DIUH01000454.1:2948-3265 GCA_002428205.1 Planctomycetaceae bacterium UBA6163
GGGTCCATGCCATCGACCAAGCCGCTGATCTGTTCGGGTGATTGATCGGCATCGGGAACTACGATGATCGTGCCGGTGGTTGCCGACGAATCGCGGGGCACTAGCATCAAGCCTTCACCATACAGCGATGTCAAACCTTGAAACGGTGGCGACGGTTCATGCAACACTGGCCAACGGATTGCAAACGCCTCGAATCGCTCGCTCGATCCGATTCCCGCGGCCGCACTGAATTCGTGGTCGATCGCGTCCGCTTCCATTTGCGGCTTCACTCGTGGGTCGACTACACCCAGAATCTTTGCCAGTTCCTGGCGATGTGG
>DIUH01000454.1:3377-9740 GCA_002428205.1 Planctomycetaceae bacterium UBA6163
CTGACACGCCAACACGGCTAGGATTGTGATTAAGAGTAAACGCCGAGGTTTGTTTGATGGTGTGGAACGCACTGCCGAGACCGTCTCGCAAGACGCGATCACTTTCTTATTATCAAACATCATGGTAAGGGTACCCTTTGGCGGAGATGGTCGGTGGGATCGGTATGTGGGAGTGGTGGCAGGGCCGTTAGTTTACTCGACCGCTGAGCCGCCGACGGTGTCCCAAGTCGCAGATTTCAACCGATGGTAAGTTCCAGCCCCCACAGCGAGCGTTTATAGTAGCGGTAGGGTGGTGTAGGGCTTTCGGTCTCGGCGAGGATTTAAAATCATGAATCGGCATTGTTTTACCTGTTTCGCGACGACTGCGACGTTAATTTTCGGCGTACTGGTATCTCAGCTTTACGCCGACGAAGCGGTGCGGGAGTGGACAGATGCTACCGGCAAACATCGCACTCAAGCGGCATATGTATCGTCCGATGGAAAGGCGGTCACGCTGCTTCGCGAAGACGGAAAGACGATCCAATTGTCGCTCGACCGGTTGAGTCGCGAAGACCAAGCGTATGTGCGGCGAATGCTGCGTCCGGCGGTAAAGCCGAAATCGCGAACTGCCACCGATTTGCCGGACATCGCCGTTTCCCCTGTCGATTCCGAACCCGCTTGGGCTCAGTGGCGCGGCGAGAATCGCGATGGCATCAGTCAAGAAATCGGGCTGCTAAAGGCTTGGCCAGCAGACGGTCCTCCGGTCGCTTGGCAATCGCGCGGATTGGGCGGTGGATATTCCAGCGTCGCAATCGCCGGCGGGCGAATCGTAACGATGGGCAAGTTTGGTAACGAAACGCGAATGGTCGCAGTCAACTTGGATGGTGGCGACAAGATTTGGGAAGTTGCCGTTGGTGGCGGAGATGCCCCGAATTGCACACCAACCATTGATGGTGATTATGTCTATGGATTATCACACGGCGGCGATTTGTTGTGCGCCGAGTTCGCGACCGGCAAAGAGGTTTGGCGAAAAAGTTTTCCTCGCGACTTTGGCGGACAGATGATGTCGGTGTGGGGATACAGCGAATCGCCTTTGGTCGATGGTGACCGCTTGATCGTCACGCCAGGTGCACCCGATGCTGCGATGGCGGCGCTGGACAAGCGAACTGGCAATGTGATTTGGAAGTCTGCATTGCCACCTAATCCAGGCCCCGCCGGAAAAGACGGTGCGGCGTATTCGTCGATCGTGATCGGTAACGGCGGTGGAGTCAAACAGTATGTTCAATTGGTCGGTCGCGGAGTGATCGGTGTCGAAGCGGAAACGGGACGTTTTTTGTGGGGTTATAATCGCGTCGCGAACACGACCGCGAATGTGCCAACACCCATCGTTTCGGGCGATTTGGTCTTTTGTTCCAGCGGCTATCCTGACGGCGGTTCGGCACTGCTGCGTTTGACGGGGGGTCGCGGCCAGGTTGCGATGCAAGAAGTTTGGTATAAGACCAGCCGCGAACTGCAGAACCATCACGGCGGCATGATATTGATCGGCGATTATGTCTATATGGGACACGGACACAACAACGGTTTTCCAGTCTGCTTTGATCTAAAGACCGGGCGTGATATTTGGCGTCCCGGTCGTGGCCCTGGCAGTGGTTCGGCAGCGGTGGCTTTTGCCGATGGTCATTTATATTTCCGTTATCAGAACGGGACAATGGCATTGATCGAAGCCACCCCCAAGAGTTTCCAACTGAAAGGAAAATTTGATATCGCGATCAAAAACGGAGAAAGCTGGGCGCATCCGGTCGTATTTGGCGGACGACTCTACTTGCGCGACCAGGATGAAATGATCTGTTATGACATCCGCCAGTGATTCCGAACTATCCGGCGATTGGCAACGCCTGAAAGCCCGTGTCGAGTATGTCGCACAAGCGGGGACTACCGGCTATCGCGGCGATGACTTGGCGGGTTTGATCGTCGCAAACTTGACCGGTTACCTCGCGTCGATTTCGTCGCTGTCGTTTGCGATTTCATTCGCGGTCCACGATTTTGCTTCGCTGCGGCCGCTGGTGATCGGCAACGTGGTATCGGCGATATGCACCGCAGCGACACCCTGCTTTCATCGCATTTCGCGGACCGCGGCAGCAATCTGGCTGACCATCGTGTTTCTGGTTTCGTTGTACTATTTCACGTCACTGCTGGGGCGCGAGTCGGGAGTGATCCTGAACCTGATCGGCGCATCGGCGGTTGCTTTTGCCGTATTAGGATTGCGCCGCTATAAGATGGTGATGGCGATCACAGCGATCTCCTGCATGATGGTTGTCTACTGCTGGGCAAGGTTTCCACAGGCGGCCGAAGGGATCCATGACGCGCCGTTTTTCATGCAACAGATTTTCGCGACAGCGATTGCCTCGATCATGGCAATTATCTTTGTGGTGATTTATTATGCGTTCTTTTTAGCCGCAAAGGCGCAAGCACAAACCGATGCGCTTTTGCGATCGATCATGCCGGCCAGCATCGTCGATCGGTTGAAAGACCAACCGGGGGAAACGATCGCAGAGAAGTTTGAGAATGTCCCTGTTCTTTTTGCCGACATAGTCAGCTTTACCGAACTTTCGAACCAAATCGGCCCGGAGCGGATCGTTGAACTGTTGGATGAATTGTTTCGTGGGTTCGATGAGCGGGCCGCGAGTTTAGGTGTTGAGAAAATCAAGACGATCGGTGACGCCTATCTGGCCGCATGCGGTGTCCCGACCAATCACCCAACTCCGGCGTCCAGCATTCTCGAATTGTCGAACTCGATGCACGCCGTCGCTGAAGAAATTGCCACGAAGTATCAACTATCGCTCAGCCTGCGGATCGGGATCGCATCAGGGACGTTGACCGCTGGAGTGGTTGGGAAATCGAAATACTTCTATGACATTTGGGGACCAGTGGTTAACTTGGCGGCACGACTGCAAACCGCCGCTTGCCCAGGCCAAACGTACGTCAGTGAACAGATGAAAAGCTCACTCTGTAACGAATATCGCTTCCTCGATCGCGGGAACCTCGAATTGAAAGGATTCGGCACGGTTACCGTTTGGCAAGCGATCAAGGATCAAGGCAATCGAGATCCAGAGGATAAATCGGCCTTCTGACATGTTCGTAGGGAAACAACGCCAAACGCGATTGACAAGGCCCAGGCGTGTCGATCCAAGCGTGGTGGGTGGCGATCGGATCATAAGCTTTGCGATGCGCCACCGCAGCCTTGACGCCAATGACCGCTAGCGATGTCGGATCGATGCCGACATGCGACCATTGCCCGAGATCCATCGGCGGCGTGCGGCGACTGGTCAGCAGGATCGTTACGCCATCGCACCGAATCACGGCACAGTCGCCCATGTCAAAGTGATCGCCACACATGCTGGCCAAATGACTGTTTTTGTCAACGAGTTCGAATCGACCATCGCATAGTGCGACCAGTTCACAACGAACTTCTAATGGGCCTTCGCTGAGCGAACTGCCGCGACCACCGATGGTGATGCTAAGATTTTCCGCGACTTTATAGGAATGCAGTTTCTTGACGGCAATCGGATCCCAAAGGCAGACCGCTGCGTTTTGAATTTTTTGTTGCAACAGACCACGCAACAGTCCGGTTCCATCACCCGGCGCTCCTCCGCCGATATTGTCCGACGGTTCGGCGATTACGGTCAGCCCCGCCTGTCCACCGCTGGTGCGCGACTTGACGGCGGATAAGACGTCGTCCATCGACGACTCGATCACGTTCCCTTCGACGGCATGATCGATCGCCATTTGTGCCATTTGCCGAAGCGACTGGACCGCGGCCGATTCATCGCCGCAAGTGGCGATCGAAAAACTGACGCCGGTATCGTGGGTATCCGAAAACGCAAAGCCTGCGTTGACGTTAACGCCCCAAAAATCTGGATTATTCGCTTCTAATTCTCGAGCGAGCTTTAACAACCGTCGCATCGGATCGGCGGCCGACGCGGTACCGGTCGGTGGCCAAATGATCGGCGGCTGGATCATGAATTGTCGAGGTTTTCGCCCCGTTTCGCGAAACTGCTGCAATCGCTCGGCCGCACGAATGGCCGCCTGTTTTGCATCGGAGTGCGGATTTTCGCGGTACGCGACCAAGCAATCCGAGTTTTCGGCCATCGACCGCGAATAATTCGCGTGCAGGTCGTACACGCCAAAGATTGGTAAATGCCGGCCACCGGGCAATGAGCGAATCCGCTGCAAGAATTCCCCTTCAACATCATGAATCGACTGCGAAACAAAAGCTCCGTGCAACACCAAATAGATCGCATCGACACCGCGCCCTATCGACTCGGCGGCAGTGGTCTTGAACAGCTCCCAAAACTGTTCGAAGGCATCGTCATCGACCGTTGCGCTCGGTACCGCAGTCGCAAAGACCGATGGCACAACATCCCAATCATGTTGGTGTGCGTAATCCAGCACACCACCCATTGGCGATGCTTGACCACGAAGTGTCATTAAATCACCTTCGCGCCAAACTTCAAACGCATCCCACGGTGTTGTGCCGTCAAGAAACGTATGAGTCTCATGAAACAGTCCAGCGACCAATACTCGAAATCGATTCATCAAATGCTTGCCCGAATGATGGTGTGGACGAGTGACCAAAGCGATAGACGATAGCCGAAGACCGCCCATCGAAGTGGTGCCAACCGTCGTCAGTAACGCAGTTTTGCGATTTGGTTACCAAGCGAGAAGCGGGGAACCATGAAACTGTCGAAAATCGATTGTTATTTTTTGCTTTTCACGTTTTAGGCTTCATAGTTTGGTGGCGAATACGTTAAAACCCCACCCAGTTTCGATGTCCAATGCGTACAATCCTATTTTTCCTAATCGCTGGAACAACGACCTTCCTATCGGGATGCGGTTTCTTGCGAAATATCGAGCAGTGGAAGTGCGACAACATGGGCATGTGCCACTTCGGTATCACCCCATCGGTGCCCCACGGTCAACCATGGGACCCCGCGATGTATCCGCCGATTTCGGGCTACAATCCTGGTGAAAATATCATTCTTCAGGATCCATCGCAGGCAGGAATCGGGCTTCCGAATCCAAATTGCGAAAATTGCCAGAAGTAAAAGCCTAGCCGAAAATGATGTGCGGCTTTGGCGTTGGCGTTGGCCGCAGGACTCTTCAGTGTTCGGTTAGTTTGGACGGGTGTCGATTGGCGTAAGAAGCTTGCTGCGCGGCCGAAGCCTCGGTAACACCCGCTCGGTCGATGATTTTTGAATTGCGGTTGGCCCACATTCTGCTGCTTGCACCGTGATAAGCCGAAGGGTAAAAACGGCACATGTCGTCGCTCAACAGCACACCGATTCAGAAAACTTCAAACGCCGCCAATCCAGCCATGTCTACCACTCATTTAAACAGCGACCACCGTTTTGCCGGGCTAACGATCACTCTAGCGATGATGCGGCAATCTTTGTCGGTGCCTTTGTTGTGCGACGCGTTGGATGGGGTTGGCTTGTTTCATCAAGCCCCAAGGGTCCCTCTGTTACCGCTAACGACAGACAGCGGACTGTTGATCGGTCGCGCCAAGACGACGCTTTGGGCGGATATGGCCCATGAGGATCCGCAACCTTATGCCTTGGAACTGGCGGCGATCGATTCTTGTCAGGTGGATGATGTGATCGTTTGCGCGGCATCCGGTTCGATGCGATCGGGAATTTGGGGCGAACTGTTATCGACTGCGGCCCGCAACCGGGGGTGTGCTGGCGTGATCGTTGACGGAGCGGTGCGGGATGTCGACAAAATGCGTGCGATGAATTTTACTGTCTTCGCGCTCGGCACTAACCCCTATGACAGCCGCAATCGCCAACGTGTGATCGATTATGATGTGACGATCGAAATCGACGGCGTGCGAATCGCTCCGGGTGATATCATCGCCGCCGACCGCGACGGAATGGTGGTCGTTCCGCAATCGGTCGAGCAAGTTGTGATCGCCGCAGCGTGGGCAAAGGTGCATGCGGAAAATCAAGTCCGCGATGCGGTCGCCGGCGGCATGTCAGCGACCGAAGCGTTCGCGACCTTTGGCGTCCTGTAGTGACATCAGCTTATAATCGGTCGATAAATAAGTGTCCGGTACCTTTTCCCGCGAAGCGGCCCAAAGGGTGCTCTGCAGAAAAGGTACCGGACACTTATTTATCGCTCATTGCTTAAGATCGGACGGATGACATGGCCGTGGACATCGGTCAATCGCCTTTGGATGCCGTTGTGGTAGTAGGTTAATCGCTCGTGATCGAGCCCTAACAAGTGCAAGATCGTGGCGTGGAAGTCATAGACCGTGACCACATTCTCAACCGCCTTATAACCGAACTCATCGGTCGCCCCATAAGTAAACGGCGCTTTCACGCCCGC
>DIUH01000430.1 GCA_002428205.1 Planctomycetaceae bacterium UBA6163
GAAAATTGCAAGCGGAGCGGACAGGATTCGAACCTGCGGAACCAGTTTCCCAGTTCACCGATTTAGCAAACCGGCGCTTTCGACCACTCAGCCACCGCTCCTGCAACAGCCCGCCGAAGTGATCTTTCGGTTGGCCGGACGATGATTCTGGCGAATCAATGCTGAACTGGCAAGCCATCTGACACCCCAGATCGGCCTCTGGTGACTAAATTTTTGGTGATCATCGGGCATATTGGCGAACTTTTTCATTCAATCGCTATCATCCCATCCCTGGGCCACTGGTGATTTGTGAGGGTTGCAACCATAATTTCCGTAAGTTTAGCTGAATCGCTGTGACGAACACGTCTGAACGATGCTGGCTTGTACACCTTGCTGCCCCGCCTCCGCCTTCCCCCTGTGGATCGTGCCAGAATCTTGGAAAGCCTCGATCGACTTCGCAGCGGTGACGGATGTCGGCATGCGCCGATCGAACAACCAGGATGCGCACGCGGCCGTTAAGGCGGATTCGCTGGAGCGATTTAACGCGCGGGGACACCTGTTTGTTGTCGCTGATGGCATGGGGGCCCACGCCGCGGGTGAACTGGCCAGCCGGATCGCGGCCGAACAGATCCCGCTGTATTACCTTCGCAAACCGAGCGGCGACCCGATTGAGGCGCTGCGTGACGCGGTCCAGCAGGCCAATTTTGATATTCATCAACGGGGTCAGCAGAACCAAGAGTTCCACAACATGGGAACCACGGCCAGTTCGCTGGCGATTCTGCCCGAGGGCGCGTTGGTGGCTCACGTTGGCGACAGCCGTGTTTATCGCGTGCGTGGCGACAAGCTGGAACAGTTGACATTTGACCACAGTCTGGTGTGGGAAATGGAAGCGTCGGGCCAAGTGAAGGCCGAAAGCCAGCTCAGCAGCTCGATCCCCAAGAACATTATCACGCGTTCGCTGGGACCGTCGCCGAGCGTGTTGGTGGATGTTGAAGGGCCATTTCCGATCAAGGCTGGCGACCGTTTCTTGCTGTGCAGCGACGGCTTAACCGGTCAAATCGAGGACGACGAAATTGGTCCACTGCTATCGTGTTTGCCGCCCGACTTGGCAGCGAGAATTCTGGTCGACCTGGCAAACCTGCGTGGCGGGCCGGATAACATCACCGTCATCGTTGTCGAAGTTACGGAACACGAATCGGCTGCCGGGAAACCTCGCATAACGACTCCCACCGCCGACGCGGTTCCCTGGCCGATTGTCGGATCGGCAATTTTTTGTGCGCTCGCTGGCACGATGCTGGGGCTCGGTGGAAACATTGGGCCGATGGTGGTGGCGCTGATCCTTTCGGGAATCGCGACTGTGATTTCGATCGTTCAGTACCGTCGAAGAATGAAATGGGGCGTCTCGGATTCGCGTGCCGGCAATCGGTCTTCTGTACATCGCTCAGGGCCCTATCGAACCGGCTCGGCAAAACCGACGGTTCGCTTATTGGAAAAGCTGGACCAAGTGCTGGAGGCGCTGAAAACTGCCGCTGTGCAGCGAAATTGGGAAGTCGATTGGCAACAGGTCGACGGCTTGATCAGCCAGGAAAAGGAACTGCGTCGTCAAGGTAAACTTGCTCTGGCGACTCAAGTCCAGGCGCAGGCAATCATTGCAACGATGAAACAGTTGCGGAACCAGCAGCGTAGCAACGACCGCGGTTGATATTTGCGACAATTTCACGTGGTCACAACTACCACTAATCGGTTATACCGAGACCATTGGCGAAGGTCTCGCAATCGATTCGGGTGTTAGGGTGATCGGCGCAGCGTCTGCAGTATCGCCTGCTGGCCATTGGCCGCCTTTTTTTTCAGCTCCCATCTTGCGGCCGAGCGATTTTTTTCATGCGACACAATTCATCACCGGAAGTGAGTACGAAGGTGCTTCATTCAAAAGACTACATTAATTACTGCTGCAAAGCGGCACTCGCCCTAGTTTCATCCGCCCTTTTGGTCGCACTGGTGGGCTGTGGAAAAAATCAGCCGCCGGCGGTAAAGCCCGAAGATGTTGCCGTGACCATGCCGGGATCGACAGACACGAGCGATTCGTCCGCGATCGACGCACCGCTGACGCCACCCAAGATCACCTTGCCGCCGGCGATGTCACCCGACGCGAACCCTACTATACCCTCGGTCGTCGCCGATGAATCAAACGACGGTCCAGACGGCCCCGAAGACCACCTGAAGTGGCCCGCGCCCCAGTTGGCGATCGTCTTAACCGGCAACCAATACGGCTACATCGAACCGTGTGGTTGCACGGGCTTGGAAAATCAAAAAGGCGGATTGGCCCGTCGAATGACATTCATGCGGCAATTGTCGGACATGGGCTGGGAAGTGTTGCCGATTGATGCCGGTAACCAAGTTCGTCGTTTCGGTCGCCAAGCGGAAATTAAGTTTCAAACCACCGCTGGCGGACTTGAAGAAATCGGCTACCGAGCGGTCGGTTTCGGGCCGGACGATTTGCGATTGGGCGTTGGCGAATTGGTCGCCGCTGTCGCCGCGGCCGATGACCCTCAGGATGGCTTATTCGTTTCATCCAATGTGACGTTGATCGATCCATCGTTAACGGCTCAGTTCAAGGTGATCGACCAAGGCGGACGGAAAGTCGGCGTGACATCGGCGCTCGACCCAGCGGCGCTGAAAGCCGAAGTGGGCGGCGAAATCGAAGTCGGCGCGGTCGCGGAGAGCATCAAATCGTCGCTGGCGGCGATCAACGAAGCGGGCGCGGATTTCCGAATCTTGTTGTTCTATGGCGAAGAAGCCGCAGCGGCCGAAGCGGTTCGAACCGTTCCGGGCTTTGACCTTGTGATCGTAGCAGGCGGCTTTGGCGAACCGCTTTATCGACCACAGTCGATCGATGGTACCGATACGAAAATGATCGTCACGGGCAACAAGGGGATGTATGCCGGCGTGGTCGCTCTTTACGACGACCGATCGTATCGCTATGCACGCGTCGCCATGACTCACGACTTCGAAGACGCCCCTGAGATGCGACGTTTGATGGCGACTTATCAGAATCAATTAGAAGCGATCGGCCTGTCGGGCTTGGGCTTGCGGCCGATCGAGCATCCCAGCGGCGATCGATTTGTCGGTACAAAAGTTTGTGGCGAGTGTCATACAACAGCGTTTGCGATCTGGGAGGGCACGCCCCACGCCCACGCGACCGACAGCATTGTAAAGCCTGGTGAACGAGGCGACGTGGCACGGCATTTTGACCCTGAATGCATCAGTTGCCATGTCACGGGATGGAACGCACAAGAATATTTTCCTTATGAATCGGGTTATCTGTCGCTGGCGGCAAGTTCGCACTTGATGGGTAACGGTTGCGAAAATTGCCACGGTCCAGGGGCGAAACATGTCGCCGCCGAACGCGAGGGATCGGGCATTGCGGCCGATCAACGCGATCTGCTGAGAATGGCGATGCGATTGCCCCTGGAGAAAGCGAAAGACACCTGTCTGCAGTGCCATGATTTGGACAACAGCCCCGACTTTCATAAAGACGGCGCGTTTGAAGATTACTGGGCCGAAGTCGAACACTATGGTTTGGACTGAGGTTCGTGTGGGAAATAAGTGTCCGGTACCTTTTGTGCGAAGCCCCCCAAGGGCGAGTTCCTCGCAAAAGGTACCGGACACTTATTTCCCGCTCATTGCTAAGGCTAGAACTGCTTGCGAAGTGTCCTGACATCGACAAAATCCATGCCGGCTCGCCGGGCCGCCATAACGCCGATGTCGGTATCTTCGAAGACAAGACAACGGTTGGCGGGAATCGCCATTCGCTTGGCCGCTTCGAGAAATACGTCAGGCTCGGGCTTGTGCCGCTGAGTGTCCTCGGCGGCGACGATCACGTCGAAGTGTCCGTGCATTTCGATCTTCACCAATTGATCGATCACCACACTGCGAATCCCACCGCTGGCGACCGCCATCGGCATGCGCCCGTGATGCTGGCGGGCGATCTCGCAGACCGGCGGATTGGGGCGGACATCGCTGAGGGTCAACAGGAACTCGCGTTCCTTTTCAGCAGCGACAGCGACCACGTCAGCGACGATGCCCTGTTCATCGCTGAGGATTTCGATGATCTTGTCAGTCGGAACGCCGCCCATCGCGTAAAATCGATCTTCGGGGAAATCGATGCCGTGGCGGTCGAGCGTGCGACGCCAAGCGACGTAATGCAACGGCATCGAATCGGTCAACGTGCCGTCGCAGTCAAAGATCAGGGCAAGGTAGGTTTGTTCGTAGTTCATGGGGCAGTGGTTTAATCGATGGCGATGTGCGAACAAGGATACTTGTGTGAAGTTTGTGGCAAAGATGTCGAAACGCTCAGCCAAAGCGATCTGTATCTGCGATACGTGATCGGTGAAGTCGATCCCGAAGTCTTGCATACGACACCCGAACGCCACTTGCGGTGCAACCCCGTGCTGGCACAGTTTATCGTCCACCCAGACTTTGCACCGCTGGCGGTCGATGGTCCATTCGATCGACGAACACTGGACGACAGTTTCGTGGCGGCGCGATGCGAACTGGTAACGCGCGGGTTCGCTAGACTGATTGAACTGGAGCGGGCCGGTGGTGAGTCCGACGTGACGGCTTATCCGTTGCCCGAAGTGTTGCAGCGGTATCGATAGCGGCCCGGGTAACCGTTGGCTGCACAGGTTTGTGCGAGCGGTTATGCTAGGGCTCGACTGTCCGCCCGCCCCTACTCTCGCCGATCCGTTTCGCTCATGTTTATTTCGCCTTTTCTGACGTCGCCTGGGCCGTTTTCGGCCCAGACGCTGTTGGCTCAAGCCGATACCGTTTCCCAAGTTGCGGTCGCTTGGCCGATGTTCACCTTGGCCGTCGGCATCGTCTCGGTGTTGGGGATGATTATCGGTTTGCGGATGAACGCATTCTTAGCGTTGATCATCTCCGCGATCATCATCAGCCTAATGGTCGGCGGCGATCCGTCGGCACGGCTTGATGCGGTTGTATCGGCCTTTGGTAGCTCCGCCGGCGGCATCGGAATCGTCATCGCCATGGCGGCCATTATCGGCAAGTGCATGCTGGACAACGGTTCGGCCGATCGCATCGTTCGCTGGGCCGTCGGAATCACGGGCGAAGGCAAGGCATCGCTGGGATTGATGGGCAGCGGATTTCTGCTTGCGATTCCGGTCTTTTTCGACACGGTCTTTTATCTGCTGGTACCGTTGGCCAGAAGCCTCCATCGCCAGACGCAGAAAAATTATCTCCGCTATCTAATGGCGATTGCCACCGGTGGGGCGATCACGCACACGCTCGTTCCGCCAACGCCTGGGCCGCTGCTGGTCAGCGCCAATTTGGGCGTTGATGTCGGGTTGATGATCATTGTCGGAATCCTCGTTGCCGCCCCCAGCGCGGTTGTCGGCCTGGCGTTTTCGGTCTATCTGGATCGCCGCATGCCGATTGAAATGCGCCCGCTGGGCCCCAGCGATACCGGCAAGGCCCAGGCGATCGATGACGATCGAATGCCATCGCTGTCGGTTGCCATGTTGCCTGTTGTCCTGCCGGTACTGCTGATCGGTGCCGGGACGTTGGCGATGACGCGAGCCGATCGAGAGGATCGGGCTCGGATCGTGGCGTCCGATTTGACGGATATCGACACATTGGCACGTAGGCTCAGTTCGGCCGATGCGGACAGTCCTGAAGGACGCTTGGTCACCAGTAAGGCACTGACCCAGCAGCAACGCGAAATCCTCAGCGGTTCAGCTTTGGGCAACGCCCCGACCATGGACGATTCCCAGCGAGAACAGTTTGTCGCGGCGCTCGATCGAGCGCTGCTGGAACGAAAGTGGTATGACGCGCAAGTGTGGGAAAACGTGACGCTATCACCGCTGTCGCAAAGCTTGCTGAAGAAAGATCAATTGCGGATCAAGCCTGTCGAACGCCGCCGGATGAATCGCAGTTTGATGGAAGACTTAATGCCCGAGATGATTGCCAAACATCAATGGGATTCGCCGGCGAGGAAGCTGGCCGATGATTTGGCATTCTGGAGCAACCCGAACCTGGCGCTGCTGCTGGCCGCGATCGTCGCTATGGTCACGCTGGTTTGGGTCAAGCGGATGAGTCTGCAACAACTGGCGATCGATGTCGAGGAAGCGCTGATGAGCGGTGGTGTGATTATTTTGATCACTGCGGCCGGCGGTGCCTTTGGCGCGATGTTGACCGCCGCTCAAATCGGTCCGGCCATCGAAAGCATGTTCGCACAGGCAAGCGGCGGCGCGGGCATTGGCCTGTTACTGCTAGGGTTTTTGATTTCGGCCGTCTTGAAAATCGCCCAGGGTTCGAGCACCGTGGCGATGATCGTGGCATCATCGATGATGGGCGCGATCCTGACCGCCACCACGCCGACCTTCAATCCGGTTTACATCGCGACCGCAGTTGGCAGCGGGTCGTTGATCGGCAGTTGGATGAACGACAGCGGTTTTTGGGTGTTTGCAAAAATGGGCGGATTGACCGAAGCCGAATCGCTGCGAAGCTGGACGCCGCTGTTGTTGGTGCTAGGGGTTTCGGGCCTGTTGTTTACGATCGTACTAAGCCAAGTCTGGCCGATGAACTGATTTCGTTGCCCGCAACCGTCGCCGCAGGTATCACATCCCGATCGCAATGCTTATGTCTGGATTAAAGGAAAAGGAATCGATCGACGCTGCGGCTCTCAGCGGTGTGGCGACATCAGGCTGTGCGCTGATTTTCGCATCGGCAATCTTGTCATGCATCCTCTTGTTTCTAAACGGAGGCTTGACGATGGCGCTGATCAATGCGATTGGCGAACGCGGCTACACCTGGGTAGGCGACGACCGCATCACACAGTTCCTCGTGCTGGTCGGCCCCGTCCTGTTATTGGTTATCCAGTGGTCGATGATCGATTACCTGCGCACCCACCTCCAACGCCGTTCATAAGCCACGGCGAACACACTGGATTTAGCTTTCAGCGGTAGATTGGCACCGAAAATTATCGGAACAAGCGGTTTCGGATTGACCAAGATCTAAACAAGAGGGCATCTTTGATGCGTCAGTCAAATCTGGCCACTACAATCGGACCACTAATTCGCGGCTGGGCCATAAAACGATTTTTGGGGTCGGAACGTTACGCCTCGTGGCATTCCACCGGAAGCGAGTTGAAAAGCAAGATTGCCAAGCCAAACGGGGCGCACCTGCTCCAAATGGCTACCGGCGGATGCGGTTGCCTGGTCAGTTCGTGACAGCGCGTGCCGATACAAATGTTGCAGTCGAAACGCTGCCCGCTGGCAACTCCAGCCAATCGGTGATCAAGACTCGCTTGACCAGCGGCTCGTGCAATTGTTGGCTGATGATTTCCAGCAACCGATCGCGGATGTCGGTTTGGACCGGATCGGCCAACCACTGGATGTTGGCTTGTCGCAACAACTGCTCAGCCGCTTCCTGCACTTCGAACCTTTTCTTGGTCAACAGATCCTGGGTCTCTAGCCGCCGCGCCGGTTCGACGACGGCATGCAACCGGAATTGATAGACTTTCGACAAATCGGTCGTGTTCTGGAATCGGAACGCACCGACTTCGACCGTGTCGCTGTGCGCCTTGGCCAGTTTGGCGACGCGTGTGCGGACATACCCAATGATTGCGGCATGGACCACCACGATCATCAAGATCAATCCCGCAGCCCAATAGCGTCGGAGCAGATTCACGATTGTAATTTTCGGGTTAACTGGAAAATGGCTGAACTTGCCGCGTTTCCCGCGGAATATCATCCCAGGGTCGCGCAGCCCTACGTTGCATCTTTAGCCTAGGTTATGTTTTCTAATGTCGCGGTAATTTCATTCACAAAAACAGCAATCACGTGATCACAGCCCATCCGCCGAGGCATATACTGATATTCACTAGCCCGAAAGCTGGGACGGGAATCGGTGTGGGCCGAGTCGCGGCGCTGATGGAAGTTCTGACCCGCCAAGGGGTGGTGGTCGAAATGACGTCGGTCGTAGCCGACCTAAAGCGGATCGCATCAAACAACACCAGCGGCAGGCCCGATATGATTGTCGCCGCGGGCGGTGACGGCACGCTGGCACTGGTCGCCCAGACGACGCCACCAGAGACAGTGATCGCCCCGATGCCCATGGGAACTGAAAACTTGGTTTCCAAGCATTTTGGCATCTCCAGCGAAGTCGTGCCGATGAATGAAATGCTGATGGCCGGTCGAACCGTGGCGATCGACGCGGGATTGGCCAACGGCAGACTATTCCTAGTGATGGTGACTTGCGGGTTTGACGCTGAAGTGGTGCGAGCGATGCATTTGACGCGCCGCGGCCATATCAATCGCCTGAGCTACTTTTGGCCAATCATGCGGGCGCTTCGTCGCTATCGGTTCCCGGAACTGCGTGTCGCGGTGATTGACGACGCAGCGTCATCGGCCGCTCCGGTGCTAAACGCCGTCTCGAATTCGCTAAACTCGCTCTCGCCGACCGAATCGTATGCGGCGACCGCGATCGCCGATCCGTTTGTGTTGCCCGCCTCGAAATCGGTTGTTGAACAAACGGTGACATGTCGCTGGGCGATGGTTTTCAATTTGCCGCGCTACGCCGCCGGACTTGGCATAGAGCCTCAGGCAAAGGGCGATGACGGCATGCTGAACCTTTGTGCGATGCAGAATGGGTCGGTGCTGGGCGGTTTGCGATACCTGGTCGGGATCATTATGAAACGTCATAGTCATTGGCGTGACGTGGTTCGTCGCCAGATTACCACTTGTGAAATCTCGTCTGCCGCCTCAGTCGCTTACCAAATCGATGGTGATTACGGCGGCAAACTTCCGCTGAAAATCGCGATTTTGCCTGGACGGGTGCAGTTACGACTGCCTCCGATTGTCGCTTCGTGATCGGTAATGCGGACCGCTAGGCCCTCTCTGGATTCGATTTTGATATGAGCCCCCAAGCGTCTGACCAAGCCGTTTCGCCAGTTTCGATCGGCCCGTATCGCTGTGGCGATGGATCGTTGCTGCTGATTGCCGGTCCCTGCGTATTGGAAACCGAAGCGTTGACAATGCGAATCGCCCACGAGCTGAGGAAAATCGTCGACCAGCGTAAAGTGTCGATTATCTTCAAGGCATCTTTTGATAAAGCCAATCGAACCAGTTTGGGCTCGTCACGCGGACCTGGTATCGAACACGGATTGGCGATTTTGCAACGTGTCAAAGAAGCGACCGGATTGCCTGTAACGACCGACGTTCACCTGCCTGAACAAGCTGCGGTGGCGGCCGAAGTTTGCGACTTGCTGCAGATACCCGCGTTCTTGGCCAGACAGACCGATCTGCTGGTCGCCGCTGGCCAAACCGGGCGTCCGGTAAACGTGAAAAAAGGACAATTCATGTCGCCCGAGGACATGCGTTACGCGGTCGATAAAGTCGCCGCCAGTCGGCCATCGCCAACCCACCCCCAATCTGATGGTTCTGCATCTGGCGGTTCCGCCATACCGATCGATGTGCTGCTTTGCGAACGCGGCACCTTTTTCGGCTACGGCCGTTTGGTCAACGATATGACATCGCTGCGAGTGATGCGTTCACTCGGGGCGCCGGTCGTTTTCGATGCCACGCACAGCGTCCAGCGACCCGGGGGGCTGGGTGGTGCCACCGGCGGAAACCGCGAAATGGTTGAACCGCTGGCTCGTGCCGCCGTAGCGATGGGTGTCGACGCACTGTTCTTCGAAACGCATCCTAACCCCGACCAATCGCCCAGCGACGGGCCTAACATGATCCCGCTGGATCAGTTCGATCCCATGGTCGGACGATTGTTGCGGTTGCATCAATGTGTCAGCCAGCTCTAACGAAAATCCGTCGATCGTTTCCGTTCGTAGGATCGAAAACCGAATGAGTTTCGGCAGAGTACGATAAAGTATTACTCCTTAACGATCATCGCACCTCCAGCTTCCATTGTCTTTCAGCTTTCATTGTCTCTCATTCGCCAATTTTTCCTCTGATCGCTTCTCATGGACTTATCTGCATTCCGAAGTCATGCTGCGGTGGCCAGCATCACCACCCTTGCATCGACGGCGATGGCCTTTTCTCTGCTACTGACCGCAGGAGGTTGCAAGGATGACACCCAAACATTGCGCTCGATCCAAGCCAGCCGCCAGCTCAGACAACGGTCTGAAGCAAAGGTAGATCACTTGGGCGAAGCGTTCTCGCTCGTTTCCAACCTGATCGAACTGCAGCCCGAATCGGCCGCTCGGCAAATCATCTACCACCTCAATTCATGGAAACTGTCGCAGACCACCGCAGCGCAATTCGACGTGCCGACCGATTTGTTGAAGTCGATTTCGCAAATCATACCGATCGAAGACTCAACCGCTGCGGTGACTCGACAAACGTTTGACGAAGCCGATGTGGAACTGCTCAAGCTGCGATACCTTTATAGACAAGTCGCGGAGTTTGCCCGCTCCGGTGCGATCACCGATCCATTATTCGACAATTGGATACAAGAAAATCGCGGCACATTGGGCGAAGAAAATGCCGACCAATTGGCTGTCGCGCTGCGGTTGTTCGATTGGACGGTACGCAACATTGCCCAACAACCGCTCGACCTAAACCAGCCTGTCCCCAACGCCACCCTTCCGCTGGGCATGAAGTTCAACGCCGCCGGTTATCGCCAAACGCCGTTGCAAACGCTGTTTCGCGGAACCGGCGATGCGTTACAGCGATGCGGAACGTTTATGGGCCTGTGTCGCCAAGCCGATTTACCCGCTTGCTTGCTCGCAACGGCTCCGTCGGCCGACAGCAGCACCCAGCCGCGCCCATGGGCCGTCGGCGTATTGATTGGTCAAGACGTTTATCTGTTCGATTGCGCCTTGGGAATTCCGATTGTCGGCCCCGGCCAAGTGGGAATCGCGACTCTGGCACAAGCTCGCCGCGATGCAACCGTCTTACGAAGAATGAACGTGCCTGGCTGGTTCGATTACCCGCTACAGAGAGACGACATCCAGCAATGCGTCGCGTTGCTATTGATGTCTCCAGAATCGATCAGCGGCCGGGCGCGTCAATTGCAGGAATCACTGACCGGCGATTTAAGATTGGGCGTTTATGATGCTCCGCAAGCGACCGTGGAGGCCTTTGTTGCAAACGCCGGAATTGCAACTGCCAAGATTTGGGAGACACCGATCTTGGCGCAACCTTACCAGGTCGCGGTGAACCGGTTGGCCGAACAGGATCCGATGGTGATGTTTTTGGTCACTGCCCCGTGGGCAATCTTGGATGCAGAGTTTGATCAAGCCAAACGCCTGGCGCTCGGACGCTGGCGTCACCTACAAGGCGATCTCGATGGAAATGATGTCGAAGGGATCGAGGGTGCCAAGAAGTTGTATCTCAGCCAACGTCAACCCGAATTCGAAATCGCCGACTTGCGCATCGATGTTGAATTGCAAAAGAATTATGGGATACGTCGCGAATTAGGTGTTCCAGCCGATGTCTATGATCGCCAAATCCAACAAGTGCAAGCGTTCATGCGCCAAGGTAAAGTCACCGCGACTTATTGGCTGGGGCTAATTCAATATGATACCAATCGGTTTGATTTAGCTAAAAATTGGTTTCAGCAATGGGTGCTGGGCGACGGCCTAGAATCCGACTGGGAAAATGCCGCTCGATACAATCTTGCGAGAACCTTTGAATCACTCGGCGAAACCGATAAAGCAATCGAAATTTATAAGCTCGAAGGATTGCCCCAGGAACATGGCAATCGAATCCGTGCTCGACTGATCAGTCGCGAAACCGAATCAGCAGAAAAGCCTGAATCACCCTAACGCTTCGCCATTATCTGGGTTGACGTTACGGCCCAGGCAACTGCAAAAACTTTCAACTCGAGCAGACATTGAACGAATCAAACGAATCGAACCAATCGCCATCCGGCAATGGATCGGCCATCGTTTCTCATAAACATCCGCTGTGGTTTCGTTGGGCGCAACTGGTTCGCTTGCCGACCGTCTTTACCGTAATCGCTCAAATCCTAGCCGCTTTCCTTGTGGCTGCGGGAACCGCAGAAGGGGCAACCGATGCCTTGCCACGGTTGTTGCTGATCTTAGTCGCCGGGATTTCGATTTATTGGTCAGGAATGATCCTGAACGATGTTTGGGACTTTGAAGAAGATCTTCGCGATCGCCCTTTTCGGCCGTTGCCCAGCGGTCAAGTCGCCATTGGACACGCAAGAACGGTTGCTTGGGGAATGGCCGCGTTATCAATTCTATTGGCAGGACTCAGTGGTGTTGTCACCACCGGCGATCTGCCAGTCACACTCGCACCGGTAATCATCGCTTCGTTGTTGGTTGTTGCCGTAGTGCTTTATAACGGTCCGCTAAAATCGACGTCGCTTGCACCGATCATGATGGGTGTTTGCCGCATGCTCTGTTTTTTGCTAGGCGCGTCGCCACTTGCGATAGTTGGTAGTGCCGATTTCATGCAACCGCAAACTTGGTTCGCCGATCATGTGGTTACAATCGCCATCGCTTTCGGCATTTATATCGCCGGTATCACCACGGTATCGCGAATGGAATCGGGGGATCGTGATGCCGCCGGATCTTGGGACTTGAATGTCGGAATGTTGGTGGCCATTTTCGGTGCCGTCGCGTTAGCGATCGCACCACGACTGGCACCACAAGAAACGGTTTGGATGTTCGCTCCCGATATGCGTTATGCAATTCTAATCGGTATGATCACGTTTCCAGTCGTGATTCGGGCCCTCCGCGCTTCGCCCGATCCGCGGCCTGAATTAATACAGAACCTGATCCGGATCGGAGTGCTGAATATCATTCCTTATTCGGCGGCACTCACGTTATTGGTTGCCGGAACCGGTTGGGCGTTTGCGATCTTCTGCCTAGCCGCAGTCGCGCTGTTCACATCGCTGAAAATGAGAGTGACCTAGGCGTTTTGAAATCGTTACCGCGGAACGGATTAATGAACCAGCAGGATAAACTGTGCTGAGAAATCTTTCGCAGTCCGTGGATCACTCGCTGCCGCCGGCAGGGCCATCATAAATGCATCCGGTCCCATACTGCGATCCATCGGAATCACCGCTGTGCCACGACCGATGCTAAGCGGTTTGCCGTCTGCGGAAACTAAGTCGCGGGCAACCGATTTCGCTTTCGCGTCGGACGCTAGTTGTTGACCAATCGGATTGTTGCTCGCGTCTTTCTCTGCGTCACCCGGTCGCCATCGCCCAATCGATGCAAGCAACGGCGGGTTGTCGGCGATGCCTAAACCGATCGAAGCAAACGAATCTTTGTCTGCCATCACCTGCATCAAAAATCGGTCAATCTGTCGCGCCGGCGCCTCGACAAAATACAAGTTCGCCGACTGGTTGTTAGGCGGTGTTTTTACCACAGCGGACTTTCGTAAATCGCTGACAACTTGATCGCTAACGATTCCATTGTTTCCGATGCGAATGTCTGCCGCACGAAGCGCCGACAACAACGCCAAAGATTGGCGTCCCTTTTCTGTTAATTCAACCGACACAACCATCACTGCGGCCAAGCGAAACGAATCATCCGCCGAAGGTTTAGTTGCTTGGCCTACCGATGCAACATCCGTTGGCGACATCGCCGGAGATTGCTTCGGTGGCGTTACACTCGCAATTGGTTCCGACGGCAAACCGGCATTTCCGGCAGGTGTTTCAGCAATCGAAACGCTTTCCACTGATTCAGCAGTCGGAATCGGTGCCGCAGCAATCATTTCCGCCGGTCGCGACGTTTGCGGTTCGGGCGATAATAATTCAGTCGAAGGTTGCTCGACTTCAGCAGGTTGCTCGATCGTCGTTTGCGAACCAGATTGGGCGAGCGAGTCGCCGAGGTCGTCTTGCTTGCCACCGCGCGTAGCCACGAAGACACCGCCCAAAATCGACGCGGCCATCGCGGCAATTGCCGCATAACGCGACCAAGGAACCGTCGATGTGGCCGCCGGTTGCGTGCTAAATTGGCGGTCTCGGCCGATCTTGACCAGTGGGTGAGACGATGCCAGATCTTCCGCCATTGCCTCAGCCACCGCGCGATCGACAATCGCGTCGGCGAAATCACGGCCCAGCGGCTTCGACGAAGCGCGGCCTTGGCGAAGCGGACGATACGCGTCTCGCACCGAAGTGACCAACGAGGCCAATTCGTCGCGCCGCTTAACCGCCGCCGGTTCTTCACGGAACCACCGGTCGAGCACTTCCTGTTCTTCAGGGCTCAGCACGCCATCGATCGACGCACTCAGCAGCAGCTCTTTTTCGGATTCAGGTAACGACATGGTTCTGTTCTAGTAAGCGTACCGACGTCGAGCCAACGGCAACACGTTCCTGTGCAGCCAAAGCTCCATCGGTTCCCGACTCTCCACTGGCGACACAGTTGCCGCCAGCAAGCATTTGTTCTGTCCTTACGATTCATTGCCATCAACAAAAGTTCCGCCCATTCCGCAACGTTTTACGCGATCGCGTCACCGTCGGCGGGCCAGTACCCAGAAAAACAGCGAAAAAGGAAAAAAGATTTCCAGGTGAAATCGCGAGCAAGCGGACCAGAGCCCCCCGGCCGGAAGCCGCAACCTCCAGCACGAGAACAACTTAGCGATTTTAGCCAGGGCAAAGCCAGACGAAAACGCGATGTCACACCTGTTACGGCCAGCCAAACGCATTGCCGGTCGAAACCGCAATAGATTGGGGGTCAAATTTTTTTTCAAGAATCATTTCGCCCAGATCATTACGGGTTCTCATAGCGACACCATCGGCAATCCGAGGTAAATCGCCTCACCGCCGATGACCGCCCTGCAGACCCGCAAATCCGGTCAGGAAATGCGTTCGGTCGCAAAAAAAAGCCGCCAGCCTATCGCGATACAGAATACACCAAACGCAATTCGCTTCCGCGCCAGCCCCCCGGCACCCACCCTAAAACGTAACTCTGCGAGCACTTGGCGTTAGCCTCTTCGGGTGGGCGACCACCCTTCTGTTGGAAATCTTTATAGGAAACTTCACAGAATTGACCACGAGCAAGGAAATCTTGACATACGGTTCCATTTGCCAACACGACGCGAACACGCAACGTCGCTGGTCTTTTCAACTTCCCTTTTTCTCATACGAAATCCAGCCATGAATGCAATCAAACTCGGGCGCGTTGCCCGCGACACCTGCACGGCGAATTACCGAGGCTGCCGTGCTCGGGACGTCCTGGCCTCAGCGATTCTCTACATGATCCCTTGGTGTGGTTTTGCTGCGGTGGGGCCATCAGTCGCCCAATCCGCCGAACCCTACGTCTATATGGTCGAAGAGGAATGGGAGTTGACAGTCACAGAACCCAAACCATTGATACATTCGCCACAATTAACATTCTATTTGACGCCAGATAAAAATCAGGGGGGATCCTACTTTCAATTGCAGGTCAACCACGCTGCCAGGGAGGGCTTTACAGGAGGCGGTTTTATGGTGACTGCAATTCGCGATGATGACGCATACGACGAGGCGCGAAGCGACTTTCGCGACCCATTGTCAGCAGAGGGAGAACAATTACGTTGGACCAGTGTTATGGCAGTAATCGATGGCGATCTCTTGTTCGCTATCAAAGATGGACAAGGCACACAATGGGGAAGCTTCGGTGGCCCTGAATACATCCTTCGAATGCCGGCCGGATCGATCAATTCTCTTAAAAACTACTCTCCAGAACACTCGGTCGAATCAACCGATATCGGATTCGGCGCCAACCGAGTCCAGTCGTTAGTGCTAAAGAAATCGCGAAAGCATTATTCGGACGGCAACATCGTGGAAAGTATCGTCAATACCAGCCTTTGAAGTACAGCATAACCTTTCTTCTCACTTGTCTATCAACACCTTTACGGCACTCGTCCAGAGGGAATCGTCATGGGACTCACTAATTCTTATATGCATTCTGACCCATCGCCGGCTACTTTTCATACCACCTCCGTGCAGAGTCGGGTTGGCGAACGAGGCCTACCGGTACGAAATGCCGGTACCAAGCGGGCCCTAGATGCTGCTTGGCGTTGCTCCCCACGACGACGTGGAGTCACGATCGTTCTGTCCTTGTTCTTGATGGCGGCACTATTAGTCGTCTTAGCTCTCGTTCTCGATCTGAGTCGAATATCGATCGCCCGAGATGAATTGCAACGGTCTGCGGACGCGACAGCGCTGGCCGCTTGTTGGCAACTGTTTGACGACAAAGTCAGCATGCGAACCCTGGGGGAAACGACACGCAATGTCCAACAAACATCGTCCGAAATAGCCGCCGCCAATCGGATCGCAAATCAGTCGCCGTCGCTCAGCGGAGCCCTCGGCGACCTACAGCTTGGCAGGTTCTCATTTCCTTCAAGCAGTTTTTCGTTGACAAACCAACTAGCAGACCTTAACGCGGTGCGTGTCAATTTGCGGAGACAGTCGGAAATTAATGGCGAAGTGCAACTGTTTTTCTCGAGACTGTTGGGACGCGAAAGCCAAGCTTTGCAAAGCACCGCAACTGCAGCAATGGTTTCCGAGATTACAGGTTTCCACCTGCCGGGATTGAATCAGCCCAACTTGCAAATCTTGCCTATCGCGTTAGATCTCGAGACATGGCTGAGCGTCTTATCAGGTCAAACCACTGACAACTTTCAGTGGTCCGGATCGAACGTTTCCTCAGGCAGCGATGGCGTTTATGAGTGCAACCTTTATCCACAAGGAACCGGGTCACCCGGCAACCGCGGTACAGTCGATATCGGTTCATCGAATAATAGCACGGCCGATATCCGGCGCCAGATCATCCATGGCATTTCGCGTCAAGACATGCTCGCCCTCGGCAAACCACTGCAATTTGACGCAAACGGAGAACTGTTGCTTAACGGCGACACCGGCATCAGTGCGGCGATCAAAGATGATTTAGCGGATATCATCGGCCAAAAGCGGATCATCCCAATTTTTACGTCTGTCTCGGGCAACGGGAACACTGCTTGGTATAAGATCGTTCGATTCGAAGGCGTTAGGATCCTAGAGGTCAAACTTACCGGGCCGATGAAACAGAAGCGGTTAATCGTCCAACCTGCCCCCATGATAGCCCGCGGTTCTATTGTCAAACAAAACGCATCGCAACCCAGCAGCACTCTGTTCACCCCGGTCATGCTGGTCAATTGAAGTTGACGGCCTCACGGACAAGAGTTTGTTTTATCACGCAAATCACATTCGAAAACCGTTCTTTCTTCGATCCAGTTAATTCTATAAACGTAGAAAAAGTGAACTCACCATCGGAAGCTAGTTATGGTCAAAAAGGTCTATTTTAACCGTCATTCTCGCAAACCGCACTCGTCTCGCGACGGGGTCGCCGCAGTGGAGTTTGCTCTGATATCCCCTGTCATGTTTTTAATCACATTTGGAATGATAGAAGTCGGCTCAGTCATGATGATTAAAAACTCACTTACTCAAGCGAGTCGTATTGGTGCGCGGGTCGCCAGTTTGCCGCTATCAACTTCTGATGACGTTTATGCAAATGTTCGCAATGAACTGCAGGTGATGGGGCTAGAGCATGC
Organism: Planctomycetaceae bacterium UBA6163; assembly: GCA_002428205.1. GTDB lineage: Bacteria > Planctomycetota > Planctomycetia > Pirellulales > Pirellulaceae > UBA6163. Next base: position 17,502 of record DIUH01000430.1, read on the forward strand.
CTCGATCGCGATTCATCCTGAAGTTCTTGCGTTGATACCGCCCGGTGGCAATGTGACCGTGTCCGTAAGTGTTGATCCCAGTACGGTGAACTGGGTTCCAAAGTTCCTTAAACTGCCATTGTCCGCTGTTGTTGCGGAAACAACCATGCGACGCGAGTCAACCTGAACCATCGCACTGGCCGCTCAAGCAATGTTCCGAAGCCTATTTTAATTTCGCCAACCGACAACGCTGTTAAATATTCTAAGCCGAACCTATGACCACTTCCTCTGCTTCTTCACGTCTGGTTTCATGACTGATTCGGCCGTCGCGTAAATGAATTACCCGCTCCGCACATTGCGCAACTTCAGGGCTGTGCGTGATGATTACAAGCGTCATCTGGTTCACCCGATGCAACCGATCAAACAATTCCAGCACCGCTTGGCCGTTCACCGAATCCAGATTGCCCGTCGGTTCATCGGCCAGTAAAACTTCGGGCTTGTTAGCCAGTGCCCGAGCGATTGCGACTCGCTGTTTTTCGCCTATCGATAATCGGTCAGGCAATGCATCGATCCGATGACTCATGCCGACCAAGTCCAGCAATTCCTTTGCTCGCGCGACCCGCTGAGCGACTGTTAGCGATTGCGTAAACATCGGAACTTGCACATTTTCCAATGATGTCAGCGTCGGCAACAGGTGAAACGCTTGAAATACAAAGCCGATCTTGGTGGCACGAAACGAATCGAGCGAGGGATGATTGGCCAGCGATTGATTTTCAAAGTAGATGGACCCTGAAGTCGGCAAATCGAGCGATCCGATCAGGTTCAGCAACGACGATTTCCCACAACCGCTTGGCCCCATAATCGCAACGTACTCACCGCGATTGATCGTCAACGAGACGTGATTAACCGCCGTCACGTTTCCATTGGAATAATAACGGACGACATCGTCTACTCGGATCAGACAATCCGAAGCCGCACCACCAAGAGTCTAACTGGACAGCGCCAGGTTTACCTTTCGGTGAACGGCTAAGTGCTTCAACAGCCTAGCTTTAATGCTATTGCGTCCGGATGAAAAAAGAAACGACCCTCCGTGTGCTGAAAAGTTTCACACGGAAACCACGGAGGATCGTTCCATGTCGCTCAAGCATATCGCATCACTGGGGAAAATGTTTGCCCAGTTTCTCCATTTATTTCGAGGCTGTTTTAGTCGACCTGCCGGTCGACTTATGCTAGCAGTCTATGTGCGTGGGTTGCTATCGAATATCCAAAAGAAAAATGCCGAGGCAATCGCACGCGACCAAAACGTTGCACCTCGAACCCTGCAGCGTTTTCTGGAGTCGATTGTTTGGGATGAAGGGCTTCTTCGCGATGAATGCCAACGACTTATCGCCGCTGAACATGCACACCCCGATGCGATTGGTTGCGTTGATGAGACAGTTACAACCAAAAGTGGAAATCACACTGCGGGTGTCAAACGTCAATACAATGGCAATCGGGGCACGGTCGAAAATTGCATCAACAATGTCGCGTTATCTTACACCAGCAACGACTTCCATTGCTTGCTCGATGCGCAATTGAATCTCCCGAAAGAGTGTGTGCTGACCCGGCGCGCCGAAAAAAAACTACAAACCAGACGATATCGCATTCAAAACGAAGCCCCGAATCGCACTCGATCGAATCGATCGCGCGAAGGTCAATGGTATTCGCGTGAAGGCTATGAATTTTGACGAACTTTATGGACGCGATGGCCACTTCCTTGATGGGCTCGACGATCGCGATGAAGCCTTCGTTGGCGAAGTGCCGCCAGACTTTCATGCATGGCTTAACAAGCCTGAAATATTTCAAAAACCACGTGAACGTCACAATGGACGTCCGAAACGATATCCACGTTTAAAACGCCGCGACGCCAAACCCAGTGAGGTCCAGAACCTGGCCAAGTACTCACCGGCGTTCACGACGCAGAAACCGCAGCGTTATCGCATCAAGGATACAGCAAAAGGCCCCGAGGTATGGGAAATTCAATGGTCAACCTGCTGGCGGAAAACTCACACCGATGGATTAGTCAGCAATCAATGCACATTGATCGTCGCTCGCAACGTCCTCACCGGCGAAGTAAAATACTTTCTCAGTAACCAAGTTCCGGGACGAGGTGGTTGGAG
>DIUH01000011.1 GCA_002428205.1 Planctomycetaceae bacterium UBA6163
TGCTTCAAACCGAGCGCGATCTTTTGCTTTTCGCGGTCGATGTGCAGCACCTTGACTTCGATCTCTTGATCGATCGCCACCATTTCGCTCGGATGGCCGATTCGTTCCCAAGCCATGTCGGTGATGTGCANNCGAAGTCGGCGATGTTCTTGACGATACCCATGCGGACCTGGCCGACTTCCAATTCCTTCATCAAGTACGCGCGGTCTTCTTCGCGTTGACGTTCGATCAACGACCGGCGGCTGATCACGATGTTACGACGTGTATCGTCGATCTTCAGCACTTCGGCCTGGATGACGCGTCCGATGAAATCGCCGATGTCGCCGGGGCGGCGGATGTCGACCTGGCTGCCTGGCAAGAAGACGTTCACGCCGATATCGCACAGCAGGCCGCCCTTGATCTTGCGAATCACGATGCCGGTGACCACTTGGCCCTCGGCAACCGATTCCATCATCGCTTCCCACTGGATGATCTTTTCGGCTTTTCGCTTGCTGAGCGAAATCATGCCGTAGGGATCGTCGGCCGCGCCGAGGTCGTCTTCCATCTCCTCGATCAAGACCTTGACGACGTCGCCAACCTTGGGCGTCGATTCTTCAGGGCCCCATTCGTCGAGGTTGACCGTTCCTTCGCTCTTGAAACCGACGTCGATCAAGGCCCATTCGTCATTGATTTCGACAATTCGGCCGTCAACGATCCGGCCTTGTATGTAGTCCTGCTGTTCAAGCTCGAGGGCTTCTAGCAGGAGTTCTTCCCCTTGGTCTTCGGGGACCAAAAGGGCTAGCTGTTGTGCGAGATCGTCGTCTTCAAGATGGCGAATGAGGTTACGGTTGACCATGGGCGGGGAAGTCTCACGCGAATGTCAGTCGTGACGAGGTTAGGCCGTCAACGGATGACAAGATCGAGGGTTAGAGGAAACGGGTTATCAGGCTTGCGAACCGACTTCGCGGCCTTTGATCGCATGACCCTAGCAAAATGCCGAAAATCACACAATGTCCGTTCCCGCCGACTGGCGATTTTATTCTGGGGCGGGATGCCGATTCGAGTTTTGGCTCAGCTGAACCCTCATCCGCCGGATCGCTTTACAACAACGATTCGAGCAATCGCCGCAGCTTTCGCAATTCCACGCGGTGTTCCATCCCTTCCATCGGCGAAATGTGAATCGACAGGGCGCGGTCGTATTTTTCGCGTTCCAGTTGCGAAATCAACTTGGCATAGTCGACGCTGCCTTGGCCAACACTCACTTGGAACTTGTCCGGTTTGGTGTCGCGTAGGTGGACGTGATAGACGAACTTTAAAATTCGGTCGAGCGTCTTGTTTTTCGCTGGGCCGACAATGAAGACGCTGGGATCAAGCGTAATCCCCAGCCCTTCGATGTTGTTGCACAGGACCATCAGCGTGTCAGGGTCTTCGCTCAGCCGTCCGAGTTCGGTTTTGACGCCAACGCGCGCCCCTTCGACCGCCGCGATCTCGACCAATCGCTTCAGGTGCTCGACTTCTTCGTTAAACGGCGTACCGAGCTCGGCCGATGGGACCGTCAACGTGACCACTTTGGTCATCTTGGCGATCTTGCAAATCTCGGCAAAGTCGGCGTAGTGCTGGGCACCGGTCGAAGCGAGCTGGACGCTGTAGCCGACAATGTCCAGGCGATGGCCCGAACGCAATAGATGGGCGGCACGATCCAGGTCAGCGATCAATTCGCTCGGCTTGGCAGCACCGCCTTCTTCGTGAAGATCGATTTCGATTGCGGAAAAGTCGAGATCGTAAAGGATCTCGATCGTTTCGTGCAGCGTCTTATGGGGCCAACATGCCGTTGATGCGGAAATCAACATGGGTAAAACATTCCTCCGTGAGAATCTGAGTGGGCTAGAAAGCTTAGCGACTTAGTATCACCTAACGGAACCCCGATTCAAAATCAGTTCCCTGCGGGCTGTTGATTTACCGTGTTATTGCGAAATTAGCGGCGGCATCACAACCCGACACGTGAGTTTTGAAGTTGGGCTATTCTTGGTGTTAGATAGATACCTGGCGTAATTTGCCGTGCCTTATCCTAACCCGACGCGTGAGCGAGGGACTGGATATGCATGTCGCCAAAGCGACGTAAGTCGTTCCCTCGCTTGCGATTATGGTTGGGATAGGAGCCAAAGGTGCAGCTTCAAAACGCGTGAGCGAGGGGCAATGTGAGGTCCCTCGGTCACGTGTCGGGTTATTAAGTCAACAGCCCGCTTGCAGCGATCCGTTTGCCGATCGCTAGGATCTCCGCAGTGTCGAGCACGCGGTCGTTGGCTTCGAACAATTCGCACAGGCTTTGGCGGTGAATCTTCATCTTCAGCCCGCCGACACCGATAGCACCGTAAGCGAATCGCCCGTTTTGTTCTTTCGCTTTGTCCATTGCACCGACACCGCCAAGTCCCGCTGGCGGAACGGCGTTTAGGTCGATCGCGACTTTCAAGCTTTCGGGTGCTTCGGCCAGCGTTTTCGCGTCGACCAATTCGATCCCAGCCGCTCCGCAAGCGATCACGACATCGCACTGGGCAAGCATCTTGCCCGCGTCGACCGCGCTGGCGACAGCGACGGCTTGGATTCCTGGCCCAGAATCGTTGGCACTCAATCGCAATCGGACCGCGTTGACCGCTTCGTCAGCTTTCTCGATCGAGCGTGACGCGACCAAGACGCGTGCGCCTTGGATCGCGGACATTTCCGCGACTCGCCGACCGACGGGGCCAGTACCGCCCAAAACGCCGACCGTTGCACCGTCAAACGAAACATGTTTGGATGCCGAAATCACCGCAGCGGCCGCAGTCGTGTTGCAGCCATTGGCGTCCAACATCACCGAAACTCGCACAGGTCCAAAAAAGCAAGATTTTGCCTTCTTGAATACCGATTCCGCTGCCGCAACGTCGCTGCCACCGACAAAGATCGCGGTCGACCGTAACGCATCACCGCCGCGAGTGAACATCGCGCCGTGGACTAGCGGCGTCACATTGTCCGGTGTCACGCTACCGTGACGAAAAAGATGCTCAACTCCCGAATCGACCGCGACGACGCCATCAAAGGTACTGGCGGCAGGGTCGGTATCGAACTGGAACAGAATCTTAGGCGGCACGGTATTGATTCCTGATGCAAAAGAGACTGGGGTTCGTCCCTCCCCGGCCGCTACCACGTCCGACCCTCCCGAAACGGTAGGGTGTATTGGACGGGTAGCCAAAAGGCTTAGAAATTCTTGAATGGGTGAGCAGCGGTATCCTTGGCTGCGATCATTTGGTCAGCCGATGGGCTGCCCTTCATCGCGTTGGCAATCGCCAGCTTGGTCGATTCGTAGTTGTACTGATAGATCTTTTGGTCATCTTCGGCACCTGGGTGAATGAACACGCCGCAAACGATCAACAGGTTTTCAGCCTGATCCTTAGGAATCACGCCATCGGCAACGCTGTCCGCGACCGCTTTGGCGACGGCGAATTGAGCTGGGCCGAACATTTGCATGACTTGCTTGAAGCCCTTCATCGTCACCTTGGTGATCATGACGGTTGAAGGCTTGACCGGCATGTTGGGTTCCAAAACGGCCAACAAATTGGTGTGACCTTCGCTTTGAGTTGCCAAGGCGTTAGCAAAAGCGGTGCCTACGGGGCTGTCCTTGCTGCCGATCATGAGGTCGATGTGAGCGATTTCGTTGCCGTCGCCGACCAATGCTTCGCCGATGTAAAACTGCATTCTGGTACTCGTCTGTTGGGGGTTGTCTGGGTGGTCAAAACTTGCGCAGATGGTAACAAAACGAGCCGATCACGCAATCACCCGCGACTCCACCGTTGCCCGGAAACCAGATCCATAAATTGAAAACCGATTCGAAAACGATCCTGCTGGTCGGCGGTTCAGTGCGAGCCGCTGCGGTCGACGCTCGTCATGCCGGTTTCTCCATTGTGGCGATGGACCACTTTGGCGATGCTGATTTGCGAGCCGTCTGTGACCAGTGGATCCACCTGAATCGCACCGATGATTGGGCCAGTGCGGTAACGGATCGCACCGCCACGATCGTGCCAACCGGCGGATTCGATTGGCAAGCCAGCGGCAGGCCATCGCATCAAGGGCTGATCGCGTTTCCGCCTAAGCCACAGTTCGACGCGATGCGAGATCTGCAAGTGCTTGCCGAATTGGCCCACGATGCCGATATCGCGCTGCCGATCACGCTGCAGCACGATGAATTGGCAAAACTCGATGCGGACGCCCCAAACCGCTGGATGATCAAACCGCAGGCCGGGACCGGTGGATTGGGAATCCGCTCGATTAGCGAACATGAAGTCGGTTCTGCAACGTCGCAACTTCAACCCGGCGAGTATCTGCAGCAGCGGATCGCAGGTCGACCGATTGGAGTAAACTTCATCAGCCGATGCCGCGATGGAAATTATCAGGCAAAGTTGTTGGCTGCGTTTGGTGGCTTGACACATCGCAAGAACCCCGAGCATCGCTGGCTGTACGGCGGTTCGATCGGCCCGCTGGAGTTGCATAATACGATTTCGAGCGAACTGCACCAGAAACTTGCCAGGTTAGGAAATCGCATCGCCCAGCGGTTTGAATTGGTCGGCCTGTTCAATGTCGACCTGATCCTCACACCGGACCGTTCGCTGGTGATGTTGGAAATCAATCCGCGATATTCCGCATCAATGGAATTGATGCCTGCGGCGGGACACTTGATCGATTGCCACATCGCCGCCTATCAGGAAGCGGAAGGGCATATCGACCGGCATCAGGCCGACCAACGGTTCGCCGTGATCGAGCGACTGGCTGGTGGGGAATCTTATAACCCGGCCTGCAAGCGGATCGTGTATGCGACCCGGCCGACTCGGTTCGATGTGTCGGTTGAAGAATTGCATGAGATCGCCTGCGATCTATACCAACCGCATGCGATCGAGGTCACCTATCATGACATCCCATCAACCGATGATGTCATTCCTAGCGGTTGTCCCATCCTAACCATCATCGCCAGGTATCGAAAGGCAATCGCACCATCACCGGCAAAGCAGCTGCTGCGTCAAACCCACCGCATCGCCGGACGCATTCGTAAAACGCTTGGATGAATTGTGCAGATTCAGCGGCGACGAACGTGGGTGCCCTGCATCAACGTGGTTCATTCAGCAACCATGCGAAAATCATTACCGCTTTGGCAGAAGCGAAAACATTAAATGGTTTTCGACCATTCTGTTAAACAAATTCCAATCCATTCATGGTCGATTTGCCGCTGGCGAATTGGTCGGTTTCCATACCAACTCGCTGCAGCAGGCTGACATACAGATTCGGCAACGGATAATTGTTTTTCTTATCGAATGCCAAGTGTTGCCCATGCTTGAAACCGCCACCACCGATTAACACAGGCATGTTTTGGTTGCTGTGGTTAGAGGCGTTACCGAGATTGCTGGTCAACAGGACTGAAGTATGGTTCAGGAGGTTCCCGGTCATATCCTTCGTTGATGACAGATCGCGTAAGAATTGTCCCCATGCGACGATGATTTCTTCCTCGATAATCGCTAACTGTTCCAGCTTTTCCTTGTCGAGCCCGTGATGGCTGAGCGAATGATAGCCTTCTTGAACACCGGGCAATGGGACAACACCGCCACTGCCGCCGAGATGAAAACTGATGAATCGTGTCGAATCGGTTTGAAATGCCAAACGGATGACATCGCACATCAAGCGTTGACGACCGACGAAATCGTTTCCATTGGAGATATCTAGCGGTTTTTTCGCTTCGACTTTCGGCTTGGGACGTTTCGCCCATGCTTCGCTATCGGCCAATCGTTTCTCGAGTTCACGTACGCTTGTGAAATAGTCATCTAAGCGATCTTGATCGCCTTTGCCGAGCGAACGTGTCAACTGTTTGGCATCGTCACTGACCAGATCCATGATACTGCGGCCTTGAGCGACGCGACTGGTTCGCACTTTCAGTTCCGCAGGAGATTCGTCGATGAACAGTTGGCTGAACAGTCGCGATGGCGACGATTCGGCCGGAATCATCGCACCGCTATCGGTATAGGACGGGCTGAAACTGCCTGAATTGCTGAGCACCAATGACGGGAAACGAGTTTGATTGCCGAGATGTTTGGCCATCAACTGTTCGACCGAAATCGTATTTTTTGCTTTGCCCGAACTGCCCACTGGGTTTGCCGTCAACAGACTCGCTTCGGCTCGGTGGCCGCCGGTAACGCCGGGGTGCGAACTGCCCGAGATCACGGTGAATGAATCTCGCAAGTCGTCGATTTTCTGTAAGTATCGACTCGGCTTGTAATCGCGTCCTGCGTCTGCCGGATTAAGGTTGTCAGCGACCAACCCCAAGCCGAGCGTCATCGCGACGAATCTTTGGGGTGGCGAATCGGCGGCGCTGGACGCAGCAGCCTTTTGCATGGCCGACAACCAAGGCAAGGCCATCGAAACCCCAGCTCCTTTGAGGACGGTGCGGCGGTCGAGTTGGTGGCTGAGGAATTTGCCGTTGAGCGAATCCATGAAATTACTTTCTTCTATTTGGAAACAAACAAGATATTGGTCGCGACCGATTCGATAATCGATCGGAATCCATAATCGTTGGCCGAAGCCTGCTGGGCAATTTGATCGATCGCTTGTCGATCCGCGAATTGAACCGTTGCGCCGGTTCCATACGTGACTAATTTTTCGGCCAAGCCGCGTGCGAGCTTATCGGGATCCTTTAACACGATCTGTTTGAACTGGTCAATACTGTCAAACGCTTCGCCACTGGGCATCCGGTTGCTCGGATCGACCTTCAGTTTAGACTTCTTGCCACCGGTAAGCTTATAAATATCACGCCACTTCCCTGATGGGTCGTAATTTTCCAGCGCAAAGCCAGGCGGATCAATCTTGACGTGGCAAACGGCACACTGGGCGTTGGCCGTATGCTTGCTCAACTGCTCGCGAATCGTTGTCGCGCCCCGAATGTCCGGTTCGATCGCCGGCACATTCTGCGGTGGTGGGGCGATGTGTTCGCCCAAGATTCGTTCGGAAATCCAAACCCCACGAATCACCGGCGATGTCGTCGTCCCGTTTGCCGTCACTTTCAAAATGGCGCCTTGGGTTAACAATCCGCCCCGCCGATCACTGGGTTTTAATGCGACCGGGCGGATATGGTCACCGTCCACTCCGGGAATCTCATAAAACCTTGCCAGTCGGCTGTTCAGCATCGCGAAGTCCGAGTCGATCAAATAACGAACGCTGAGGTCTTCGTCGAGCATCTTTTGTAAATACTGGTGCGTCTCTTGCAGCATCGACTGCTGGACCATCGGGTCAAAGTCGCGATAAGTCTTTGGGTCGGGTTCGGTGAAGTCGATGTCGCGAAGGTCCAACCACTGTGCGGCAAAGTCAACCACAAAATCGCGGCCGCGTGGATCGTCCAGCATCCGTCGAACTTGTTGGCGAATCACTTCCACCGAACGCAATTTGCCAGCATCGGCTAAGTTTATCAACGTTTGATCGGGCATCCGATTCCATAAGAAATAGCTCAACCGTGTCGCGATCCCGTGATCATCCAGAACACCGGGGCTTTCAGTAAAGTATAAGAATCGAGGCGAACAGAGTAACGCTCGATAGCCACCGCGAATCGCATCACCAAACGATAGGTTTTCGTCGAGCGATTGATGGACGGCATCGATATAAGGTTTAATTTCGTCGGCCGTGACGGGACGCCGAAACGCGCGTTTGGCAAAGTCGGCCATCAAGCGAGCCGAATCGGATTTCGGATCGCTTGTCTGGACGCTCCACTTTTGTTTTTGTTTTGCGTCAACGCGAACGGGCAAACCACCGAACAACAGTTGTTTGACCTCGTCATCATCCGGCCCGCGGTGGATTCGCTGCATTCGTACCCAGTGGATCGCGACACCTGGAACGTTCTGCGGTTCGCCCTCGCCGGCACCGACTTGGCCACCTTCAAATCTCGCGGAACCGAGCGTCGCGTCGGCGGGGCGCACTTCCAACATGTGGCCCTGGGGCAACCAGCCTTCGAACGTCCATTCGCCTGGCGTTTCGGTCGCTTCGAAGCCGCCAAGCGTTTCTAACAACGGAGCACTCGACACACAGGGGCCGCTCCGGACGCTGCACCAAACGCCGTGGTCCTTGGGTTGTTTGATTGACGATGCCTTGATCGTAAAACGATACCACCCGTCTTCTTTCGCAGTGGTCACCGCCATTCGACCATAGAAGATCAATTTGCTGGACCAAACCGCTGCTAGGCCTTCGCGCATTTCAGGTTCGCGATTTCGTTGGCCGGGTCGACGTTTGCAAATGTCTTTGGGTGAAAACGTTTCGTCGAAATCATCCGCTGGTGTTGTGATCCGTCGAAACGCTTCGTCCAACGCCGCATCGACCGCTTGTAGGTGCTGTTCGATTTGGAAGTGAGACATCGATTGTCCGTCGGCAACGCTGGTGAATCCACCGACACGTTGTTCGTCGGAAAAACCTGAGGCCAGGGGAATATCGACACCCAACAGATCGTGAAGCGTTCGTTCGAGTTGAAGGTTTGTTAAACGGCGACCACGGACGCGGCCCAGCGTCTTTGCTTCGTTGATTTGGTGGTCACGAATCCAGCGGCCCGTTGTGTTGACAAATTGGTCGACCTCTTTCGGCTCAATCGCGGATTCATCGGGTGGCATTTCGCCGGATTGAACGCGATCGAAAATGCGAACCCAAACATCGGGCATCGAACCGCCTGCGGTGTGCGGTGAAGCCGGTTCGGCCAACGTGGTGAGGTCCAGCCCCGCTTCGGCATCTTTGCCGATATGGCAATCGTAGCAATTCGTCTGCAGAAATTTCCTAGCCGCTTCAGGTGCGACTGGACCTGAGGCCGGTTGCGGACCAGCGGCGCGGGTAGCGATCGGTGTGACCGCGAAACACGCGGATGTGACCGCGACACCGGCAAGCAACGCTTTGAAGTTAAAAATAGCTGGTAGGAACATATCGCAGCGGTGCTGGGAGGTCGGGACGCGATCGGTCGAATGAAGTCGATTGAATACTCGCAATGGGAGCATCTGTGCACTTCGTCGGCAACGTCGCGGTCAGGTCAGGCTGTTGCCCAAGGGCACTCATTATACCGGAAACAACCGTCGGAGGCCATCGAATCTGGGCACGCGAAAGGTGGGCGACGGTTGGTCGAGTCGCAGGTTTACAACGTGGTGGTTGCCGAAATGACCAGGACCTGCCAGGGCAGGCAATTGAAGGCCTACGAACGGGGTGACCACATCCCCACCAGCATTGCAAGCAGCTTCAACGCAAGACCGCCAGCAAACCCAATCAATGTTGCGGGTATCCATCCAAACCAGATGACAATGCCAAGACCTTGCGTATCTCTTCCGGGCTGGGACAGATCTAAAGAATAGATTGCTGATGCGACGAGAAAAATGTAAATCGTTGCCGAGAGTCCCAATGAGGTGTAGATGAATTTCATCGATCGCCTGAGGACCTCGGGAACGTCAACCTGCCTGGGAAATAGAGAATCCAGACAATCGCACCGATGAACAAATAACCTCGCCATCGGGCCGGGTCCCAAAAGGCTGCCGCGATCAAGCAAATCACCGTGGTTGCGATGATGATTTGACAGTATCGCTTGCTGCGACAGGGGCTTAATGTGCAAGGGTTTTCAATGATACCCGAAGAGGCTGCAT
>DIUH01000012.1:0-481 GCA_002428205.1 Planctomycetaceae bacterium UBA6163
TTACTCGGCACGAGTTCGCGATACGGCGATTGCACTCTTTGACTGGGATCGTCCCCTTGGGTGCCTACATGGTTGTCCATTTGACGACTAATGCGAGTCTGTTGAACAACGTCGAAACGTTCCAACGCGCCGTCTATATGATTCACTCTCTGGGGCGAGCGCTGCCGCTTGTCGAATGGGGACTGATTTTCGCGCCGCTGCTGTTTCACGCGATCATCGGTGTTTGGATCGCGAAAACCGGCCACAGCAACACCGGCAATTACAAGTTTCCCAGCAATCGTCGCTACAAGTGGCAGCGGATCACCGGCTTGATCGCGTTCGTTTATCTGATGATGCACGTTCTGCATTTGCACGGCTGGGTCCACCTGTCGCCGTGGGTCCGATTGGGTGAACAGTACGGATTTGCTCAGTTCCGTGCCTACAACGCCGCCAGCACGTTGGCTGTGGCGATGAACAGCGTTTTTTGGCAAGCGTTTTACCT
>DIUH01000012.1:499-762 GCA_002428205.1 Planctomycetaceae bacterium UBA6163
GTTTGTACAGCGTTCGGCATCGTAATGATGGTGATCGGCACCAGCGCCTGGTACGCGGCGATCTCGACCGACCCGGTCGCCGCCAAGGAAGTCGAAGATCGGATGTATCGTGCTGGCGTCGAGGCGGGCGTGGTGCCACTGAGCACCAAAAAACGGTCCCAGCCCGATCCGATTTCATCTGTCGAAGCGGCTGAAGTGGTCGGTGCGGGCGACGCGGTGGTGCTAACACCAGAAATCTAGCGTTCCAGTCGGTGAATCGCCGC
>DIUH01000012.1:814-15429 GCA_002428205.1 Planctomycetaceae bacterium UBA6163
GGCGGCGGTCTCGCCGGCCTAGCGGTAACGATGAAACTTGCCGAATTGGGTGTTAGCGTCGATCTGCTAAGCCTCACTCCGGTCAAACGTTCACACAGCGTTTGTGCTCAAGGCGGCATCAACAGCTGTAACGATCAAACCCGCCAGTTGGGTGACGATGAGTGGAAGCACTTGGACGACACCGTCTACGGCGGCGACTTTTTGAACCACCAACCGCCCGTCAAAGAAATGGCTTACTGGGCTCCTAAGGTCATCGAACTGATGGACCGTTTGGGCGTTCCGTTTAACCGTACCGGGGAAGGTTTTATTGATCGTCGGCGATTCGGTGGCACGCTCTACAAGCGGACTGCCTTCGCAGGTGCAACCACTGGCCAACAACTCCTTTATGCTTTGGACGAACAGGTCCGCCGCCGCGAAGTCGAAGGCTTGGTCAAGAAGTACGAGTTTTGGGATTTCTTGAAGCCGATCCAAGATGAAACCGGGCGTTGTCGCGGCGTCGTTGCCCAAGACATGGTTTCGATGGAAATCCGTGCATTTCCGGCCGACGCGGTCGTGGTCGCCACCGGCGGCAACGGGTTGTTGTTTGGCAAGAGCACGATGAGCGTCTTCTGCACCGGCAGCGCCGCGAGCCGTTGTTTCCAGTCGGGGGCGAAGCTTGGCAATGCGGAGTTCATCCAGGTTCACCCGACGGCGATCCCGGGTGCTGACAAGCTGCGTTTGATGAGCGAATCGGCCCGTGGCGAAGGCGGCCGCGTTTGGGTACCTAAGAAGCCGCACGATCCACGTGCCCCGCGAGAAATCCCCAATGACGATCGATATTACTTCCTCGAAGAACGATATCCGAAGTATGGCAATCTGGTTCCACGCGACATCGCGACCCGTGAAATCTTTGACATTTGTGTCAACGAAGGTTTGAGCGTCGAATCCGATCGCATGTCGGTCTACTTGGATTTGACGCACATTCCGAAAGCTGAGCTCGATCGCAAACTGGGCGGTATTCTCGAGATTTACGAGAAGTTCCAAGGGGTCGATCCGCGGTTTGAACCGATGAAGATTTTCCCAGCGGTTCACTACAGCATGGGTGGTCTATGGGCCGACTATGTTAAGGCGGCTGATGGTGGATTGTTGCCCGGTGCACCGAAGAACCAGATGACCAGCATTGAAGGTCTGTATGCGATCGGCGAGTGTGATTATCACTACCACGGAGCAAACCGACTCGGTGCTAATTCGTTGTTGTCTTGCATTTTCTCGGGTCTGTTTATCGGGCCATCGATCGTTAACTATGCATCGAACCAGAAGGGTGGTCATGCCGAAGTCCTTTCGTCGGTGATCGATCAATCCGTCGCTGGCGAGAAGCAGCGGCATCAGAGTCTGTTGGCCGGTACCGGTGGCGATGAAAATCCTTACTTGATCCACCAAGAACTTGGTGACGTAATGACACGTGCGGCAACCGTTGTTCGCCGCAACGACCAGTTGCAGGAAGCAATCGATCATGTCAGCGAATTGCATGAGCGAGCGATGAAGGTCAGTCTTTCCGATGGTGGAAATTGGACCAATCAAAACGTGTTGTTCGCCAAGGCGGTCCAGGACATGTTCCCGTTCGCCAAGAGTCTGCTGCATGGTGCGTTGTTGCGTGACGAATGCCGTGGGGCACATTACAAGCCGGCGTTCGAAAAGCCGAGCCTAACGTCAGAAGACCCCGTCGAACGACGACGCCAGGCCGAAGAATGGTGCGATGAGTTCGAGGCGAACAATCGTCGCTTCCTCAAGAGCACGATCGCGACCTGGAATACCGACAGCAATCAGCCGGATATCACTTATGAAGATGTTGATACATCGTTGATTCCGCCACGTCCGCGGTTGTATGGATTGGTTGGTGCGGAGGTGATTGAAGAGGTTTGGAAGGAACGTGCCGCGGCGAAAGCCAGTGGCAAACAATTAGCCGCATCGAACTCCTGAGTTTCGATACGTGAATCATTTACTTATAAGCATGTCCCTTTGAGGTCTAAATCGTGATCGCTCCGGTACCGATGAAGAAAAACGCTCGCACCCAATTTCGCGTTCGCGTCCTGCGTCAGGATGGCCCAGGCAAGGAATCGTACTGGGAGCTGTTCGACATTGATTACGAACGCGAGATGAACGTGATCAGTGTGTTGCAGAAGATCGCCGCCAAGGCAACCAATGCGGACGGCAAGAAAGTCGCGCCGGTAGCTTGGGATTGCGGATGCCTGGAGGAGGTTTGTGGTTCATGCACGATGGTGATCAACGGTCGCGTGCGGCAGAGCTGCAGTGCGCTGGTCGATCAGTTGTTGAACGACAACCCGGACGAAATCGTCCTGGAGCCGATGACCAAGTTTCCGGTCATTCGTGACTTGATGGTCGATCGCCAACGACTGTTTCGGGCGCTTCAGCGGGTCAAGGCATGGGTTCCGGTTGACAGTTATTACAACATGGGCCCCGGCGAACGCCAGCCGCGTGACGACCAGGAACAAAACTATCCGCTCAGCCAATGCATGAGTTGCGGTTGTTGTTTGGAGGCCTGTCCACAGTACAACAAGATCGAATTGACAAAAGAAGCTGGTGAAACAGACGAACAATTCGAAGAACGCAAACTGGCGGCTTATGACACTTCGTTCGTAGGCGCTCATGCGATCTCGCAAGTGATGCTGCACAACCGAAACCCGACGGGCAAGTCGCTCGCCGGCGAACGTCTCGACGCGTTGATGGGCCCCGGCGGTGTTTCAACATGTGGCAATGCGCAAAACTGCGTGTCGGTTTGCCCCAAAGAAATCCCGCTGACAACGTCGATCGCACGGGCCGGACGCGCCACGACGGTCGCCGCGATTAAGAAGTGGTTTGAAAAGTAGTCCGTGCCGATCGGATCGCGAGTAATCTTCGAAGGTCTTGGCAACATCCGTTGTCGAGGCCTTTTTTTATTACCGATCATGATGTCCGATTGCGCCGCGATGGTCCATCGCACTTCGTCGGCAGGGTGTGATAAACTGCGAACCGTTTTTTTTGAGCACATCGCGTTTATCGGTAGCCTTCATGTCCGACGCCCTGACGTTTCTGCGCACCTTTATCAGCCAACCGGTAAAGGTTGGGGCGATCGCGCCGAGCAGTCGTCATCTCGCCGAGCAGATGGTGTTGAGCGTCGATTGGTCAACCGCACGAGCGATCGTGGAATATGGTCCGGGAACTGGCGTATTCACACAACGAATCAGTGAGTGTCTGCAGCCGGGATCGCAATTCTTTGCGATCGAACAGTCGGCCGAACTTGCCCAGCGGACTCGCAACCGTTGCCCCGGCGTTCATGTTCATTGTGACAGCGTTGCCAACGTTGAAAGCCTTTGTCGCCAAGAAGGGATCCAGCAAGTCGATGCGATCTTATGTGGATTGCCGTGGGCGGCATTTCCTGAATCGTTGCAACGAGAATGCTTTGATGCGATGCTGCGGGTGCTGAAACCCGGCGGCCAATTCGCGACGTTCGCTTACTGGCAGGGCGTCGTTCTTCCGGCGGGACAGCGGTTCAGCAAGCTGCTGCGATCAACCTTCAGCGAAGTCAAACGGAGTCCGACCGTATGGCGCAACCTGCCGCCGGCATTTGTATACCGTTGTCGGCTGTAGACTTGCGTGGACGTTGGCAACGTAGGGAACCGCGGCTAGCGGGCTGTTGATTTAATGCCTTATCGCGAAATTCGCGGCGGCATCATAACCCGACGCGTGAGTTTTGAAGTTGCGCTATTCTTGGTGTTAGATAGATACCTGGCGTAATTTGCCGCGCCTTATCCTAACCCGACGCGTGAGCGAGGGACTGGATATGCATGTCGCCAAAGCGACGTAAGTCGTTCCCTCGCTCACGCTTCGGGTTGGGATGAGAGCCAAAAGCGCAACTTCAAAACTCACGCGTCGGGTGAATATATCAACAGCCCGCTAGCGCCGAAGCGCCTAAAGCGTAGCGGGTTCGCTGGCGATGGACGGATTTGGCACCTCCACATTCGGATCGGTGCCATAATGCCGCGATCGTTTCCAGAAGTAAATCCACGTTGCAGTCATTGCCGCACCAGAGATCGCCACCGCGATCCAGCACGCGTTGATAAAGAAAACCAACAGTGTGTCCGATGGAGTTATTAGATTTTTCGCAATCATCACACCGACATAACCTAAGTACCCGAACGCGTCGGCGACATACATGAGAAAGCCAAGGTTTCCGCGTTCACGCGTCATCGCCAACATTCGCTCAAACACGGTCGTATGAATCGCGACGTATGGCAAATACAGCCCCAACCCGATCAACACCATAAACGTGAATCCACCGATCCGCTGCGTTTGCCAACCTGCGAGAGTAATCGCCATCAGCAAAAAACCGAACATACAGGTCGCAAGCGAAACAAAGAATGCGGTGCGATTGTTGCGAATGAACACCGCGCCGCCGTTAACACAAATCACACCCAGCGCCACCCACAGTTCTGAATAGGTATAAGCACTTGGAATCGCGTCGATCCCGAGTCCCGACCAGAGTTGCGGCGCGAAATCGGCCCGCAGGCTCCTTAGCACCGTCACCACCAGGTACATCACAACCAACAGTGTCAGACCCAGCGCGTAGCGTCCGTACAAGTCGCGACGTTGTTGGCGATTGAGCGTTTCACGGACTGATCGTGCGGCTTGATCGGAAAGAGTCGGCGATGGGGATTGAGATAGAAACGCGACGCTGACGATCAGTGGCAGAAAGAACACACAACCGGCCGCCGCTGGCATCCACGACTCACTGACCCCCGCCTGCAGCAACCATGCACCGACCGATTTGGTCACACCATCGGCCAGGATAAAGCTGGTACACAATCCGGCGGCTAGCGCTTCGGTACAGCGACGCCCTTCCAGAAAACCCAAGACCAATCCGAACGTCATCCCCAGCGATAGTCCATTGAAGAACAGGCAGATCGCATTGTACGGCCGGGGCACCAGGGGAAAGACAATCAATGCGGCAAACGCTGACATCACCAAGACGATAATGCCGACACCGCGACGATGCGGCGGCATTTCGGCGATCACTTTGATGCCGATAAACTTCGACAGCATGTAACCCATCACCTGGGCGATGACCAGCAGTTCTTTAAACCCTATCCCTGCTAGGCCGGTGTCATCAAAGCTGGCCGACGTGAACGGTTTGCGAAAACCATAGACACAGAAGTAGGTGGAAAAGGCGGCGATCACCGTCCCGATCATGGCCAATCGACTGGCCGTGGGAGTCGAATCTGTTTGCATGGGAAATGCCATCTGTCGCGTTCCAAATTTTGATCGCTACCGTAACCCATCGGGGCGTTGTTCTGCAGTGGCAGATGTTAATTCAATATGAAGTTACTGCAGCGACACTGACGCCATCTTCTAGCGAATTATCCGGTCGCTTAAGCTCTTTCAATGCCTGCCAAGCGTTGGTTCAGCTTAACTTCTAAAACGTTCTGTAAGTGTTGAATGAGGAGCGGTCGATGCGTGTTGGAGTTGTGGGTGCCGGTATCGTCGGACTAGCGTACGCTTGGACCGCCGCAATGCGCGGCCACAGGGTGACCGTCTTGGAAAAGTCACCGTCGGCCAGCGGCGCGTCGATCCGCAATTTCGGTATGGTGTGGCCGATCGGCCAGCCCTGCGGCGCCAGTTATCAGACCGCGATGCGATCACGTCAATCGTGGCTGAGTTTATCCGAATCGGCCGGAGTGTGGGTGAATCGCTGTGGATCAATCCACTTGGCATACCATGACGATGAGCTAGCGGTAATGCGCGAGTTTGCCGATGCTGCGGCCGATTTGGGCGTTGATTGCTGCATGCAAACGCCCCATGAAATCCTGTCGCAATCGCCCGCCGCCAATCCAGACGGTTTGCTCGGTGGCCTCTACAGCCCGACCGAATTGTGTGTCAATCCACGCGTCGCCAGTGCACAAATCGCGAAGTGGCTGGGCAATCATCATGGCGTCGACTTTCAATTCTCGACACACGTTATCGCGGCCGATTCGACCACACTGCGCACCGCCGATCGTCGTGCATGGGAGTTCGATCGTGTGGTCGTTTGTGGCGGTTCTGAAGCGGGGAACCTGTTCCCACTGCAGATGCGACAATCGGGTTTGCGGTTGTGTAAATTGCAGATGCTGCGCACCGTGGCTCAGCCAGACCAGTGGCGACTGGGGCCTCATATCGCTGGCGGTTTGACGCTGCGACATTATCGCAGTTTCGAAATCTGTCCCACACTGGCAATTCTGAAAGCACGGATCGCCGCCGAAAAACCGGAACTGGATCGATATGGCATTCATGTA
The DNA here is from genome assembly GCA_002428205.1 of Planctomycetaceae bacterium UBA6163. Classification (GTDB taxonomy): domain Bacteria; phylum Planctomycetota; class Planctomycetia; order Pirellulales; family Pirellulaceae; genus UBA6163. The sequence goes on from DIUH01000012.1 coordinate 7,120, forward strand.
ATGGCATCGCAGGACGACCAAGGGCATGTGATCTTGGGCGATTCGCATGAATATGACGACCAGATCGATCCGTTCGATAAAGAATCGATTGATGAGATGATTTTGCGCGAATTGCGTACGCTGATTCGTTTACCGGCATGGACGATCCAGGAACGTTGGCATGGTATCTATGCCAAGCATCCCGAGACGCCAATCTATCATGCCGAACCGATGCCCGGCGTTTATTTAAGAACCGGCACCGGCGGCGCGGGGATGACGATGTCGTTCGGATTAGCAGAAGCCGATTGGGAGACGATTGAACCGGCCAAGGCGCTAAGTTAACGATTCGACCCAACGGATCGATTGCTCGACCGCTTGGGCCATCATCTTGATTGAACAGCTTGGTAGCGATTCACCCGTTCGGGCCACCTGCGCCGGACAAAGCGGTAAGTGGATAAACATCGAACGGGTATTGAGGTTCAACTGGGCGGCGAAGTGTTGGCTTAAGTACAGCACGGCATTGCAAAGGTAGGTCCCCGCGTGGTGTGAAACCTCTGCAGGGATCCCGTCATCTCGCAACTTACCGCAAAGTCCACCAAGTGGCAGTGGCGTGTGATAGGCCGCCGGTGCGCCATCGATCAGTGGATTGCCATCGGTTCGCAAGTTCAAACCGGTCGATTCGAGTTTGATCAGCGGCGAACCCGGACTTTGTCCCAAGTGGATCGCGAAATCATAATGATCAAGTAAATCTTTGCGCAGTCGATCGCTGGCCGCTTGCAGGTCGACCGGATAGCGGCGGGTGATGACGGTCGACGATGTATCGAGCCAACTGGTCAAATCGACCAGTGTCATCCAACTGCTGTTATCCGGCCAGCGATCGTAGGGCTCAAATGCCGTTAGGAGTATGCGTGGCATCTAAGCGTAAATCTCGCGCTGGCAACTCTCCAGGAGACGAACCGCATTTTCGATTTCTCGCAATTGCCGCTGGGGGTCTTGAGGGATCTCGCGTTCGATCGTCAGAGGGCCGGCATAGCCGATCTCTTTCAACGTTTCCAGATACGCCTTGATGTTCACATCGCCTTCACCAAGAGGCACTTCTTGGCCCCACGTGACGCCGGGTTGGTCGCTCCACTTGCCGTCTTTGCAATGGACGCTGCGAACGTACTTGGCAAGTTTGCGAAGCGCTTCGAGCGGTTCGCCCATGCCGTACAGGATCATGTTGGCCGGATCGAAATTGATCTTCAGGTTGTCGTAGCCGACGTCCTCGATGAACGCGATCAGGTCTTCAGCCGTTTCTTGTCCGGTTTCCAGATGCAGGAATTGGCCGTTGTCTTGGCAGTGCTGGCACAATTGACGAGTGACTTCGATGATTCCAGGACGCTCCGGGTGGTCGTGTTCGTGTGGAACGACACCGATATGCAGGGCAACGGTATCGCACCCCATTTTCTTGGTGAAGTCGCTGATTTCAAACATTTCCTGCAGGCGTTCTTGCCGCGTTGCCGCCGGGACCAAACCGATCGTTCGTCCGACGGTTGGGATGTCGGCGTAGCTTTCGCCGTCAAAACCTCCGAAAACCGCGGTCAATTGCACGTTGATTTTCTGCAATTGGTCACGCAGTTGGCTCGCCTTTTCGTCGGTACGCGATGGACGATGTGGGGTATGAAGCTGGATGGTTGGCACACCAACCTGCTGGATGACATCCCAAGACACGCCGAGGCCGGCATCCACTGAAGCGAACACACCGATTGGATTCATGAGTCTGATAATTCGAATATGGGCGGGGAAATTAAATCAAAACCGGCCCACATCATAACACAAGGCCGCGTCATCGGGGGAAACCCGAGGACACGGCCTTGTCGTCGTTCGTTAGCATCGTCCCAGCAGCGGTGCCCGTTGGCACCGACCTAGTCCGAATCTGGATTACCGGGTCGGATCGAAACCGGTTTGAGCCAGCTCTTCTTCTTCCTGGATGATGATTCGTGGTGTGACCATCATCATCAAACTCTGGGCATCACGACCGATGGCCACGTTGCGGAACAGTCGGTTGATGTAAGGGATCTTGCTGAGGATCGGGACACCGCGTTCGTTACGTCCTTCTCGCATACGCTTGATACCACCCAACAGAATCGTACCACCGTCAGGAACGCTGACCGTAGTTTGGATACTGGTGCTGGCCAAGGTCGGTTGCTGGACCGTGGTACCCTCGATGATATCCTCTTCCTCATCTCGTCGAACCGGTTCACCCGTCACCGGATCACGCTCGACGTTGTTCGTCGATCGTCGACGACGACCTTCATAGGTAAAGGTGCCAACTTCACCAATCTGGCTGAAGTAGGGCAGCAACGTGACTCGAACAAACCGTTTGTCATCGCTGACAACCGCTTGAACATTCAACTGAGTCCCTTCGTTTAACACCGTAACGATCGGTTGTTGTGCGACGGCAAAGTCACCAACAACCGGTTGGATACTGGTCACGAACAACCGCTCGACCGTATCGTTGATATTCGCCTGCTGGCCATCGAACAGGGTGACTTTCGGAGCCTGCAGAACGTTCGTTCGAGCATCACCTTGTGCGGCTTGCAAGAAGAAGAACGCTTCAATATCGCTAAGGATCGCGAAACCGATTGTTGAACCTGCACCGGCATCAAACGCACCGAACGCTGGGGTGACGTTGTATTGATTGTTCAACTTGATGTCGAAGTCCGCAGTCGGAAGACCGGCGGTTCCATTCCAGCCGATCGTAACCGCTGGGCCGGAATCGTCAGTCGGCAGACGTTTTACGTTGTCGTCAAAGCTGACGTCAAAGTCGACACCGATCTGCTCGAAGAACGAATCACTAAGGGTAATGAACCGCACTTCGATCGTGACTTGCAAGTTCTGCAGTTTACGCAACGAGGCGAGCAGTTCGGCAATCTGATCGTGCACTTCGCTAGTCGTGCTGATAACCAAGCTGAGGTTTTGAGCATAAGGTGCGATCGTGCTGGGTCCACCAACAGTGTCTTGCCAAGTATCAGGCGCGATTGTTGTTTGGATCAGGTTGATCAATTCGAATGGCATAAAACCACCACCATACGCACCGCCGCTGCCGGCTTGGCCTCGCAAACCGGGGTAATTGCCGGCGTTACTCATTCCGCCAAACTGTGCCATCGCCTTGGGGTTCAAGTTTCCACTGCCGTTACCACCAGCGGCCAACCCGGCCAGCGACACAGGCATCACCTGGACATCGGCTTGCTGGTTCGTCATCTGATAAGCGGCTCGCATCGCGCCAGCTAGACCATCCTCATAACCGGTCGTGAAGTTAGGGATTGGCGTAACCAAATCGGTGACTCGATACGTCTTCGCCCACACCCGTGTTTTCTTCGCTTCATGCGTTGTGATCTTCAATACATCGTCTTCGATGATATAAGTCATCCCGAAGTCTGCTAAGATCAGGTTCAACGCACTTTTCAGCGAAATCGGCTTGGTCAATTCCAATGTGACAGGCGAGTCGGACTGTACCGAAGCATCCGCCATTGCACGCCCATCCATCACGATCGGGATGTTGGTTACGGCCGCCAAATCCTGCATCACTTCGGCGATCGGACGATTCTTGTAATTAACATCCACAGGCGTTGCTAGACGATCATAGATTTGCTTTTCGGCAACGGAATATCGCGACTCGGCCTCAGTCAATAGCCGACGACGTCGCGACAATTCGCTCCACTGCTGGGCATCACCGAAATCGATTTCGCGGTTGGGGTCACCCGGGGTTGCGGCCCGGTCAAGATCAAGCAAAGTCTTAACGACCCGATCTTCTTTCAACAGCGCGATATCTTCGTTAATCATCAATCGCGTTCCCATGCGACTGGTGTGCAACAAACTCTTCGCGATCGCAGACCCTGGGCTTAGTTCACCAACTTTCTTAGCGACAACTTCAGCCTCAGGATAACGGCGTTGTTCCATCAAGTCGTTAAAAGTCTCGACCATGGCCGCGATCTCGTCATCAATCCTCGCGTTCTGCTCTTGCTCATTCGCCAATTGGGCTCGTACGGCATCGTTGGCCAAGTCAAGTTCGATTTGGGCACGGTTGGCTTCTACATACTGTTTCTGTTCGTTAATCGCACGATCAACCATCGCCATCATGCTAGCCGAAGCGGTTTCGTCCAACTTGCTGGTGCTGATCTTTTGACGCAAGATTTGCAAACGATCGAGTGCTTCCAGCGGCTTGTTTGTACGCAGATCGTTCGCCTTAGCCAACTCGGAAGTGATCTCCCGAAAAATCCGGCGAGTTTCCGCTTGTGACTCCGCTTCAGCCCGTTCAATCGGTGTCATATCCGCTGCCATCATCGCATTACCCGGTTCGGGCAAGCGAGTCGGTTGCAACAGTGTCAGTTTTTCCTTCAACTGCGCTCGAGTCGCCAAATCCATGGTCGATTCGAACTTCCACGCTTCGATAAACAGTGCCCGAGCGCCGGAAGCGTCTCCCGTTGCTAAGGTTTCCAGACCGCGACGATACAGCGTCTCACCATCAGAATTGGCAACTAAATTACCAAGCTCCTGAACCGGTTTGACCTGTGTCGTATCTTCATCAGGGTTGTAAAGCGGATTAACAACGGAGCCTTCGCCGACCGTACTGCCCGCTGGCAACACGCCACTGGCTTGACGAACCATTGAATCGCCAACTCGTCCACTGGCAACACCGGTTCGACGCACCGCCGATTGGACATCCAAGGCCAACTGCCAAACCCGTGGTTCACCTGGGGCGAACACCGATTCAGGAACTGCCAGGGTTTCCGCTTGTGTGACAAATTTCTGTGCGGTGACGATATCACCACGATCCAATGCCGCACGACCTTGAACCACCAAACGAATCGCTTCCTGCTTTTTGGCTTCGGGCGTCTGGGGGCCTACTGCCGTTGACGATTGTGATTGACCACCCGCAACCGTGACACTGGGCGGAGCCGTTGGCGGCATGTCCAACAACGCACCTGAGATACCAAGCTTTTCAAGCGATTGGCGAAGTGCCACGACTTGTGGCTGGATCTGTGGCAATGGCTGTGCATTGACACGGGCTCGGCGATACAGCTCTACGGCATCGGCGTAATTCTTCGCCTCCACCGCGGCCTTGGCTCGACCGAGCAGGTTTTCGGTCGCTGCTAAACGGGCTTCTTGGTTGCCCGCATTAGCAGTCGTGTTCGCTGCGGTACCGCTTGGTGCCGCAGTCGTTTTGGCGGCAGGCTGGTCACCCAGTGCCGTTGCCATCAATCCGGTGCCTAATATCAACGGCATCAGCCGGAATCTAAGCGACCGATTTAGTGAATCGTTGAGGTGGTTCAACGCGACTCTCCTTTTCCGCGGTTGAATGATTGCAGAGCTTGCTTGGCCCACGTCCAATGATTGTTGACGCATGTCGGTTGACCATTCCCTTTTCCAGAACTGATGCCGCGGTCTTCCGATGACACTGCGGCAGTGACCGGTGACAAAATCATTTTGTCGCGGTACAACGTCGTTAATTCCGGGACAACTCCCGTAGTGTTGGCGGGAATAGCCAATCCGCGGTGCCGTCGTCAACGCCATTTAGATACGAAAAAAAGGCCATCTTCGAGATTTTTTTCGGATCCGCGTCGACACCTCGCCTAAGTTCCCATGCGACCGTATGCAGATTATCTGGCCGCCGCGAATTAACCAATTACTTGCCAGAGATTGAACTTTTTTCAAACCACTTTCGCGGACAATCATTCATCCCACCGGAGAGATTCGCCATGCCCAGCCGCCGTATTTTGATGATCGTAGGCGATTACGTCGAAGATTATGAAGCGATGGTTCCGCTACAGATCTTGCAATGTGCGTCGCATCACGTCGATACCGTTTGCCCCGGAAAATCCGCCGGCGATACGGTGATTACCGCAATCCATGATTTCGATGGCGCACAAACTTACAGCGAAAAACCGGGACATCGGTTCGCGATCAGCGCCGATTTCGAGGCAATCGATCCGGCGTCTTACGACGCATTGGTTTTGCCAGGTGGACGCGCCCCGGAATACTTGCGATTGAACCCACGCGTGCTGGAAATCGTTCGGCACTTTTCCGAGACATCAAAACCGATCGCCGCGATCTGCCACGGACCACAAATTTTGGTCGCTGCGGGTGTCCTGCAAGGTCGCCAATGCAGTTGTTATCCGGCCGTCAGCCCTGAAATAACCGCAGCCGGAGGCCAGTACATGCCGCCAGCGGCATCGATGGATTCAGTCCATGTCGAAGGCAATCTCTGCACCGCGCCGGCTTGGCCAGCACACCCGGCTTGGATGCGCGAGTTTCTGAAAATGCTGTGATCCTTGCGGCGCCGATTCACAGTCGCCACAATCGCACGCTAGCCTTGCCCCCCTAACGTTTCCACTTTTCAACTCAGGAGTGCCTTATGCCACGTCCCGTCACCCTTTTCACCGGCCAATGGGCCGACTTGCCGATCGCTGAAATGGCCCGCATGACCGCCGATTTCGGCTACGACGGCATCGAACTGGCCTGTTGGGGCGATCACTTCGAAGTCGACAAGGCTCTTTCGCAAAACGATTATTGCGACCAAAAACGCGACCTGTTAAATGGCCTCGGCTTGCAATGCCACGCGATCAGCGCCCACCTGGCCGGACAAGCAGTTCTGGACATCATCGACGAGCGTCATAAGTCGATTCTGCCGCCGCATGTTTGGGGCGACGGCAATCCCGCGGGCGTCAACCAGCGGGCCGCTGAAGAGCTGATGAACACCGCCCGAGCGGCTCAAAAGTTTGGCGTCGATGTCGTCAACGGCTTCACCGGCAGCAGCATTTGGCACCTGCTTTATTCGTTCCCACCGGTCCCACCGAAGATGATCGATGCCGGCTTTGATCTGCTGGCAGAACGCTTCAATCCGATCCTGGACGTCTTTGGCCAGTGCGGCGTGAAGTTCGCCTTGGAAGTGCACCCGACCGAAATCGCGTTTGACATCTACACCGCCCAGCGGGCGCTCGAAGCACTCGATCATCGTCCCGAGTTCGGGTTCAATTTCGACCCCAGCCACTTGATTTGGCAAGGTGTCGATCCGGTGCAGTTCATTCGCACCTTTGCCGATCGGATCTACCACGTTCACGTCAAAGATGCGATCGTCAAACTCGACGGCAAATCGGGCATCCTGGCCAGCCACATCAACTTTGGCGACCATCGTCGGGGATGGGACTTCCGCAGCCCTGGACGTGGCGGAGTGAACTTCGAAGAAATCATCCGCGCACTCAATGACATCGGTTATGACGGACCGCTGTCGATCGAGTGGGAAGACAGCGGAATGGATCGTCAGTTCGGCGCACGCGAGGCCTGCGAGTTCACCAAGAAGCTGGACTTCTCACCAAGCGGCCGCGCCTTCGACGCGGCGTTTGAAAAAGACTGATTCGCTGGTTCAGGTTACTTGCTATCAGACAGTGGAACGATCGACCAAACCGTCGTCGTTCCACTGGTTTCATTTCCGGCAACAATCAACGGCGTTTTTGTCGGTGATTCATCGGCAGCAATAAAAATCAATCCTTCGATACCGGTATCACCTGCCTCTGGATTTGACGAACCATCATCCAGCGCCGGCGAAACATCAAAGTTTCGATTGTTGTGATAAGCAACGAAACGGGGTTTACGCGGATCGGTGATCTCATAAATCATGATCCCGCCGATTCGCTCCAGCCCTATGAACGCATAGTCACGACCATCAATTTTCCCCAAAGCCATCCCCTCGGGTTCTGGCCCCTTGGACCGACTGCGTTTGTCGAATGTGGTCGAATCGTTGCTGGCGTTGAAGTGCTTAGGGTAGCGTTCTGCGGTGATCCGCTCGAAATCGCTGCCGCTGTCAAAGATCTGTTCACCTGAACGAGCATCAAAGATGGAAAATGATCGCCCGCCGAAGGAAAACAGCTTCGTGGGACGTCCTTCACTATCGAGATTGGCGTCCACCAGATTGCGCACCAACAACAAACGGCCTAACGCCTCCGAACCGGCGAGAGTTTCCCACGGAGTCCCTTGCAGCGGCCAATCGCTGATCACCGCCTCGTCAGAATAAAGCCCGCCTTCATCGATTCCATCCACAATCCCATCGGCATAGGGACGTACCCGCGAGTCGCCTTCGTTGGCAGTTAACAGAAATCGATTGCCACCAGACTCATACAGCCGGATCGTATCTGGTTGATAAACCCCCATCAAACCCGGCCACTGGCGAATCTGGATGCCGCCATCTCGATCGCTGGCGTCAAGTTCATTACCGACGGCGCCGTGATCCTTATACCCCAGGGGAATTAAACGTTTCACTTGAGCCGTCGCGAGATCGATTTCTGCGATCGC
>DIUH01000012.1:15446-17038 GCA_002428205.1 Planctomycetaceae bacterium UBA6163
TCGTAAACCATCAGCCTTCAATTTCGGTAATTCGCTTTCACGTTCCCCACCGACATTCCAATCGCGAAAGTTGACATGACGAACGGTCTTTTCGTTCCAGCCCTTTCTAAAGTCAATGATCGAAACGGTCCCCTCGGGATCGATCGTATAGTCATCGTTCGGTTCACCTTCGTTGGCGACAACAACCCAGCGGCCGTCAGGTGAAAACGCGACCATGTCGGGCAATGCGCCAACGGGCACCGAACCGAACAGTTTCAACGTCGCCGTGTTGTAAATGGCGATCACCCCGTTTTCGGTCGCTGGCTTGCCTTCGACCGCGACGGCTAGCTTGCCATTGTGAATGCTAACACTATTGACGGCTCCCAACTTTCCACCCACATCAGTCGCCGCATCAAGCACGGTCACCGGTTCCAGTTTGCCGGATGGCAAGAGGCGTAAAACATTGACAGAGCCGGATTCGGCATTGACCACGAATAATTGCTGCGATTTGCGACAATAAGCCGGGATCTCGGCCGCGGACTTTCCGAATGTACCCGTTGCATAGGTGTCGACGACCTTCAGTTGCAAATCCTGGCCGACTGCGAGGTTTGAAGCAGAAATAAAGACTGCGCTAACTAACAATAGGCCGCAGCAATCACCAAAGCGAGGGCACCGGAACATACAAAACCGATTAAGAATAAGCAGTAAGGAGGATTGACGAAGAAATCGCCAATCGGAGAAAGAACAGAGCCAAGATGCATCACGCCACCACCGGTTTAACCGATGGCGGCGTTTTAATGTCGGTTCAATAGCGAACAGACTTAGAATTCGCCATTGATAACTTCTCGGCCCGCACGAGTGATAACCGCTCCGAGAACCTGGGCATTTACCGAATCACTCAAGAAGCGAACTGAACCGTCAACCAAGCTGATGTTAATGCCACCGGGGTGGAACGAATAGTATTCGCTGTTATTGGTGCAATTAACAGCACACGTCCCGTTAATGGTTGTGTCAAAAGGCGAAGAACCCGAGGTTCGGTTAAGCAACATCCCATCACGTGACGCACCATTAACGCTGCCCGAAGTGTTGTCAAAGTCTGCCCATCCCCAACCATCGGCCACGACGATTGCGATCGGACGTTTTCCAGCAACATAAATCTCAGGTCTCCCGCTACGCTCTGCGAACAACATCGTGTTGGAAAGACCGTCCAAAATATCCGCAAACCTGGTTGGAGCGTTCCGATCCATCGCCCCGGGCATTCCACGTAAAATACCGACTGGCAGGGGAATGCCATTGGCTACATAAAATGAACGACGAAGTTCGTTGGTCGATGAGTAGTCCGAAGGTCCAAAACCGTTTGGTGGAATGGGAACGTGCGCGGTCTGTGCTGCAGCAGGCGGAGTCATCCGACTGCTAGGGCTTGACGGGCAAACGAATCCAGGAATCCTTGACGACGTTGCTGGATAATTAAGCGGGTCCGACCAGCGAACATTAAAGTTGTAAATGTCATAGACCTGGGCCTGTTCAATGAACGGCAGCATAAAAGCAGACCAACTGTGACGCGACAAGCCGGTCGTGATCCGACTCGGTGGCAGCGTCTTGTAGGTGCTTTC
>DIUH01000012.1:17066-21319 GCA_002428205.1 Planctomycetaceae bacterium UBA6163
ACCACCAACAACTCGACCAACGTAAATCCGCGGTTATTACCGCTACTGCTGTTGAACCTACGCATAACAAAACCTCATTTTCAATATTAAACTAGACACAATCAACGCCCTCGAAACGTTCGAGGAGACGTTTTTATTCAAAAACAGCTACAAAATCGCAGCTTTACTCAACCGCAATCACACCGACCTGGTTCTCACCCGCAACGACTTCGATCGTCAAGGGTGTTGTCTGGGGCTTCTGATATTTCACGGGCACCAACTCCTTTAGCTCATCAAGCTTTTCCTGAGTCATACCTTCTGTAGCGCCCTGCCAAGAGACCGTGACTTTGTACTGACCGGCTGGAGCCCCGAGCTTTTTCCCCTCGGGCTGATAGGTAAAGACCTGGAACTTACCTTCCGCATCAGCAACGGCTGTTATGGCCGGACCGGAAGCCGCGCCGGCGGCGGGATGCAGTCGCAAGGAAGCCTCGGGCGCGATTTCGCCACGAACTTTCACTTCGCCGTTGACTGGATGCAAACCTTCGGCAACTTCAAAATCAGGCGGCAAGGGCTCACCACAGCCAGCAATCAAAATGCAAGCCACAGTGAGAAAGGTGTATCCGCGGAAACGACGAATGAACATGGACGACATAAGCTAAACCTACTTAGTTAAGTGTGATTTGTAGTTTTGTGGGGCTGATCGCGCACCAACCTGCGGTTGCCCTTTCAAGGCAACCGCACTAATTCAACCCTGTAAAAACATCAGGGCGGATCGCATAGACATAGAACACGCTTGGCGATGATTCATCAAAGTCGTTGTCGATGCCAAGAATCAGGGTCCGCCGACCATCAGCCAGCGTCGGTCCGAACGTAAGGCATTCCTGTTTTTCTTCAATCGACGCATGACCGATTCCGCTCTCAGGGCTGAGCAAATCGAGCACTAATCGCTTGCTGACACTCCGAATCGCATCTCCACCTTGGGAATCGTCAATCGGACCTGTTGGCAACGATTCAACTTTCGATACGTCGGACGCATTACGCGTATCGATCAGAAAGATTTGCTTGTTTTTTGCCGCTAAACCCGATTTACTGTCGCGCTCCATCACGAGAAACTGGTGTTCATCGACAGCCAACATCTCGCTCACCCCAAGTCCACTTTTTTCAAGCGTATAAACAAACTCGTTGACCGGTTGCCCATCTGGGTTAAACACCACCATCCGACAATTCACACCGTCACGTTTGACACCATCGCTCAAGACTTCGCTGTCTTGAATTAAGGGTTTTTGAATAATCGCTACGATCTTGTCACCGCCTGGTGTAACAGCTAACCCTTCAAAACCGGCATTGGCTTGCCGGCCTCTTGTATTCTTGGTCGCTTCCAGGGCGACATCAGCGCTTGGGAAATCGACCTTGTATGATTCTGGAACCGCAAACTCGCCAATCTTCTTTCCATCACGCGTGAACCTATAAACATGGGGTCCATATTCATCACTGATCACCAGCGAATCGTTACCGAGCAACCGGATCGCTTCTGGATCAAATCGCAACGATTCATGGCTAGCATCGGTTGAATACTTGCTCGGGTCACCAACGAGCGGCTGCCCACTGGAAGCAGTTAAGCGCGTCGTCCCAAGCAGTGCGCCCGTAACGACAGGAGAGTTTGTGGGATCAATCTTGATTAGCAACGTGTGATATCGACATTGATACTCATTTTCGACATCGCCCGGACCGCGATCTGGCAGCACCAAATACCGATCGTCTCCCATGTACTCCATTGCCGAAAAGCCACCAAATAAATGGTGTGCCTTAGTTTGTTCAGAGCTTTCATCAAGCGATGATCGGTCAATCGTGTTGCCGGGAAAAACAAGCGACCCAAGTAACTCAAAGCGATTGGGCTGACCAAACGCGCTCGCCTCATGCCCGACCAACAAAACGACGATGCCAACGATGTGCAGCATCGGTTTTTTGCTTCGCATGGTTAAAGTCCGCCGTATCAAGTCCATGTGCTAAGACACATCCGCCTCAAGCCTCTCGATGGGATACTCACCTTGCACCCCTGTGGGGCAATAAGCTAATGGAGAAGATCGCGATAAATGCGATGAAAAGATGAATAATCGATGAAGATTTCCCGACCGCTGTGCGACAAGGGCCCGGGTTAGGCGGCGATTTCTTTGACCGACCGGCGTATTGCCAGAAATAGATACAGAAAAATATTCGATCTTCCCGTTGCTATTTTGCTGAGGTTTTTTTCTCGCGAGTTCGGCCGCGGATGAATGGGCGGCCAAGATCGAGAATGCCAGCTTCAGTGTGTCATCGCATAGGTGACGATATTGATGCCCATCGGGTAGGCGCGTTTCACCGAAAACTCACTGAAATAGAATGGGTCAACCCCTTCTTGTTCCCAGCCATCGCCCAGATCGGTGTTGTGGCACATCAGCACCATGATCCGATCATCGTCGTCGAGAATCGCACGGTAGTTGACTTGCGACGTGTCCGTCCCGTCGCGTGCCGGTTCCCAAGTCTGCAATGGCTCCGCTCTACCCCGGGATGCCCAACCGATCGAGGGGACTTGGGGCTTTTCCTTCAGGTCGTAAACATTGTGAAAGATTTCATGCGATAGTGGCAAATCGATCGGCGCGCGATCCGGAAAGACTCTCGCCAATTGCTGACGCATGTTTTCGTACTCGCTGTCGCCCCAAAAATCGTCGACCATGACAAAACCGCCATTGAAACAATACCTGCGCAGGGCTTCGACCTCGGGTTCACTGAAATAAAGCCCACCGGGCTCGATGATGTACAAGAACGGATAGTCAAACACCTTGTCGTCGGTTAGGTCGATGATGACGGGATTCGGGTTGACGTTCAGTGTGGTCAATTGCTGCAAGCGAAGCGAAAAGTTGAGATCGCTGTCGGGATAGTCGACCGCCCATCCGCCGCCACGTCCATAAGACTCGTACCGCACCCGAGCGAACGTGAACAAGTCGCCTTGGAACCGCTGGTCAACTTCCCAGGTCGGAACGCCGTTACGATCGATTTCGATGTTCGGAAACCGCCGCCATCCCCGCTGGGCCAAGGCAAACCCGGATACCAAAATGCAGACGGTTGCCACAAGCGCGACACGAACCACTGGACGACGCATCATCATTGGTCTCCTGTTTCCTGATCGGTTTGTTCGGATCGATTTTCGGTTGTTTTGGTAATCTGCAATAACAGACTCAGCGCTTCACGATAGCGTGGGGCTTCGCGAAGCGCGGAAATCAATTTGTCGGTTGCCAGGTCCAATTTTTCCAGACCCACGTAAGCTTTTGCCAGACGATATTCGATCGACGCCGGATCGACGGGATCGAGCTGGCCAAGAGCCGATAACGCGCGAATCGCATCGAGCGGTTTGCCGAGCTGTTCACTGGCATCGGCAAGATACGTGTGCCCTATGTCTGTCAAAGGCTGGATCGCCAAAATTCGGTTTGCGTTTTCGGAAACCGATTGCCAATCGGCCTGCTGTTTCGCCAGCTCTGCCAAACGGATCACCGCCGGTAAGGCATCATCGGACATCGCCACCAATCGCTGCAGCGTCGCTTCTTCTTCGTCAGTTTGGTCCAACTTGGCATACACCTCAACCAACAATTCGAGCGGCCCGCCACGGCCACCCGTGACCGCTTGCATCCGGACCAACCGCTCCAGCGGTTCGGCGGCTGCTTCGTACGCTTTGGCGGCGATCAACGCCTGGGCCAATCGCAAGTTCCCCCAATAATTCGTCGGATGATCTTGCACCCATTTTGTCCAATCATCGACCGAACCACGCTCGGGCAAGTCGTCGCGCGACCAATCCACATCTTTTCCAAAGTCTTCTGCTAACCCCCGCGCATACATCGCAAACCGCTGGTCCAGTTGATCGAGCGATCCGACCGAACGAACCAGCGCGTCGTTGATGTTCAGTCCCGCGGCCAAATCATCCAGCACCTTAAGAATCGATTCGAAACCATAGTTCTCGACCAAGAACTCGATCACCAGCGACGATTGATAGTAGGCGAATTGGAGATGAATCGCTGATGGCGGACTGAGAAACGCACCGCTCAACTTGCTGACCGGTGTTAACGATTCATCTAATAGCATGTCACGATAGATCGGCGTCATCGATTCGCCCGACGCGCTATTTCGCTGGCGTTCCTCATAAACCGAGAGCCCTTCGCTTAACCATCGCGGCATCCGATTCTTTGTCTTTTCCAGCGTCACCGCGTGACAGAACTCGTGCCACAACACACTTTCCCAATTCG
>DIUH01000068.1 GCA_002428205.1 Planctomycetaceae bacterium UBA6163
CGGCGACCAACATCATTCCGACGACGACCGGTGCGGCCAAAGCGGTCGCGCTTGTGATTCCGGAATTGAAGGGCAAACTGACCGGGATCGCGATGCGAGTTCCCGTGCCGACCGGCAGCGTGGTCGACTTGACGGTCAACCTCAGCAAGGAAGTTGACGTCGAAATGATCAACGCCGCGATGAAGGCCGCAGCCGAAGGCCCACTCAAGGGCATCCTCTGCTACACCACCGATCCGATCGTCAGCAGCGACGTGATCACCGATCCGCACAGCAGCATTTTCGCAGCCGACTTCACACAAGTGCTCGGCGGCAAAGGCAAGTTTGCCAAAGTCGTCAGCTGGTATGACAACGAATGGGGTTACAGCTGCCGCACGGCCGACTTGGTCGCCAAGTTGGGCAACATGTAGTTTTCACGAGAGTCGCTTCTGCGGCGATTCTCGACAATCCAGAAGCGATCAAACCGCTCGACAGCAATGCCGAGCGGTTTTTTTGTTGGTTGGCGGTTGTTTGATGCGATAGGCAGTTCAGGGCTCAGCCGCCACCGCGATTCCAACGCTGGGGCAGCGTGAACGCATACAACACAACGACCGCACCGATGCTCATCGCTGCCCACGGGATCCATTCGTCCGGCTTGACGACTTTGGTTGTTTTGCCCGGCTTTGCCGTCGGGTCCATAAAGTCGGTTGGAGTCGATTCGGCGGCGGAGTAAATCGTAGCGCTGTCAATTAACAGCGTTTCGACTCCGACGATGATCAACATGGCGCCAATCGCCAGGAAAAATGCTCGCCACACGGCTGCGATCCTCAGTTGGGTTCCGAAACTCGGATCGGAAAGGGACGAAAAGCAATCGCCGATTGTGAACCGGTTTGATCGTTGTCGGCGTTTTGGCGCTGCTCGATTCAGTCGCCGTCAATCGCGTGACACAAACGGACCGATCGGCTTCGTCGGAGCGATCGCTTTAATCGAAATTTTGTGGTTCAATCGGCGGTGGTAAACCCAACCTTTAACTCGGAAATAACATGTGGATTCAACGAACAATCAATATGCCCGCCCAGCGAAGGGGTTACCACTTGATCACCGATGCGGTCGTGCGCCAGATTCCTGAGATCAAATCGATCCGCATCGGCCTGTTTCACCTGTTTATCCAGCACACCAGCGCATCGCTGACGATCAACGAAAACGCCGATCCCGATGTTCGAACCGATTTTGAAACCGCGATGAACCACGCGGTCCCGGAATCGTTGCCTTACGTTCACACGATCGAAGGCCCCGACGACATGCCGGCGCACGTAAAGGCATCGATGCTCGGGGCAAGCGTTTCGATTCCGATCAGCCAAGGGAAGTTGGCACTGGGAACCTGGCAAGGGATTTACCTGTGCGAACACCGCGATGCCGCTACGCCAAGAAACCTGATCGCAACAATCCAGGGAAATTCCGCTTAGTTTCTTGGCGGTATGCGTCTGGGATTGTTTAGGCCGATACATCTATTGGCAGGCACCGATCAATTTTGCAAAGTTGGGCTGTCAACCACATTCGTTGCTTTGATAGATGAACGGCATAAGCGACAAAACCCTGGATGAGTTTCACAATTGAGTACTCGACCGGCTATGCAAACGAGAATCGACCTAGTGAAACGATCGGATCAGCCCGAAGCCAATTTGGGTTGTGAGCGGCGGTCTTCATCGTTACCGATGCCATTGGTTAACCGTGCCATGTCGCTGGACTTGCATAGACGCCCTGGATTGTTACTTTGGGCGGTAGTCTTCGCCGCGTTTTCGGTGCCACTGGCGACGCTGGTCGACATCCCACTGGCAAGATGGTTTCAGGAAGATCCCTTGCCCGGCGATTTTGTGCGGACGCTGGAATTGATCCGTTTCTATGCCCACGGAAGCGGTGTTTTCTTTATTTTTCTAGCACTCTTCTTACTAGCACCCGAAAAACGATCGTTGTTGCCGCGATTAGTGGCGATGGTCGCAGGTGCCAGCGCCATATCAACGATCAGCAAGATGTTTGTTCTGCGTTTACGACCATCGCAGATCAACCTTGAATTAGCGACGGTCGAATCGGCTTGGTGGTGGCGATTCGATTGGTCGCTAGAGCATGTGGCAATGTTCGATGCCAGCGCGCGATCATTTCCTAGTGGAAACATGGCGACGGCAGTGGCATTAACGATCGGCCTTTGTCTAGCCACACCCCGAGGCAGATGGTTATTCACCATGTTCTGCGGGTTGACCATCATGCAACGCCTGCACTCCGGAGCTCACTTTTTTAGCGACGTTGTGGGCGGGGCGGCGTTCGGACTGCTGTGGAGTTACTGCTGTCTTCATCCGAAACTTCTCGGATCTCTGTTCGACAAACTCGAAGCGGCAGAGGAAGCACCCCGTCGAACTGAAACGGACCCGGAATCGATGCCGATTGGCGACCGAATCGATCAAGGCGAGAGGGTTGAAACGCGAAAGGCCGCCTAAAGGCGACCCTAAGCTTGGTCAATTAGCCAACGCAGAGGTGTTTTTCCCGGTGAGCAAATCGGCCGAATCGTGTGAGCTTTACTGCAATAAGTCATCGCCAGGCGTTGGTATCACGACCCCTGCCTCGGGAGCGGCAGGGGAAGCAGGTGCACTGGGGCCAGTTCCGCCAGGCTGCGGAGTCGACGCTGTCGGCCCAGCAGGCATGCCAGGGGCCGCCGCAACACCTGGCCCACGACCTGATCCGGCCGCAGGATTTGACGCACCAGCCGCCGCAGGGTTACCAGCCGCAGGCATTCCACCAGCAGGAACGACTGCACCTGGACGCGACGCACCCGGTTGGCCTGTCGCCGCCGCTGGGATGACTGTCGCAGGTGGCCCGGCCAGCGGATCCAACGGATCTACGGCATCTGGCGAGGCTTCAGCGGTTGCGCTGGGATCGACCTCAATGCCTGCTAATTTCTTTAAAACATCCGATTGCTTTTTCAATTCGTCGACAAATTTTTTGCGTTCATCAAGCGTCTCGCTGTTGATCGCCGTCACCACATCACTGACCGTTGTGATCCATGTGTCGAACGCGGCTTTATCGTTTTCGGTCGCAACGACCAGCAAACCGCCTGGTGTTCTGGGAGCCCCGGCTACCTTCTGTCCGGTCACACCGAACTGGAGTTGTTGCAGTACATAATTGATTTGTCGTCGTCCGGCGATGATCTCCGAAGGTTGCGGTTTTGCCTTGGGGGCCAGCATGCCGGGACCGTACATGTCGCCGCCACCATACATATCCGCCCCTCCAGCGCCGTACATATCGCTCATTCCATCCATCGCACCGCCGTCTGGCCCCATCATGCCCCCGGCCATGTCGCCACCCATCGGTCCACCATACATTTCGCCACCGGCACCACCGCCGTATGCGCCCCCCGTCATCGGCGTTTGCAGGCTCGGCATCGCAGGCTGATCACGAACCGCAACGGGCGGGTCAAGCTTCGCCAGTCGGTCCAGTTCTTGGTCGATCGTTGCGGCGGCACGAGCAGCCCAGCTGGACAAAATCTTGGTCGGCTCTTTTACCTTCGCTTGTCCCGGTTTCAATTGGCCTATTTTCGCAGCGGCGTAAGCGGCTATCAAACTTGGCTTTTCCGAGTTCGTGCTAAGTGAAACTAGGGTGTCTGCGGTCTTCGGCGTCACGTTCGGGTTAGCCAAGATATTCAAAATATCGACCGCGTAGCGTTGCAGAAATGCATGCGCTTCGGGTGAGCGCCCCGCAGGCGGCGAACTCTCTGCCAACTTCAACATCAACCCTGCGATGCCTGCCTTGTAATCTGAATTGGTGATCACACCCATCGCGACATGGCGTTTCAAACCCTGCAACGCGGCCGCCCGAACTCCGTCCGGGTTGGTTTCAACTTGATAGAGCCTTACCAGCGCTAACAATGCATCGGCCGCTGGCAGCGGGGGGCGGTTGCTTTGTTGATCAGTGGGCGGGGCATCAACATAAGCCAGCAATAATGTCGCGTTGACTCGCGCCGAAGGATGATAGTTTCCGGCCGCGACGACTCCGGCACCGCGAACAATCCAGTTGCTGATTACTTTGGCGGCGGGGCTGCGGTTCTTCTGGGCACGATCCAAATCGTCCAGCAACGACTGCATCACGGAGCCGTACTCCGCGACATAGGCCGGATCCATCAACTTACCAAACAAATATCTCTGGTAGTAATCCTCGAATGCCTTGTAACCCGCCCATTGCGGCGATAGGTCAGCCTTAGTCAGCCCTTCGGCTCTAGCCTTTTCCATGCCCGAGACCTTCAACTTTGTCGTCATCTCCGCAGGCAAAGGACGACCAACGGCCGCCGGCGCTTGTCCCGAAACATTGCTGGCAACCAGCATTCCGACAGCCAGGATCGCTAGCAAAATCCAGAATCGCAACGCTAGATGGCCACGCTGGCCAGCGGTCTCAGCAGCAGTTCGTGCCGATGATTTGGCATGTTGGTTCAGCATAAGCCCCCTCTGATTGACGCTTTCGTGCAAATTTTCAGCCAAATGAGAATGTTTCATGAGGTTGGTTCGATAAGTCACGGTCGATCCGATGTGGATAGCGGGATGAGTTTGCAGAGTTTCGCATTATCTCCGATCGTACCCCATAACGTCAAATTCTTTCCTCGCGTTCTGGGTAAGAAGTCGCTGTTTTATTTTTCCAATGATTCCTTACAACCGTTGTCCACTGTTAAACTAGGGGGCTTCAGGTCTGGCGACTCGGCCGATCTGACACCGCATTTGGTTGGAATAACGACCAAAGCGGCGTAAGTCATCACTTTTCTTTGCCTTCCTCCACCCTCCCTCCCACGAGCATGAACATGCGATTCGCAGTCCGAATCCTCCCAAAAGCCGCGTCACCGCGCCGCACCTGCCGCCCCAAGTCTTTAAGTTTTAGGCGTTTGCGAGCGATCGCCGTCGTCGCAGGACTTTGCTGGGCCACCACCGATCAGGCGGTCGCGGATGTGACTTTGCCGAACGTTTTCAGCAACCACATGGTCCTGCAACGCGACCAACCGAATCGAGTTTGGGGACGGGCCGCAGCGGGCGAAGAGGTCACCGTCGCGATCGCTGGCCAGTCGCACAGCACGGTTGC
>DIUH01000208.1:0-24337 GCA_002428205.1 Planctomycetaceae bacterium UBA6163
TGGGCGCCCCACATCAACTAAATACCAATCACGAACGTTCCCGGCCAAAACCCTACGGTGAATGAAGATCGGAGAAACGGCGATGTATCCCAAATTCAATATTAACCACGAAAACGCTGCACCCATGCCTCCGTAAAGGTTGGTGAGCACTAGCATTAGCGGTACGATCATAACGGCAGATATCGCATTCTGGTAAAGTCCGAACGTCGCCCATCCGGCTGCGATAGTCGCGGTGTATGGAATGCCCATTATGCTATTGAACGCCGAACCTATTATCAAAACGCTTGCGATGCAGGCTGAGCTTTCTGCGATCTGCACGCTTCCAGTCCAGATTCGAATAATATCATATGAAAATGCTGCAACGACAAATGATGCCGGAAGAGTTACAATAGCTACCAATTGACACCCAAGGCTGTACAACCTGGCGAAGCCAGAAACATCCTGTTTGGCGTACAAAGATGTGAGCTTTGGCAGCAGTGCAGAGAAGATCGAAGCCGGTGACATTTTCGTCACAACATTGATCTGATTGGCAATGTTGTAATGCCCAAAATGAGTGAGGCTTAAAACTTTACTTAGGATCAGCTTATCGAGTTGGGAAAGTAAGAACGTCACAATACCACTTGCGGCCATTCCTGTCGCAAAGCCCCACACTCCTTTGAGCAATGGGAAATTCAGCTTTGGTTTGCGGGTGCCGGATGGCATGACGTGCCAGAAAAGCCAGCCGAACGCTGCCACGCTAAGTGCGCTGGCAATCATCTGCCATGCGAAGTAGGCGGTGATCGAAGGTGAAACAACAACCAGAACAAGCACTGCACCCAAGTTACGCACGGTGCCTAGAATGACCAGCACCGCATTGCACGACACCTGCCGTTCGAGGCCGTTAATGCCTCCGCTGTATAAGCTTATGGGCCATTGCAGCGCTAGGCTTGCGCCCATCATCGCAACAGAAGCGGCTACCGCATCCATCGGCAAGCCCCCGGTTCCAAGCCAATTATTGGCGATCCACGATGAACTGCAATAAATCCCGAACCCGATAACCAGTCCGATTACCCAATAGACGAAAATCAGTGTGCGTGCAAGGTCATTCGCCTCATCCCTGGAATTGGGCAACACACGCGACCGAGCCATTTCGCGATTCATTGTGGCACTTAAGCCAACGTCTAGCAAACTTGCAGCCGCCATGAGAACGGTGAAAAAACCAATCAGACCGTAGGCGTCTAGGCCGAGTATCCTGATATATACTGGCACCAGCAATACTGACAGCAGGACACCCCAGATCTTACCTGCGTAGTTGGCAAGTGCATTACGCTTAAGGCTTGACATTTGTCCTGTTTGCAATCAATTGAAANNAGGCACTCCGGCTTGAAGTTGCGTTCTTTCTGGTTGTGAAGTGAACTGTTAGTTTCAAACCTTGGCTGGAAAAACACGGAGCAAATGCTGCGTGTCGGACGCGGAGAGCCGAACGGTAAACTGCTCACCTAGATTCCTGCTTTTTAAACGCGCCTGTTTGCCAGTTGCATAATCGCGTTGCAAGCGTAGACGATTCGGCAGGGATCGAACTTGTCGTGAAAAAACCGAATTGATCGTCAAGCTTATTGAAATTAATCTGAACGAATAATCTGTTCTTAAAGCGTATCATTAAAAAACTTTCGTAACGCCAAAACTTGGTGAAGAGAGATTTCGTGAATGATAAACGGGTATTGCAGAGTACTCAGTTTAAAATGCTTTTTGCGTCATCACGGGCGCTGTCGAGGTGAGGCTCTGACAACGATTTTATAGCCGCGACTATTTCGTCCTGTTCGTGTTCGCTTAAGTAGGGGTGCATTGGAAGACTTAACACCTCTTTCGACGCGAGATCTCCGTGTGGCAAAATGGCTGCACTGTCGGCAACCGCTGGTTGTGCGTTTAACGGCAACGGGTAATGAACGGTCGTTGGTATGCCTTTTAAGCGGAGGGATTCCTGAACGAATGCCCTGTTTGCAGTTCTTACCGTGTACTGCGCCCAGACGCAGAGGGTATCTTCAGAAATCGTGGGCGTTTTCATTTGTTCGCATGGGGAAATCGCGTGTGAGTATCGATCGGCCACCCTGTTTCTTCGATTGATCTCATCGTCAAAGATATCGAGTTTGGCCAACAAAACCGCAGCCTGTAACGTGTCGAGTCGGCTGTTGATTCCCAGGCGACCATGGTGATATCGCTTGTCCTGTCCATGTCGAGAAATTTGGCGTAACGCTTTTGCCAGATCGGTATCGTTTGTAAAAATTGCACCACCGTCTCCGTAACACCCCAGCGGCTTAGACGGGAAGAAGCTGGTGCAGCCGATTGTCGAGAGATTGCCAGAGCGACGCCCCTTGTAGAGCGCGCCGAAGCTTTGGGCACCATCTTCGATAACTGGCAAGCCGTGCCGATTTGCGATTGCGTTGATTGAGTCAAAATCCGCCGGTTGTCCGTAAAGTGACACTGGCATGATTGCTTTGCAACGTGGTGTGATCGCAGCCTCAATTTTTCCAGGATCTATATTAAAAGTTTCCGGATCGATATCGACATAAACAGGTCTAGCGCCGAGTAATTTCGTCGCTTCTGCGGTCGCGATGTAACTAAATGCCGGGGTGATCACCTCGGCGCCTGGCCCGACACCGAGTGCCATTAATGCAATCTGTAACGCGTCTGTGCCGTTTGCGCACGTAATGCAGTAATCCGCACCGGTAAAATCAACAAGTGCTTGCTCGAGTTCATGCACCTCTGGGCCCAGGATATACTGGCCATGGGCAAGTACTTTGGCGATATTCGCGTCCAGACGGTCTTTGATTAGCAGTTGTTGGGCGGCTAAATCGATAAACTGAATCAAGATTTATTTTCCACGCGTGTTAGAACACCTTCGTTTAACAAGTATTCCTCCCCAGATTGTGCGCAGGTTGCGTTGCCCGAACCGTCAATGGGGATCTGCAATCGATCGCCAAACTCGCTGATCCAGCCGATCTGTCGTGCGGGTACGCCAACCATCAGTGCGTAAGCTGGAACATCCTTATTGACCACTGTTCCGGCCCCGATGAACGCGAATTGGCCGATCGTTACGCCACAAACAATCGTGCAGTTCGCACCCAAAGTTGCCCCCTTTCTAACAAGTGTATCTCTGTATTCGGTTTTCCGGGAAACCAAAGCACGAGGATTATAGACGTTCGTAAAGACCATACTGGGGCCGCAAAACACGCCATCCTCGAGGGTTACGTTGTCGTACACGGAGACGTTATTCTGGATTTTACAATGGTCGCCGATGGTTACCTTATTGCCCACAAAAACATTTTGCCCAAGCGAAACGCATTTTCCAATTTTAGCGCCCCCACAGACGTGCACGAAGTGCCAAATTCGCGATCCGTCGCCGATCTCAGCCCCATCATCGATGATTGCCGTTTCGTGAATCGTTGTTTGCATCAGACGTTAGGTGATCGCAATAGATCGAGGTGTTTCATCCGCAAGAAAAATGACTCAGCTCAGTCGCGAACCGTTGACTAGGTAAGGATGGGCCAGTTCGTTTGGGCTTACAACGGTACTGGTTCTTAGTTGATAAATTAGCTCGATCGCAGGCTGTGAATCTTCGATACCAAAGCCACCACCTGAGAGGATGTCGCGGTATACTTCTGTGTGCAAGTTGGTGAAGCCTTCGGACAGATCGATCTCAGCACCGTCTGAGGTGATTGACCGATAGGCGTGACCGCCCTTTTCGCGTACCGACACGGGAAGATCATTTGCGTCGACGGAGAGGAACCACCGTACGCGTGCCTTTTCCAGTTCGAGCACGCCAGCCATGCGACTGGGCTGTTTCAGGTGTAAGAAACTGCGTTGTTGATTGCCGTAAATCCACAATAGAAAATCGAAAAAGTGAACGCCGATGTTCATCGCCACACCGCCGGATCGTTCCTCGTCACCCTTCCATGACTGATGGTACCATTTTCCCCGGCGGGTAATGTAAGTCAGACAAATTTCTTTACGGGGCTGTGACATTCCCCTTTGTTCAATATCCTTTTTCAAGCGTACCAATTCTGGGTGAAGTCGCAATTGAAGGACCGTAAACACACGCCGCTGATACTCGGATTCAAGTTCACGTAATTGATCAAGATTCCAGGGGTTAACGACCAGTGGTTTTTCGCAGATAGCGTGTGCGCCAACACGCAAAGCGAGCCGGCAATGCGAATCGTGCAAATAGTTCGGGCTGCAGACGGAGAGATATTCGATCGGGGTTCCGCCGATGGCACGCCTTTGTTTTTCAAGAAACCGATCAAACCTTTCGATTTCGGTGAAAAAGCTCGCATCCGGGAAATAGCTATCCATGATCCCGACGGCGTCATGGCGATCCATCGCGGCAACCAGTTGATTTCCGGTCTCTTTGATCGCCTTTAAATGCTTTGGAGCAACGAATCCGGCGATACCAATGAGGGCAAAGTTGTGCATATCGGGTATGAAATAATCTAGCGAGTGGCTTCCCCAGTAAAGCCTTGCCATGGGATCTGCGTATACTTTGATTCGAGGCTCGGCTGGGCATCGTGAAAAGCAGGGAGGCAGGAGACGTTCGGCAAATTAGCCGCATGACGCTCGCCACGGTTCCTGCAAATAACCGAGGCTAACTCACGAGCGACTAACGACGTTTTACTCGAACATTCCTGCCTACCAGCTTAGACGATGATCCAGACGCTTTAGAATCGGTAGTTATTGTTATCAGGTGTCTTAAGCAGACGATTTAACTAGAGACTGCCATCGAATTTGATGCTTCGTGCGATTACCTGAATAAGCTTCTCGAATCTTTGGTCGGTTGGAGCGATTTGCCGCCCGATCCGNNCGTTCCGCCTTGGTGACGGTTTCGGTTGGTAGCGTTTTCTCAAGCAAACTGATCCCTCGTGCCAGCAATTCACGATCGGGACTTGATTTTCGGACTTCGTTCATAATCGCAATCGACATTGCGGCAATGGTATCAGGCGTTACGTCATTGGAAGAGATCTGGCTAAAGCCGCTGGCTCTGGCGAGCACGACACGTTCCCAACCAGGGTCGACGAAAGCCGCCCGTTTCCAGCAAGTTGCGGTGAAAGGATAATGGTGCATTTCCGCGGCGAGATCGCCGACATGCACCAAGACCTGGGGGCTTTGTTTTCGCAGGACGGCCACTTGTTCCAGCAGTTTCATCGACTGCCGGCGGTCTCCTTTGGCGAAGTCCACGGAAATAATCGCTAATCGTGCTTCGGGTGATAAGGGGCTTGCGATCATCGCCTTGACCGCTAATTCTCGCCCGCTGGAAAGGCGACTGGATATCGATTCGAACGTGGTAGGAAAAGTCGGCCCGAGACTATGCCACAGGGCGCGAATTGTATTGTTCGCATCGGTCGCATTTTCAAGCTCGGTTAGATTTGCAAATCTTCGCAAATTGCCGGGCGACAACGAATCAAAAGCTTGTTCAAATGAAACAGAGCTTTCCGCAGTTGAAATTTCCGCCGCGGCTTGATGTCTTGCAAGCAACATACCGACTTGTGAAGATGCGATTAATGCCGCCACATTCGGATTGCGAACGTCGATGGACCGTGAAAGCAGAGAGTCAACCTGTTTGATGGAATCGACGCTACCAGAGTTTGTGGTATCAAGTGACCTAGCCGCCCTGATCGCGAAATCGTCGATTGAACGGTAGTAGAATGCCGTGGCTGCGGCACTTGATAACACCATCAGGACGATCGTTATGATGACCGGGTATGAAGCTTGGTTTACCTGCGGCGACGTAGTGGTCGGTGACTTCGATAGGTCGTGAGGCAATCGAAATTGATTGCCACGGCGATTGGTATCACCAACCGTTACAGGGCTCACTTTATTACTTGCCCGACTTCGAGTCACAATCACGCCGAACAGGGATGCCACCAGAAGCGAATTACCTGGGATTCGCAGGCCGAAGTCGAAAAACTGGCTAGCCAAGAGGGCACCTAGTAGGAACCATCCGGCGGACGCCAAGCCATGATCGATTGGATCCGCACCGTTATTGAGCCGGACAACGGCCTTGATAATGAGAAAAATGGTGAGCGCGGCTATTAGAATGCCTACCAAGCCGGTTTCGACAAACACTTCAAGCCAAAGGTTATCAGCATTGACAAACCAGCCCGCTGAACTGGTCTTTTGGAAAGGCAAATAGGCGTAGCGGTAGGCTCCCCATCCCCAACCAACCAGCGGTTGACGACCGGCGGCAGTAACGGCATCTGGCCAATGGTTGAATCGCCCATCACTTACGGTTGCCGTTTCGGCGGCCTGTTCGAGTGTTCGTCCAAAGCGGTCGGTTGATTGGGCCGACAGGTCGAAGTTCGCGATCGCGATCATCGCGATCATGCCCAAGCCTGCGATCGTTGGCAACAAACCTCTTGCGCGGTGTGCCGACTGCACAACACCAAAAGCCAACATCAATCCGCCGACCACACCGACTAGGCCGCTGCGCGAGCCACAGATCAGCAGACCAATGAGGGCGATCGAGCCTGTGATGATTGCAAGAACGGAGATCTTATCGAAAAAAACATCCAATATTTCACTAAGCGGAACCCTTCCTCCGTTCAGTGTCGTTCCAGTCAGTGCTGCTAGACGCCAGGCAATCAGACCGATACTTCCGGCGAGGCCTGCGTTGAGCATAACGGCGGCGTTGCTGCGGTTAATAAAAGCGCCGAACGGCGCACCGCCCTCGGGGCTGCTGATTCCCCATATAGTGGCCGTCGGATCGGATAACACTTGAAAAATCCCCATCGACGAGTGCACCGCACCTGCGATAGCGATGGCAACCAGAAGGAACTGTATGCGAGTGCGATCTGTAACCAGAAGTGAAGACAAGCTTGAAAAGGCCGCCACAACAATCATTGTCCACGACGCCGTTCGGCTTAGATTGGCATCTACTGAAACTCGTGGCCAGACGGACTGCAGTAGGGACGCATCGCTCGGCACTAGAGCGAGGGGACTGAGCCACTGTGTATAAGCTTCGTACGAGCCCCCGGCGACCAGTGAGACGATTGCAGGTGGCAGAGGAGCGGATTGCAAGAAGCCATAAACAGCAAGCGAAAGCAGAAGGATCGCAATGCTGTGGTCACGCAAATTGGAATAAGTTGCTGTGTAGAATCGAATCGGAAGCGTCAATAACAAGATCGCAACGATGGCGACTGACGCGGCCCAAAACGACCATGGCAACACCCCACCGAAATCCGCGGCAACGAACGCCGGGAGCAGAAGCAACATGGCAATCGCTAGCCATTCCGCAGTTTTAGCAGCGGAATGGAAATACGATTTCGACGAAAACATTTTACTGGTCAGGCGCTTTGGACAGTAAATCGAATTGGCAATCGTCAAGCGCTACCGATGCACCCTGATTCATAAACCGGACTTCGACGATCAGCAGGGTTTGTTGATGGCGTCGCAAGACGCGGCCCTCGAAACCGGCGAAACGTCCGCTGCGAATTCGCACCAAGTCCCCGGTATCGATTCTAGCTTCAGGCGATAGCGGTGCTCCGGTTTGAACCAAGCGATAAATCTGGTTCAGGTCGGTAACCAATTGAGTTGTATCGACCACCGGGATGGTTCGCGAGACGCAACCGGTGCAAACCGCGTGATATCGAGCCATTTCGTCGCCGCGAACAAAAACGTAATTGGCGAATAATGGCAAAAACGATTCTCGGACACGTCCCGCGGGCGATTTGTAGCGCCGTGGAATGATAGGCGAATAGTACGCAATGTTGGCTTCGCGCAGACTGCGCATCAACATCTTTTCCTGCCGCGACCGTGTGTAGACTGCCCACCAAGATGCGTCATCTTGCGGTTGATCCAACAGGTCGCTTGGAAAGCAGTCAGGTTCGGATTTTAGAATTGGCATGGTTTGAGGGATTGTACCAAATTAAACGGTGTGTGTTCGATAGCGACGTCTGGACGGACTTCGTTCCTTTGGGTGACAGAACACCTTTCGTTACTTCCCAATCCCGGGAGCGATTTTGTTTGCGGGCGAATTCATTTCACCGATTGTTTGAGGATTGGTCAGGAACCGTGGTTGGGACAGAACGCGATGCCGCGCTAAGATGAACGAAAGTTTATGTTTGACCAATTAGGCCGATTTTTCCTAATTTCCTGCATTTGCGACGCAAAAGATTCGCCCAATAAAACTCATTTCTGCCATGCTAGTCTCGCAATCAAGCACGTCATTTTAGGTCGACACGATTTTTTCCTTCCCCCGTTCGCTTGGCAAATCACACGAACAATAACGACCCGCGATTGCAACTCGTTCGTCGGTAAGTGCGAATGGAAAACCACGGTGGGAATGAGTTCGGGCCTCAGGTGATGAAATGCGACGGTCGCACCGGATCGCCTTGGAATACAGCGTCAGCGGTAAGTTCGAAAGTAAACGCGCAGACGATATGCGGAAAGACCATCGCCGGAGCGTTCTGTATCGTCGTATCGGCGGGCAGTACAAACAATGACTTTTCCATCACGGGCGATAATCTTTCGCGGGAGCATATTGGTTTGTTCCCAAGTTAACGGTTTCTACGATATTCACGGGTGAGGCCTGGCGATCAAAGACAAGCTGTGTTTCTTCTGTGTTGCTGATCATTTGAGGAGGTGTTGAGTGAGAAGAGGCATTGGTTTCGATTAGTCGCTGAATCTGCTCACTCAGTTCAGACGCGCGGTCGAGAAGCAGCTGGAAAGTATCGTTAAGGGTCGGCGATTTCGCATCGCAAATCACCTCAAGGCGTCCAACAAGCCGTTGCTCAACATAAATCGGCAGCTTTAAAGTCGCTTGATCAGATTTGTCCGGCATTCGCGAACGTTGCCAAGCGCCGTGGTACCCCTCATGCATCCAGGCAATCCCAATGTCAAGTTTCAGTTGCGCCAAGCCGCGGTCGCCAGCAAACTCAACCAACGAAGTCCAAATTGCGTCCCAGCACCGGTTGCCCTGTAGTTGAACGGCACGTTCACGCGAAGCCGACTCGCACAATTTACTGCGAGCAAGAATCGACTCGCCGATGTGGGATGTGCGCGACGCCAGCATCCGCAGTTCTGCGTCGCCAAAAGAACGCGTGAACACGAGTGCACCAAGGACGACTGCGACACCAGTGAACGCGATTATTTGGTGGCCAAAGTAGACACTCAGGATGGCTGCGAAGGTGGTTGTTGCGCAAAGAATGGCGACGACGACCAGCATTGTCGCGTGGCTGAATCGATCCAGCAGTCGGTGGTGCAGGTGCCCGCGGTCGGTCGCATAGATACTGCGTCCAGTGAGTACGCGTCGCAAAATCGCGATCAGGGAATCGAACAACGGAACGGTCAGGACGACCAAAGGAGCCACAGACAACAAAGTAGATCCCTTCACGGAGCTCCAAATCGAGATCACACCGATAAAGAGACCAACAACCATACTGCCTGCATCACCGAGATAGATTGTCGCAGGTGGTCGGTTGTAAACCAAAAAACCGATCAAGGCTCCCGTCAGCGCTGCGGCGACCACGGCGCCAAGCGGCGAAGCACTCAGTATACAGAGCACAGCCAAGCCGCCGCTGATGATCGCGCCGGCCGTCGAAGCCATGCCATCAGCGCCATCGATCAGGTTGAGTGCGTTGATTGCGGCCAGCAGCCAGAGAACGGTCAGCGGATATGCAAAGTTTCCTAAATTGATTTCGGAGCCGAAAAAGCCGATTTTTTGGACGAGCGTTCCGCTGCCGACCACAGCAACCACGATCAGCAATTGGAGCAGCAGTTTTTGGCGTCCCCTTAAGGTGTAGATGTCATCGATTAAGCCGACAAGCATCAGGGTGCCGGCGGCGCCAAAAAGCGTGTACCACTTGCTGCGAAGAAAACCGAGGATCGAATCGCCTAGGTGGCGATCGATAGTCAACACGAGTCCGAATGCGATCCCAACGGCCAAGAAGACCGCGAGTCCACCGCCCAAAGAAACGGCATCGGTGTGCAGTTTGCGTTCTCGGTCAGGCTTGTCAACGAAACCGAGCTGGCGAAAACACGAGCGAACAAGTGGCACAATTGCCGCGGCCAGTGCGAAGGCACAGATCGCCGAAACCAACATCAATTGTGTCATACGTGAGCTCGTGCGGGCTGATCCGGCCACAGGGACGATCGATCCGGGTCACACAATGCCCACCGGTACGCGTATCAAGCCGAGTCAAACTGTGCCAAGGCTTGGACGAGAACGAGTGGCGGAGCCGGCGGAAAAGTGAAAATCAATTGCATCTGCAGGATATGTTTAGGCAAACATTTTACACACGCGTCTGGCGTCAAAAAGGTTAGGACAGTCAAGTCTTAACAAATAACGCACAATGAACGCGTTTTCTTCGCTGTTTCTGCTTCAATCGTCGTAACCGGCAAAGCTTATTTTTTGACATTGACAGGTAATGTCCGGACGACCCGCTCAACCGGCCATTTCCGCAATTTTGGTTCAACTGGCGTTGTCCCCCCGGGCGATAAAGGAGGCATCGGTCGGATCTATTCCGTGCCGCTGGAGTGAATTGGACTCACTCGCACCACGATTGCCGCCAGCAGCCAGGGGGGCCAACATGGCGACTCGTTTATTAAACGAATCAACCGGTAAGAAATACGGCGAGTTTGGCGCAGGCCAAGCTCAACCGCGAGGTAGTCGGCGCACGGAGCGAACTCGACGAGTTCGTGGCCTTTTAGTTGCCGTAACGATGGCATCAATGCTTGCGCCCATGACAGGATGCATGTTCATTAGTGGCGCCCAGCGGATGCTGACGCGGCATGACGGGCTTGACGAGTTCATGGTGGACTATCGCAATCGGGCCTGGGCTGCCCGGGCGTGGTTGTGCCGCCGGGACCAATTCGCCAGCCACTGTTATATCGCCGACCTCGAAGCGGGCTTTCGCCAGGGGTACGAAGATGTTGCTGCGGGTGGTTCGGGTTGCTTGCCCGCAGTTTGCCCGCGTTCTTACTGGGGCTGGCAGTACCAGTCTGCTGATGGCCAGTCTCGCATGAACGCTTGGTTCGAAGGCTATCCACTGGGCGTACAGGCCGCTGAACAGGATGGCGTCGGCAATTGGGGCAATGTCGCAGCGGCTTTCCCGAGCCAGCAACCTGCACCGGTTCAGCCTGCCGCAGCGGTGCCGGCTGGCGAGCAGGCAGTCGACGCAGCGATCCGATCCGATGTTTTGCCGCCGGCACCCATGATTCCGTCGGTGACCGAAGCGGTAACGCCATTGGCCGATCCGCCAGAAGGAATCGTCTTGCCGCCGGGACTGAAACAGCCTGTCGAGTCTGTCTTGCCGCTGAGCATCCCAGAACTTTGATCGCTGTTTTATTGGAACGCTTGGCATTGCATGCCGGGCGATTAATGGATGGCCGACGCTTGCTTGTGGGTTTAGCGTAGCGGTCATCAAGAAACCTGAACGTTGAATCAACCAAACTCGCTGCGACAGTAACAGCGGCAGATGTATAAGAGAAGATATACGATGATCCACGATTCTCGCCAACATAGGTCGACTTCGGCGCGTCGGCGTCGTCCTTCGATGTTGCTTGCAACGACCATCGCGTCGATTGTGTTGAGTGGCTGTACAGCGATTACTCAGCCGATCGACGGAGTTCCAGCGAAAAGGTTGCCGCCACAGTTCTTTGCGCAGCCAAAGAACAACGCAGTGCCTGTTGACATATCGCTCTTGTCACTGGAGCCTCCACGCGAGTATCAGATCGACAAGGGTGATATTCTTGGTGTGTACATTGAAGGGGTCTTGCCCTTTAATCCACCGAACGTCACCCCCGAACCGCCACCGGTAAACTTTCCAGACCGCGATAGCTTGTTGCCGCCCTCGCTTGGATACCCAATTGCGGTTCAAGAAGATGGGACGTTGTCGTTGCCATTGATCGAACCAGTGGATGTTCGCGGCTTAACACTGGACCAAGTGCGAGATCGAATTCGCGAAGCATATATTGAGACCGATATCCTGCGTCCCGAGAAAGCTCGTCCTATCGTATCGCTGATTCAGGAGCGAACCTATAACGTAATCGTTGTTCGCCAGGATGGTGCCGGTGCAGGTGGTGGACGCGGCGGGCAAGGTGGGCAAGGCGGTAGAGGTGCGATTCGCGGCACATCTGATCAAAGCGCAATGACTTCGCTTGTCAAACTTCCGGCATACCAGAATGATGTTCTGCATGCGTTGGTCGAAACGGGTGGATTGCCCGGTTTTCAGGCGAGAAACGAAGTGAAGGTGCTGCGGGCTCGGGATGCGGATCGCCGCAAGCGAGCAGAGTTCTTGAGGCAGTTCAATATTCAACAACAAGCTGCTCTTTTAGATCCATGTGCTTGCCCGCCTGAGTTACCAGAAGATCCGTCGATCCTGCGTATTCCATTGCGATTGCCGCCGGGCGTGCTTCCAAATATCACGCAGAAAGACATCACTTTGGAGGACGGCGATATTGTTTACATCGAAGCCCGCGAGACTGAATTCTTCTACACTGGCGGGTTGCTGCCGGGCGGAGAGTTCCTGTTGCCTCGCGACTACGACCTCGACGTCTTAGGGGCGATCTCGATCGCTGGTGGCACCATCGGCGGTGGTGGTATGCAAGCTGGCGGTGGCGGTGGTCTAGGTGGCCAAGCGATTCGACCTGTGCCACCCGGTATGTTGTACATCCTTCGCAAGACAAAGTGTAACGGACAAGTTGCGATCGAAGTCGACCTGGCGAAAGCGATTAACGATCCGCGTCAGCGACCATTGGTTCAAGCGGGTGATATCTTGATCCTGCAGTTCAAGTGCGAGGAAGATCTGCTGAACTTCGGTTCGACAACATTCTTCACCTTTGGTATTGCTGAGCTGTTCAATCAACGACGGTAACCGTCAATATTGATAGACAAAAACGAAACCCAGTTCTGCAGAGCTTGCAGAGCTGGGTTTTTTCGTTTGATAAAAATAGGATGGCCCGATCCGAGAAGCTTGAAGCACCGGGATTAACAAAAACGCGGCGGACGGTGCGCGGATAGCCACTAATGCCGCAACTTCAATACTCACGCGTCGGGTTGTGATCAGCACGGCAAAGTCCCTCGCTCACGCGTCGGGTTGTGATCAACATCAAATGCCATAGACGTCACTCGATGCTTGACTGGCAGTTGACCTTATCATCAACTCGATTCATCAGCCACCTTGGATTGCATCTTAGCCTTAAGTTCCTTGCAGGCGTTGTCGGGATTGCTGCATAGGGCGCAAGCGATACTTCCATCGGGCTCTCGTTTGTTGGCCAATCCGCCACAAGAACCGCTGATCGAACGACGCCCGGCCATCACACCTACCGCCATCGCGGTCAGCACGCCTGCGAACGCTACAAAGCAAAAGGCGAGAAGCGGTAACCACGCTTGCAGGATCGTCGGTCCGCCGTTGTCTTTGGTTGTATTGCCGGCAACTTGAGTCGTCGATTCGGATGCCGGATCAGCAAGTTCGGCAAGCACCCCGGTACCGGCGGCCTTGTAACCGCCATCAGCGACACGGCTGATCAGCAGCGTGTCGAGACCGAGTTTGCTGGCCAAGGCGAGGCCTTTTTCGGTGCCTAAAACATTTAACGCCGTTGCCCAGCCATCGGCGGTCATGCAGTCATCAGCGACCACTGATACCGATGCCAGGTCGTGCTGCACCGGTCGCCCGGTCCGTGGGTCGATCGTATGCGAATATTTGACGCCTTCATGTTCAAAGAAATTGCGATAATCACCGCTGGTAGCGATCGACTTTTCGGCGATCGGGTAAGCGACCGCAACGAAATCGCCAGCCACATCGGGCATCTGGATCCCAACCGTCCATCGCTTACCGGCCTTGTCGCCCGTTACGCGCACTTCGCCACCGATTTCGACGAAAACGTTTTTGGCCCCCAACCGGTTAATAACGCCAATCACCCGATCGACACCATGCCCCTTGGCGATCGCCGAAAGGTCGATCGTCAGTTTCGGATTCGACTTGCGAAGTGCCGGCGGATCGTTCTGGACCGAAATTCCGGAAGAGCCGACTTTTTCGAGGCTGGCCGCTATCGCTTCATCGTCTGGGGGCGAATGATTTCGTTTTCCGGGGCCGAAGCTCCAGGCGTTCACCAGCGGTGCAATCGTCACCTCGAACGCGCCGCCGCTCAGTTCGAAGATCTCAAGCGATTTTGCGACGACCATTGCCGTTTCAGCACTGACCTCGAACCAATCGGTCGACTCCGAACGGTTGAATCGGCTCAGTTCGGAAGATTCCAAGTAGGTTGACATTTGGTCGTTTACCCGCCGCAATTCCGCATCGATCTGCTCACGCCAATCCGACGCCAACTCTTTCGGCGGATCGAATATCTTGACCGTATAAGTCGTTCCCATCGTCTGGCCGCGAGTTTCCAGCATGGGCGAGCCGTTTTGTGCGATTGCGGCTCGGCACAGAACGGTCAAAACCACCAGAAGCGGGACGATAGGCATGGGTAGGCGGAACACAAAATCCTCGGATGCCAAAGTTCAAAATGGGCTGGGACGAAATCGGGACAACAATTTCTGCTTCAACTGTACGCACAGTCTAAGTTCTTGGGCCAACCTGCGCCAGCCACCTGGCCGGTTTCACCGCGATTTTGACCCACTTTGCGGTTCACAATTAAACCCAGACCTTTTCCCCGCAAATCACGGTTCTGGAAGCACACAGCGAGTTATCACGGCCGCGGATCGACGGTTCACAAAGTGTTTACCAGTACCCGCGAACAGTCGCTGGGCACTATTAGCGAACACCTCCGGTGGATAAGTTGGTCGATTGCGACTATCGACAGTTTTTCAACCGTTCGTCCGGATGTGAATGGTGACATTGTCTCAGTGAGGAAGCGAAATGAAGTCTGTCAGTCTCGCGGCAACCACAGCAAGCGTTCCAGCGACTCGCCTGGCCGGTTCAAGGGCTTCTGATCCAAGTTTTGCCGACTATGGCGATACCGCTTCGATGCTCGCCAAGCACCTTTACGGACCGGTGACGCATTTTTTGCCGCTGGTAGAACAACGTTTGCAGTCCGAATTGCAGACCCGTTACGAGTCGTTGGCACCGATCTTGCGGCATGGCGTACAACTCGGTGGCAAGCGACTACGACCGGCGTTGTTGTTGTTGTCAGGCTTTGCAGTCGACCCTCAAAAGGTAGGCGACAACCACGTGACACTGGGTGTCGTGCTTGAAATGGTTCACACAGCAACGTTGATTCACGACGACGTGCTGGATGAAGCGGACACGCGACGCAAGGTGCAGACGATCAACGCGGTTTGGGGCGACCACGTCAGCATTTTATTGGGCGATTACCTGTTCTCGCAAGCGTTCCGTTTGTCCGCGACACTCGATTCGACCGAAGCGTGCCGCTGGATCGGCGAAGCATCGCGAAAGGTTTGTGAGGGCGAATTGCGTCAAGTGCTCGCTCGCGACCACGCCGAACTGGACGAAGCGAGTTACATCGAAATGATTCGTGGCAAGACGGCGGAATTGTGCAGCGTCGCGTGCCGCTTGGGGGCATCACAAGCTGGGGCATCTGTCGAAACGGTCGCGAAACTGGCCGATTATGGAACCGCACTGGGGATCGCGTTTCAGATTGCCGACGATTACCTCGATCTGTGGGGCGACAGCGAAACTGTTGGCAAGACGCTCGGTACCGATTTGCAGCAGGGCAAATGGACACTACCAATCTTGCGACTTCTGCAGACCGCCAACGAACATGATTCGATTCAGATTCGTTCGATTCTCGCTGGCCCGCCCGAAGGTCGGTTCGAACAATTGATGCCGCTGGTCGAGGCCAGCGATGCCCGCGATTACACTCGCCAAGTCGCCGAATCATTTCGCGATCAAGCTTGCGAGTCGCTCAATTGCTTGGTCAATTCCCCGGCGAAACGTGCCTTGATTGATTTAGCGACCTTTTCGATTTCGCGTACCTTCTGACCAGGTTCAAACGCCCAAATCTTCTTCCAACAGGTGGCAGTAGGCATCGTAACGTCGTGCATCAATCCGGGCGTCGGCCACTGCTTCTTTCACCGCACAATCATCTTCATTGATGTGCAGGCAATCCGGATAGCGACAGTGGCTGACATACGGCCGAATGTCTGGCATCAGTGCTGCGACTTCGCCTGCCGTGATATCCCATAACTGAAACTGGCGAATTCCCGGCGTGTCGATCACCGCACCGCCGCCAACCAACGGGATCAGCGTCGCATTGGTCGTCGTGTGCTTTCCCTTTTGATTTTCCTGGCTGACCGCCCCGACACGCAAACCGAGTTTCGGCTCGACGGCATTAAGCAAACTGCTTTTTCCAACGCCGCTCTGACCAGCCAGTGCGGTTTGTTTGTTGATCAACAGCGCTCGTAAGTAATCGATGTTTTGGCCTGTTTCCACGCTTGTAAAGAGCGTCAAATAACCTAACTGGGCATAGACACCAGCGATCGGTTGCAGTTTCGACGGATCGATTAGGTCGGCCTTGTTGAAGCAGATAATCGGACGGATCGAGTACTGTTGGGCTGTCAGCAAATAGCGGTCGATCAACGCAGGCTTCAGGCCTGGTTCTCCACAACTGGCAACGATCAGCAAGAAATCGACGTTCGTTGCGATCACGTGCCTACGGTTGCGACTGGTGCGGCTGAGCATACCGTAGCGTGGTTCGATCCGCTCGATCACGCCGCCACCTGCGCCATTGGGGCAGAAGCCGACGCGATCGCCGGTGGCCACCACGTTTCGCTGTTCGGTGCTCAGCGATTTGAGTAATTGGCGAACGGTGCAGACATACATCTGGCCATCGTCACCATAAACTTTGCTGCGCAGACCGTGTACGCTGACCACGCGACCAAAACGGACGTCGTCCTCATGATCGGACAATCGTACTTGCAACCCCGACGTGTCATTGGGTTCGATGTCAGAACCGATCACCGTCCGTTTGCGAGTCAGTTCGCCCTTGCCGCTGACCCGTTCGCTGCGAACGGCATCTTCGAGTTTCTGGGCATGGTCGCCCGATTGGAAACCTCGCGTCAGATCGCCATCTCGCACTCGTCCCTGGTGCTTTTTGCGGAAATCGGCCCGCAACTTCGTCCGTTTCTTAGCCATGGAGGCGTGTCCAGATTCGGATCAAGTTTCATCCGCCGATCGGTTAACCGCCGGATCAGCGGTCGCGACATCAGTCGCAGCCTCGTCAACCTGCGGAGCGATCGTCACCTCTGGTTTCTCGGACTTCCGCTTAGCGTTGAGCGTATGAGTTGACGGACCGATCAATCCAGCGATTTCGACTTCCGATAACTCTTCGCGTTCCAGCAATCCACGCGTGATCTTTTCGAGTTGGTCGCGTCGTTCCCGCAGCAGATCTTCGGCCTTCTGATCGGCCTCCAACAAAATCCGCGCGACTTCTTCATCGATCAATTCTTGCGTGTGTTCGCTGAAGGGGCGCGACTGATGCAATTCGCGGCCCAAGAACGGATCTTCATCGCTGGTCTTGTAACTGACAGGTCCGATCTTGGGGCTCATACCCCAGTGCGTGACCATTCGCCGAGCGAGACTGGTCGCACGTTCGAGGTCGTTTTCCGCTCCGACGGTCGTTTCGCTGTAAATGATTTTCTCAGCCGCGCGGCCGCCAAGCAGCACGACCAGTTGGTGTTCGAGTTCGCGACGCGAAATGCTCAGACGATCCTCGTTGGGAACGTACTGCGTCACGCCCAACGCACGCCCGCGCGGGATGATCGTCACCTTGTGAACGACGTTCGCCCCGTCCAAATGCCAGGCCGTAAGGGTGTGCCCGGCTTCGTGATAAGCCGTTTTTTCCTTCTCGCTGTCCTGCAACACCTCTTCGCGCTTGGCACCCATCAAAATCTTGTCGCGGGCGTAATCGAAGTCAGACATTTCGACAATTTTCTTGTCGTTGCGAGCGGCCCACAACGCGGCTTCGTTGACCATGTTGCGGATATCCGCTCCGGTCAGCCCGACGGTGCCGGCAGCCAATCGCCGCAAATCGACATCGTCACCCAACGGGACTTCGCGAACGTGGACCTTGAAAATCTCTTCGCGTCCTTTCATCGTCGGTCGTCCAACCGTGATGTGACGGTCGAAACGTCCCGGACGCAGCAACGCCGGATCGAGCACGTCGGGACGGTTGGTTGCCGCAACGACAATCACGGCCTGGCTGGGCGAAAACCCGTCCATTTCGCCCAGGATTTGGTTCAGCGTCTGTTCACGTTCGTCATGGCCACCACCGAGGCCGGCGCCACGTTGGCGTCCCACCGCATCGATTTCGTCGATGAAGATGATGGCTGGTGACTGGTCCTTTGCCGTCTTGAACAGGTCGCGCACACGGCTGGCGCCAACACCGACAAACATCTGGATAAACTCGGAACCGTTAACCGAGAAATACGGCACGTTTGCCTCACCGGCGACAGCGCGGGCGAGCAATGTTTTGCCAGTGCCCGGCGGTCCGTTCAGCAGCACGCCCTTGGGAACGCGGCCGCCTAGTTTTTGAAACTTTTCAGGTGTTTTCAGGTAGTCAACGATTTCCTGCAAATCGGCTTTAACACCTTCCAAACCGGCGACATCTTTGAACGTGATCGCTTGGTCGGACGTTTCGTATCGTTTCGCAGGACTTTTGCTGAACCCCGACAGAAAGCCGCCGCCCATAATGTCGTTGCGAGTCCGACGCAGCGTGTAAAACAGAAACAGCGGCACACCCAGCAGCAGGCCGATCATCAACGCCCAACTGATGATATCGGCACTATTGTCACGAGGGGCGAACTCGAACGGAACCTTGCTCTGTTCCAGTTGCGTCGCCAATTTGGTGCTGAACGCGTCGTCGGTGGGACGGATGAAGTAGAACTTCTTGTTCAGCATCTTGGGCGCGCCGTCGGTCTTTTCCGCAGTCGCAACACCTGGCTGGGCGGGCACCTCGACCGACGTTTTGAATGTGCCCAAAACGCGAGCGTCAGCGATTTCAACGCTGAGGATATTGCCCTCGGCTAGCTGTTGGTTGAAAAAACTGGCCGTGATTTTTGATCGGTCTTCATTTCGATTGAAGAAAATCAGACCGAAAGCCAGCAGCAAAACCAAGGCGATCAGCCAAGAGTTTCCACCGCGTCGCTGGGGAGTGGTCTCGTCGCTCCGCTTCTCCATCTCGTCTTACTTTCCTGCAATAAAGTTGTGTTCGGGTATCAACACATGGCTCAAGTGCTAGTGTCAACCATCCCGACCTCCGCGACAACCAACGTACAAACGCAATGCACACATCCTCGGTGGGTTGTCGATAACGCTGACATGATGCCAACGGTCGTATACCGAATATACGTCAGTATCTTAACGTGGTGTCAAAATCTTAACGAAGTGTCAAAATAGCTTGTGTTCAGCCTCGTGACGAGCCACCGAAGGCCAGTCTAACCTCGACTGGCTGGAATTAGTGTCCGTCCTTCACTTCGCTGACGCATTCTGAGGAGGCGGTTCTCAATTTGAATCACCCTGCGGAGGCAACAACTGAGAATGTCCTTGCCGTGTTTTCAAAAAAACGATCGATTTTCCGCGAAAAATATTCCACCTCCAATCTCGATGGCCGCTTTCGGCACAGGTGGTGATGACGAAGCAAGTCACCATTTTGTTCGAATTTTAAGAGGATTTTGTTAGCCAAGCCGCAGCAGCCAACAACATCAACAGACGAATTGGTCGAAAATTTTTGACCATTTATGCAGTCGTTCCACTTTCCCAATTTTTGACGCGACACTACAATCGGCACACAGGTTGCAAACCGAATGACTTCATTGATTCCCGTAGCGGTTAAGCTCGATTGAGCGGACCGTCGGGACAAAGATTTTTATGTGACCGGTCGGACATTTTTATTCGGACCAGCTTGTAGGCTGGTGTTTCCCGATCGGTTGGTGATTCGATACTCGTTTCATAAGTACATTCCGTTTCCCCCGGGCTTTCATTTTGAGGCGTAGGCATCGATTGGTGTCTCCGCCTTTTTTCGTTTAGCGGGTGTTGGGTATTTTGAGCCATGAATCGATTGAACCGAGCTTCCGTTGTTACTGGTCTTGTTTTCTTCGCCCTAGCCTGTCGGCTATCCAACGCTGACGACCGGTCCGCGACATCGACTTCATCCGCATCGAAATCGCAACGGCCTCCGATTGTTTTGACGGCTGCAGCGGCAGAACTGCACAAATCGTTGCTGGTGATCGATGGGCACAACGATTTGCCTTGGGAAGTTCGCCAGCGGGAATCGCGATCGTTTGAAAACCTTGATATTGCGAAGTCTCAACCCGAACTGCAGACCGACATTCCGCGGTTGCGAACCGGCGGCGTCGGTGCCCAGTTTTGGTCCGTTTATGTGCCGGGAACCACGCTGAAAGAAGGGAACTCGCTGGCTCAGACGCTCGAGCAAATCGAAGTCGTCCAGACGATGATCGCCAAGTACCCTAATGCCTTCGAACTCGCTTTGACCACAGCGGACATCCGCAGGATTAAGGCGAATGGCAAGATCGCTTCGCTGATCGGGGTCGAAGGCGGGCATTCGATCGAAAACTCGCTCAGCGTCCTGCAGCAGCTTTACCGGCTGGGTGCTCGGTACATGACGCTCACTCACAACGTGACGCTCGATTGGGCCGACGCGGCGAACGACAAATCGATCAGTGGCGGGTTGAGCCCGTTTGGTGAAGAAGTGGTTCGCGAGATGAATCGACTAGGGATGTTGGTTGACCTTTCCCACGTCTCGCCCGAAACGATGCGTCACGCGCTGCGGATCACGCGGGCGCCGGTCATCTACTCGCACAGCTCCGCTCGCGGCGTCGCCGATCATCCCCGCAACGTTCCCGACGATATCCTGCCGCTGGTCGCCGCCAATGGTGGCGTGATCATGGTCAATTTTTATTCGTCATTTATCGTTCCCCAATCCGCCAGGCGTGACGCCGAAGCGAATCAGCTGCGGTTGCGGCTGAGAGAAGCGGGGAAGGACGACGAGGCGGTCGAAGCGGAGGTGCGGAAGTGGAAACGAGAAAACCCACCATTGCCAGGGACGATTCACGATGTTCTGGACCATATCGACCACTTGGTTCGCGGTGCGGGTATCGACCATGTCGGCATCGGATCGGACTTCGACGGCGTGCCGATGGTGCCCGCTCAATTGGAAGACGTCAGCACCTATCCACTGATCACGCAAGGATTGCTCGACCGGGGTTACGACGAGTCCGCGATCCGCAAAATCATGGGCGAGAATCTGATGCGGGCGATGGCGAAAGCCGAAGCCGTCGCGGCCGAGTAATCTAGCCAACGAACAAAAGCGCCAGGCAGCTTAAAGTTTGCTGGTTGCGATCCGCCTCAGTTCGTTCATCGAACCGCACCGCATCCAACGCGGATTCCCTTCGTCATCAATTGATGCGTTGTCGAGTTCGTTGGTGTGGCGACCGCCGATGATAAAGGCCGTTCGATGCTGCTTGGCGACTTCGGCCAACTTGATCACTTCGGCGAGTTGGCTTTTGCTGCGCAGCGGTTCCGCGACGCTCAGCCAGACCAGGTCAGGCGATTCGTCGATCACCGAATCGGTTAGCACGTCCAGCGGCGTATTGGGCCCCAGATTGATCTCATTAAAACCCGCTTCATAGAGGACCAACGAAGCGATCAGCGTTGGCATCAAATAGATATCACCGCTCATCGCCGCCCCGATCGCTTTGGGCGCGTCTTCGTCCGGCTCGGGAATCGACAACCGCAATTGATTTAGCGCTCGGCAACAAAGAATCGTCGCACGGTGTTCGATAAAGATGGCTCGTTTGTCATGCGGCCAACGGTCGCCGATTTTACGCATCGCCGACGCGACCGGCCCGTCACAAAGCTCAGCGATGTTCATGCCCGACGCGTATAGCCACTGCATCAGGCCGATCACGGCCGATGCATGCCCCTCTTCCAACACCCGCAGCATCCGCGATGCCGCAGATTCGTTGTCGATCTCTTGCGGCGCCTGCTCCAGCCCCAGCATTTCGGGCTTTAGCACCGGCGATCGCGAATCGCGGATATAGCGGACCGCCTCGGACACCGGAATTCGGCGATGCCCGCCGCGAGTGCGATGGATTTCCAGTTCACCGGCGTCGGCCAGCCTGCGGACCGACGAATCGCTGACACCCAGCGCTTTGGCGAACTCGGACGTGGATAAGGTGCGAACCACAAACGTCTTTCCTGACAGGTTTGGAAGTTTTGCGATCGCTTTAACAGTAACCACGCGACCGAGAACGTCAATCACGCCGCAGCGGCATTACCGGGCAAGACACGGTGCGGAAAAAACCGGCAGCTTAAAAACTTCCAAATCATCCAGAAAACCTGGAAAAAACTTTCAAAGGTGTGTTTTTGAGCCTTGACGGCTTGGTACAGTCAAAACGATGGCAGTTTTGGAAGTTTTGAAGCTTCGCGTGCCTCAAACGCTGCCACCGCCTGTCGGGCAGTCTCGCGAAACCGACAGGGTGTCTCTCACGAACCTGGAGTTTGGACCAATGTTGGATTCTGCTTGGTTGTTGGCGGCGGGTATGCCCGACTTGTCGGTGGTGCAGTACTCGATCGTCGACAACATCTTTTCGATGACGGTCGCCACGATGGGGGCGGCCGCGATTTTCCTGTTTTTGTCGCGATCGAGCGTCGACGAAGCGTATCGGCCGGCGTTGATGGTCAGCGGCTTGGTGGTGACGATCGCCTGTTACCACTATTTTATGATTCGCGCCTCATGGCAGGGTGCGTACACGTTGGGTGGAGCAGGGTACACAGGTACCGGAGCAGCGTTTAACGACTTTTATCGTTACGCCGACTGGATTTTGACAGTGCCGCTGCTGATGGTGGAACTGGTCGCCGTGCTGCGGTTGGAAGCGAGCAAGGCGCGGTCGTTGTTGACCCGATTGGTGATCGCCGCGGCGCTGATGATCGCGTTGGGGTATCCGGGCGAAGTGATCTCCAACCCCGATGGATGGACCGCTCGCGTGGCCTGGGGCGCAGCGTCATCGGTGCCGTTCTTCTACATCCTGTTCGTGTTGTGGACCGAGCTGACTCGTTCGCTCGACACGCAGCCAGCAGTGGCCCGAAAGTTGATCGAGATCGCTCGTCTGGTGTTGTTGATCACGTGGGCGGTTTACCCGATCGCCTACGCGTTTGGCGGCACGATGACGGCGCTAGAAGCGAAGGCCGGTGGAGCCGTTGATGCCAGCGGCATCGTCTGGTTGCAAGTCGGTTACGCGATCGCGGACATGACTGCTAAGGCTGGCTTCGGCTTGCTGATTTACTTCATCGCTCGGGCCAAGAGCACGAACGTTGAGAACAGCGTTGTGGGCGAGTCGACGACTTCTCCAGCGGTTGCCTAAGGATTGCTGGAAAGAATGGGTGCGGCCGTGCAACGTTTGAATGCACGGCCGCGATGAGGCACCGTTTCTTGATCCTGGTTGTTTGTAAACGTTGATGTTTTAAGTATGCACTCCCCAGTCTACCTATCGATTTGCGCGACTTCGGTCGGTGGCATGCTGATGTTCGGTTCCCCTGAACTTTCTAGCATGGTGCTAGCCGCAGCGTTTGCGATTGCGGTACTGGGAGTGCCTCATGGTGGTCTGGATCACTGGACAGGTAAACGATTGCTGGCCGATCGGTTTGGTGACCGATGGTGGGCCGTTTTCTTTCCGACATATCTGTTTGTTGGAGTCGCATTTGCGGCTGGTTGGTTCGCGATTCCGACCATTACGGTTTTATTATTCTTTCTTGTTTCTGCGTGGCACTTCGGACGCGAAGAACAACTGGCCAGCGACCTTGACGCCGCTTCATCGCGCATCGGGCGACTGCTTCAACACGCAATCGCCACTGCCGTTGGCGGGCTGGTCATTTGGGTTCCAGCAGTAGCGCGGCCTGATGAAATGCGAGCGTTGCTTGGTTTGATCATCCCTGACAATCAAGCCGAAACGGCGTTTCGAATCGTCGCAATCACGCAAGCGATTGCGATACTGTTATTGCCGCTTGCGTTAGTGAGCGTGATCGTGCGACTTGCCCAATCGCCGCTGGATTGTGATCGCTGGGTGCCGCTGGCAACGACAATCGCCGCGGTAATCCTGCCGATCTTATTATCGTTTTCGATCTACTTCTGTGCGTGGCATTCGTGGCAGGGATTGCAGCGGTTGCGACGCGATGAATCTTTGGCGGTCGGCGAGTTTGTGCGTCGAATCGCGCCGCTGTCCGTCGCCGCGATTTTCGGCGTCGCAGCGGTCGGTTGGTGGATGCAGGTCGGAGTCGCTGAATCGTTAGTAACGGGCCACACGTCTTCTTCGCTGCGCGCCGTCTTCATCGGACTCTCGGCGATAGCGGTTCCACATCTGGTCCTTCACGAATGCAAGCCTGAGGTG